>CAMDSZ010000235.1 GCA_945906945.1 Akkermansia muciniphila
AACCTTCGGGTCTTGCTGGCGCGCACTCAGGAAAGCCACCAAACGCAGGTTTGCTCGTGGGAAGAATTTCTAACCGAAATCCAAGCAGTTGAAACGGAGTGGGACTCGGTTTCAACACCCGGATCTACACCAACCCAAACGCGCACTAAAGGGGCTGTAATCACAATTGTAGCGCTAGCCGCAGCTCTAGCCGTGGCGGCAGGGATTATGGCACTTCAGTCAAAAGAAAAGCTCAACCTGCCGGAACAAATCTTAATTCCCGCCGGTCGCTACATCGTCGGCGCGGGGAACTACGTGACTCTAGAATCGTTCTCGGTGGATAAAACTGAAATCACTCGAGGCCAATACGCTGAGTTTGTCGATTGGTTGGAAAAAAACCCTGCAATCCGCAGTAAGTTTGACCACCCAAAGCAGCCAAAGGACCTATCCCACATTACGCCGACGAACCGAAAAGCCACCCCGCAAGAGACAAAACCTGATGCAAAGCGAGCAGGGAAGAATGATGACGCTTCGCGGCATTTGCCAGTTGCTGAAGTCTCATGGTGGGACGCCTACGCCTTCGCCACATGGGCAGGCAGATCGCTGCCAACCTCCGAGCAGTGGGAGGCCGCAGCCCGGGGGTCCAAAGGCCTGATCTACCCGTGGGGTGACGAACCTGAACAACTCCTGGCGAACGCGAAATCAACGACTCCTGAGGGCGCTCGCGATCCAAGCTCAACACCCGCAGCAGAGCAAAAAGACGTTGGCCCCTTTGGGCTAGTCGGAATGGCTGGCAATGTTTCGGAATGGACCGAGAGTGAGGCCAAGGATGGCAAACGAATCATCAAAGGCGGAAATTACATGGCCCCAGTCAAGACTCTGGAGTCTTCCAGCGAGTCGACTCCTGACAAAAAAATAAACACTCTTGGCTTTAGGACTGTTTCCAAAAAACTGCGCTAAATAGAACTGCACCCTTCACCCCTACGACTCACCTTCAAGGGCGAGGCGAACCCCATGAAACTCCGGCTGCCCACAATCCTACTGCTGATTTGGCTTTGTTTGACCTGCCACGGGGTTGCACAGATCAATGTGTCGCTGCACCTGCCGAGAACATCGTTTCTTCTCAACGAACCAACCGTTGCCACAATCACCATCAGCAACCTTGCAGGACAGGATCTACTCTTTGAAGACTCCCCTGATTTTGGGCCCTGGTGCCGCCTGGAGCTCAAGGCTCTGCGCGGTGACTTTGTTTCACCACGCCGCGAGGAAATATCTTTTCCCCCCTTAATTGTTCCATCGGGAAAAACAATTAGCCGCACGATCAATGTTTCGGACTTTTTCTTTTTGGATCACCCGGGGCAGTACAAGATCCGAGTGGGCGTGTTCTTCGCCCCCACCCGCGCGGAGTTCTATACCCAATCAACCTTCAATGCAGACCCCGGCCGCATGGAATGGGCGCAAACAGTTGGGATACCAGAGGCCGGCAACAACGGGGGCAAATTCCGGACTTTCGCTCTGGTTACCCATCAGCGGCCAGAAGGGATTTTTCTGTATGCCAAGCTGGAGGGTAAAGAAGAAGGCATTCGATTTTCCCCCTTCTTTTTAGGGCGTTTATTGTCGGCAATGAAACCCCAGCCCCAGTTTGATGCGTCGAACAACCTCTACGTGTTCCACGCCTCGAGCGACTCCACTTACGTTCTTTCGCAAATCGACGTGGACACCGGCAAGTTTGGACAAGCGCTGTACCGTCCATCAACCCCTCGAGCAGGGCGTCCAGCCATGTCGAAGGACGCAAAAGGCCACCTTGTTATCTCCGGCGGGATTCGCGTTCACGAGGAGGAGCTGACGCCAAAGTCCACCAGCCGATCTCTTCTCTCGGAGAGGCCAGAGGAATTTCAACCCAAGCCCGCTCGTTGACCAATGACCCATCTCTCTCTAACCCACCGCCCGCGCCGGCTTCGCTCCTCCGAAGCATTGAGAGGACTCACCCGCGAAACACAGCTCAGTAGAAGCGACCTCATCCTGCCGCTTTTCATTAGCGAAAAAATATCCGCGCCTACGGCGGTAGCAAGCATGCCCGGTGTATTTCAGCTAACGGAACCGGCGCTCATTGAAGAGGCGCTCGCGGCTCACGCCGAAGGCATCCCAGCCATCCTTCTTTTCGGAATACCCTCACACAAAGACGCCCAGGCATCCCAAGCCTACTCCCCCAGCGGAGTCGTCCAGCGTGCGGTCCGCGCGCTTAAAAAGGCATGCCCAGGGTTGATTATTATTACCGATGTCTGTCTCTGTGAGTTCATGAGCCACGGCCACTGTGGCGTCACTCATTTTGATGGGGACCGTCAGCATATCGTTTCCATCGACAACGACGCCTCAGTCGAACTGCTTTGCAAAACGGCCATTTCCCACGCCGAGGCCGGAGCCGACATTGTTGCCCCCTCGGACATGATGGACGGCAGAATCGGAGCGATGCGAAAGGGGCTGGATCAGCACGGCTTTCAAAACACCCCGATTCTAAGCTACGCAGCTAAATTCGCGTCCGCTTTTTACGGCCCGTTCAGGGATGCAGCGGAAAGCACCCCGCAGGCAGGTGACAGGAAAAGTTACCAGATGGATTCCGCAAACGGTGCAGAGGCGCTGCGCGAGGTGGCGCTCGACGTCGAAGAGGGAGCGGACATGGTGATGGTAAAGCCTGGAATGCCATACCTCGACATCATCTGGCGCGTGAAGCAGCGCTTTCAGATGCCGACTGTGGCTTACCAGGTGAGCGGTGAATACTCCATGCTCAAGGCGGCCGCACTCAACGGATGGATCGACGAGAAGACCTGTATGATGGAGGCGATGACCGCCTTTCGGAGGGCCGGCGCAGACTTGATTGTCACCTATGCAGCCCGACAGGTGGCAAGGTGGCTGACACTCGAATAGTCATCAGAAGAATCGCGGCTTTTGTGGGGCAATCGCCCTAGACCTCCGCCGTAAGGGTTGCTGGATCCGTTATTTTGGGATCCAATGGATGATCAACTAATCTTTTTTTCGGCCACCCCCGGCCCCTATCAGCCCCCTCTTTTGCGAAACGCATGGAAAATTTCAAGTACAACTCCGATGGCCTGATTCCCGCAATCGTTCAAGACTCCACCTCTAAACGAGTCCTGATGATGGCATGGATGAATGTACACTCGATTCAGACGACGATTCAGACAGGCCTGATGCACTACTGGAGCCGCTCGCGTCAAAAATATTGGCTCAAGGGAGAAACAAGCGGACACACTCAGCGGGTGATTAGCTGGCATGTTGACTGCGATCAAGACACGCTGCTGTTTGAGGTGGAACAAGTGGGTGGCGCATGCCACACCGGACATCAATCGTGTTTTTTTCAGGAACTCGATTCCTCCGGTGCGCTGCTAGATGTTAAAGAAACGCGCGTGTTTGATCCTAAAGAAACCTACGCGAAACCGTAGCTCTTTACGCAACAGACTGTATCCTGGTTGAATCCTTTGTGATGGCTCCCCTATCGATCTCTCCAACGTTGGAGCAATTCCAAACCCTAGCGGCCCGCGGTCGACTGATACCCGTCTGGATCGATCTTTTAGCAGACGCGGAAACGCCGGTGTCCGCCTTTCAAAAGCTAGACTCCGGCGGTTACAGTTTCCTTCTGGAGTCTGCGGAAAAGAGCCCGAAGGCCGGAAGATATTCCTTCGTCGGCGCAGACCCGAGGTTCCTCCTGGAAAGCCGCGGGCGAACCATCCGTATTACTGAAAACGGCATTGCACGTGAATTCGAGACGCAAAGCGACCCGTTATCAGAACTGGAGATTTTAATGCAATCATTCGGGTGGGTAAAACCCGAGGCACTTGAAGACGCCGAGGGGCCGCGTTTCAGCGGCGGGGCGATCGGCTTCCTCTCCTACAATGCAGTGCACTTTTTTGAGCCGTCGGTTGAGCGCAATCAGGCGGATCCACTTGACCTGCCTGAATCGCTTTTTTTCCTGAGCGACACGGTCCTGATTTTCGATCACCACACCAAGCGGATGCGGATTCTTGTCAACGCAACAGTCGACTCCCCTGACTCTGCTTCAGCCGCGTATCAGACCGCAAGCGAGCGAATCCGCGATATTCTCGCGACCTTAGCCCGTCCAATATCGCTCCCTCAACTGCCAATTCCAGCGCACCCGATCGCGCCGGCAGAGGCACGCTCAAACACCACTCGGGAAGAGTATCTTTCGATGGTACGGAAAAGCCAGGAGTACATCCACGCTGGTGATATATTCCAGATCGTCCCGTCTCAACGCTTTGAAACAGATTACACCGGCGACGCCCTCACATTGTACCGAACCCTCAGAGATGTGAACCCGTCGCCGTATATGTTCTGCCTCAAGCTGGCAGGCCGATTTGCACTGGTGGGATCATCGCCGGAGGTTCATGTGCGCGCCACAGATGGCCACGTCGAGATACGCCCGATTGCCGGCACAAAGCGCCGGGGAGCTACAGCGGCGGAAGATGACGCCAACGCAGCCGAGCTTCTCTCTGATCCGAAAGAGCGCGCAGAACACCTCATGCTTGTGGACCTAGCCAGGAACGATGTCGGTCGCATCGCAGAATTTGGCTCGGTGCAAGTCACCGACTTCATGACCATTGAGCGCTACAGCCATGTCATGCACATCGTATCGCATGTCACAGGCACACTCAGGGAGGGGAAAAGCGCCTTCGATGTGATGCGTGCCACGTTTCCTGCAGGCACCGTATCTGGCTCGCCAAAAGTCCGAGCGATGCAAGTGCTCGGTGAAATTGAAAAACACAAGCGCTGCGTCTACGCCGGGGCGGTCGGGTACTTTGGATTCGATGGCAACACGGACTCTTGCATCGCGCTGAGAACTGTGGTCCTCAAAGACGGCCGTGCCCATGTGCAGACCGGGGCAGGTGTTGTCGCCGACTCAACTCCCGAAGGCGAACATCAGGAGTGCATCAACAAGGCCATGGGAATGATGGCTGCGATTGCCAGGGCCCGATCCGTTCATCCGCTCAATCCATAACCTGTTGCACCCCTCTTTTTGACTTATGCTGCTGGTTATCGATAACTACGATTCGTTCACCTACAATTTGGTGCAGTACTTCGGTGAGCTCGGGGCGGAGCTTTTAGTGAAGCGCAACGATGAAATTTCTCTCACCGAAATCCGCGCTCTTAATCCGGAGAAAATCTGCGTCTCGCCCGGACCTTGCTCGCCGAGGGAGGCGGGTATTTCGAACGAAGTGATACGAACCTTTGGACCGCGCATACCACTTTTCGGTGTGTGCCTCGGACACCAGTGCATTGGTGATGTCTTCGGAGGCAAGGTTGTGCGCGCTGGGCGCCTGATGCACGGAAAAACCTCGCCAATCCTCCACGACGGAAAGGGTGTGTTTTCTGGCATTCCATCGCCTTTCGAGGCAACCCGCTACCACTCCCTGCTGGTTGAACGCGCCTCGTTTCCTGACTGTCTTGAAATTACTGCCGAAACCGAAGAGGAAGAAATCATGGGCCTGCGACACAAGGAATACCCCATCCACGGGGTACAGTTCCACCCGGAGTCGATTCTCACACTGGAAGGCAAAAGGCTTCTTCAAAACTTCCTTCTGCTCTGAGCCAGACTTGAGCCGATCATGCCATCCCGAAAACCGGATACGGGTTGGAAGCGCTGGTTCAGCCCGCAGCACTACGCATCCCAGCCCAAGAACGGAGCCGCCCGCCTCGCGAAACGGATTTTCGTTTCAGTGCTGGGTTTTTCGGTGATCATCGTCGGCATTCTGATGATCGTCACTCCGGGCCCCGCAATTGTCGTCATTCCAGCAGGGCTTGCGATTCTCGCAGTTGAATTTGCATGGGCACGCCGTTGGCTGCGGCGATTGAAAGCTTATCTCAAGCTTTGGAAAAACCGCCGCACTCGAAATCATTCGAAACTCCACACTCCAACAAGATTCAAATGAGATTCCATTCAAACATCGGCCGAAGAGAATTTCTCGCATCGCAAGCCGCACTGATCTGCTCTGCATTTGCGGACAACTCAAACGACCTCGATCACGGCCTTCAGATCATCGACTGCCACACCCATTTCTACGACCCTTCCCGCCCGCAAGGAGTACCGTGGCCGGCGAAATCGAGCAGTTTGTACCGCACCGTACTTCCGGCAGAATTGAAAGCCCTCCCGAAATTCAGACCCGTGCACGGTACCGTCATTGTCGAGGCAAGCCAGTGGATTGAAGATAACGACTGGCTCATCGACCTCGCCAAATCGGACCCATTCATTGTGGGCATTGTCGGCCGGTTGCCGGTTGGAGACTCGGATTTCAAGAGTCTAATTCGAAAGTACTCAATGCACCGGATCTACAAGGGAATACGTGCTTCAACCATAAGCTTGAAGGGACTCATCGCTGCCGGTGATTTTAGCGATCTTCAGTCATTGGCGGACAACGACCGCTCTCTCGATATCAACGGCGACCTTGAGTCCTTCAATGTGGCATCTGTAATTGCCACCCGCGTCCCCTCTCTTAGAATCGTGGTCAACCACGTTGGAAATGTGGCGATCGATGAGTCGGGACCACCAGAACCGTGGCGCGCGGCAGTGCTGCGCGCATCCGAAGCTCCGAATGTGTTTTGTAAAATATCCGCACTCGTTGAATCAGCATCCAGGAACGGAAGAAAA
>CAMDSZ010000236.1 GCA_945906945.1 Akkermansia muciniphila
CTCATCGTCGCAGCGCTGCACACAGACACAACGCGGGTGCTCACTTACCGGCAGCCGGTGGATAGCCTGCTCAGGAGCATTGACGTGCCCTACACCGGACACGACCTCAGTCATTACGAGCGCTCGCAGGGCGACCGGATGGAGTTCTCACAAAAAAAAGATGTGGCGCAAAGCACCCTGCTCGCTGGCCTCATCGACAAGCTCAAGGCTGCAAAGGAACCCGATGGCTCAAGTCTTTTCGATCACACGGTTCTCGTCTTTGGCAGCAACATCAGCTCCGTCCACTTTCTCAACAACTGCCCAACCGTCATCGCTGGCCGCGGCGCCGGAATCCATCTCGGCCGTCACTTCGTGCTCCCAAAGGACACTCCTCTGTGCAACGTATGGCTCACACTCCTGAACGGCATTGGCATTCCCACTGCCCGTCATGGCGACAGCACAGAAGCCATCAAGCAACTCATCGCGTAACCTTTCAATACGCCACCCGGATGAAGCAACCCCGCTCCTTCCTTCTTCGCGCGCTTAGTCGTTTTTGGACCCTACTCGCCCTCGCATCATTTATCCTCGAGTCGGCATCGGCGGCCGCGGAATCAAAGCCTGCGAAATTGGACGAGCAGCAGCGGTCTTTTCTAAACGAGTACTGCCTCAAATGTCACGATGCCGAAACGCAAAAAGGGAAGCTGCGACTCGACAGCATTCCATTTGCGCTCGACTCGGTGGAACTCGCCGATCGTTGGCAGAAGATCCTCAATCAAATCAACTCAGGTGAAATGCCACCCGAGGACGCCCGGCAACCGGCCGGCGGCGCGAAGACGGACTTTCTTGAAGCGCTCTCCAGGACGATGGTCGCTGCTCGCAGGTCTCTCGCTGATTCGAGCGGCAAATCTGTCGTCCGCAGGCTGAACCGGCGCGAATACAAAAACACCCTGCGCGAACTGCTTGGCGTGGACATCGACGTCCGTGATCTTCCGCTGGACGGCGGTGCCGGCACCTTTGACACGGTGGGAGCCTCGCTTTTCATGTCGAGCGATCAAATCGAGCAATACCTGGCCTTGGGACGGCGCGCATTGGATGACGCATTCTGCAAAGATGCCGCGAAAGAAAAGCCCTTCAAGATTCACACAGAGCTCGAACGCGTGGCAGATGTCCAATTGCACAACGCGGTCAAAGTGCTGACCAAGAGGGTTGAGCCTTATCAGAACTGGACCGCAGCCGTCGATGCGGCGAGCCTCGCGCCCGAAAACGAGGGAAAGGCTCTTGAGATCAGAATGCTTGAGGACGTGGCCAAGGATCCGCGCCGATTTTACCGTCACTGGTCCAAAATGAAGGGTGCACCGGCTCCGACGGACTTCGGGTTCAAGGATGCAGCGGAAGGCGAAAGCGTCAAAGCGCAGTATGAGGGCGAAACCGGAAATATCGCCAAATACTTTGCACTACCACATGCGGACACAGGCTCCTACCTGTTTGTGTTCATCCTTCGGCCGCAGGAGAGCTTGAACGCCCCGAAGGACTGGCCCCCGGGCGAATACGTCCTGCGCGTGCGCATCGCCGCCCTTGAGCAAACGCCCGCAGCCCGGCATTTCATCGAGGTCGGACATCCCACGCAACCGGGAGCGTTTGACATCATCTCCACTCACCAGGTGACTGGGACAATCGAGCATCCGCAGACCATCGACATACCCGTCACGCTCACCAGCACAGGCAGCCGAACTTTTGCCATTCGCGAAAAGCGTCTGAACTCGCGGGAGCACGAGGTGGCGATCGCCGTCCTTTACCGCAACAAGCATAAGACCTGGTATCCACCGGCGATGTGGATTGACTGGATGGAACTGGAGAGCAGCGCAACACCGGGCAGTTCTTTGACCGATTCGAATGATCTCTTCATGCCAAAAGCACCCGGAAGCTCGGAGCTCGATCATGCGCGTAAAATTATCCGCCAATTCGCCACCCGTGCCTTTAGAGGCTCGCCACCTGAGGACGCGTTGATTGAAAGTCTTTCAAAAGTTTTTTCGGACCGGCTCGCCTTGGGAGACTCATTTGAATCGGCGCTCAAGGAATCGCTTAGCATCGTGCTGGCAGCGCCGGGGTTTCTCTATCTGAACGAACCAGGCAAGCCTGACAACCGCGGCGAATCAGACAAGGCGCGCAGCATCTCGGACGCGGAACTTGCGACACGTCTGTCCTATTTTCTATGGAGCGCGCCCCCCGACACCGAACTCCGAACTGCTGCAATTGAGGGCGCGCTTCACAAGCCCGAAACGCTAGCGGCACAAGTGAACCGGATGATCGCCAGCCCGAAGATCCGCGAGTTTGTAAACGGTTTCGTGCACCAATGGCTGGGCTTGGACCGGCTGGATTTCTTCCGGTTCAACGCGCGGCAGTTTCCCGAGTTTGACGACAGTTTAAAAATTGCAGTGCGCAACGAGGTGCTCGAAACCTTCACCCATCTGCTCCGCTCCGGTGAAAGTC
Organism: Akkermansia muciniphila; assembly: GCA_945906945.1. Taxonomy (GTDB): domain Bacteria; phylum Verrucomicrobiota; class Verrucomicrobiia; order Chthoniobacterales; family Chthoniobacteraceae; genus Chth-196. Next base: position 2,470 of record CAMDSZ010000236.1, read on the forward strand.
TGAATCGACTTCTTAAAAGCGACCACATTGTCGTCAATGGACTGCTCGCCAACTTTTACGGGATCGAGGGCGTCAGCGGCGACGCATTCCGCCCGGTCCGCTTGACTGAAGGCTCACCGCGAGGCGGCCTGCTTGGAATGTCCGCGGTGATGGCGATGGGAAGCAACGGTGAGCGCACCAGCCCAGTCGAACGCGGCGCATGGGTGCTTCGGAAGCTGATGCATGATCCTCCACCACCTGCCCCCCCAAACGTCCCCCAGCTTAGCAGACTTGGCGGGCACTTGCTCAGCCCGCGGGAGCGCATCCTCGCTCACCAAGAGGAGCCCCAATGCCTGCAATGCCACCGCAAGATCGATCCCATCGGCTTTGGCTTGGAGAACTTCAACGCCATCGGCCAGTGGCGGGCGACGGAACGCTATCCCAAAGCCAATCAAAGCAGCAGAGACTGGCCCATCGATTCCAGCGGCGCTTTTCACAACGGACCACGATTTGAGGACTATTTCGAGCTGCGTGAACTTATCGCAGCAAACGGCCACGCGTTCGCCCGCGGATTTACAGAGGCGCTTTTAGAGTATGCGCTGGGAAGACCTCTAAGCTTCATTGATGACGATTCTGTAACTGCCATTCTCAGCGAAGCCGCACAAAATGATTTTGCACTGGTTGATTTCATGCGGGCGATTGCATGCAGCCGTGTGTTTCAAACCAAATGACTCAATTGCGCAAATTCCTCCTCAAGATTGCGCGTTTTTGATGGGGTTGATATGCCAAATCGAGCTTCCTTGTATGTGACAAAGCTCAAATATGCTGGGCAATTTCTATCAGCATTGCAAAGCAGACCCGCTGCAGGTTTGGTGGACTTTACTCCTTTCCGGCTTTCAGCCAAATCAGGCACCAGCCCGCAAAAATAATTTCAGTTTCATGAAACACGCCCTCCTTCTGCTGCTTGGTATTGCCACGCCAGTCATCGCCGAGACTTGGCCGTTGGAGCGTGTGGAGGACACGTTGATTGTGCGCGGCACAGCGAAGCCCGCCGAGGGAGCCTCCGGCGGGAGCTTGATGCTTGATGGCGAGTCGTTGATTGAACTCAAAAAAAGCGCACAATTTGGAGGAGCGGCCTTCACTGTTTCGCTTTGGTTTAATCCATACGAACCCACCGCTGCTCAGCAGGTGCTCGCCGGCAAAAACCGCTACTCACGCAACGAACGCGAATGGAGCCTCACAGTCGAACCCAGCGGTCAACTGCGAGCGCATTTGCGGCAGGACGGTTGGACTACGATTTCTTGTGTGGAATCGCTAAAACCAGGCGCGTGGCATTTGGTGAATTTGGTGGTCGAACCGGGCAAGGCGGCGCTTTTTTTAAACGGAAAGCAAATGGGCGAGGCGAAGCTCAAAAGGCCCATCGCCGTCACAGAAGCCCCCATCACACTCGGCGGCATCTGGGATGCGGACGGCGTGCGCCAAGCCTTTCACGGAGCCTTGGACGAGTGCTCGATTGTCGAACGTGCACTCACAACTGAGGAGATTGCCAAGAGTTATCGACCCGTCTCCCTCACGCACGATATTGCAAAGCAGCTTGCCCCTGCAGGTCTACCGCTCTGGGACGCCACACAGACGCTGCCAAAGTCCGCCGAACTGCCCGTGCTGGATGGTGCAAGGTTTCATGTCATCAAAAAGCAGCGGCCCGATGAGGACGGCTGCAGGTGGACTCTCGGAGTCGGCCTCGCATGGCACAAGGGGCGGTTCTACGCTTCTTACGGATACAACATCGGCGGTGAGAACACCCCCACCGAGGAAGCGCACGTGCGCGTCAGCGACGATGGGGGCGTGAGTTGGGGCCGGCCTGTTGTGATGGACGCGGGGGAGGCAAACCTGGGCGTCAGTCACGGCGTGTTTCTGTCGCAAGGCGGAAAGTTGTGGGCCTTCATGGGCGCGTTCTATGACCGCTTCCAGCGTACGCACACTCGCGCCTACACTCTCGATGAACCCAAGGGTTCATGGGAGCCACACGGGATGGTCATCAACGAGGGTTTCTGGCCGATGCAGGAGCCACAGAGGATGACTGACGGGAATTGGATCATGGCCGGAGCCAGAATCTCCAACGGATACGCGGTGGAGGGCGACTTGCCAGCGGTGGCCATCAGCAAAGGCGGTGACTTCACACGCTGGGAGATGGTGGTTATTGCTCCTGCGCAGGGGGTGGGAAGGATCTGGGGTGAGTCCACTGTGATCGTCGAAGGTAAACGCATCCTCAACATTTCCCGCTACGGCAAGAAGGCGCTCGCGCTGGTATCCATGAGCGAAGATCACGGACGCACGTGGACGCCCAGCGCGCCATCAAACCTTCCCATGGCAACGAGCAAGCCGTACTCAGGCATCCTCAGCAGCGGCCAGCGCTACCTCGTGTGCACCACCACGGCGGACACGGGTGGCGCGCGGTCGCCCCTCACCATTGCTGTGAGCAAGCCGGGCGAGTCGGTCTTCAGCAAGGTGTTCCTAGTCCGCAGGTCGGTCTTCGATGGAACGCCGGGCGTCTCCCATCCAAGCGCCGACTTTAGTTATCCGTATGCGGTGGAGCGCGACGGCAACCTTTACATCGGCTACACCCACAAGAGCCATGCCGCAAACGAACTAGCAGTCATTCCCATCGCCAGTCTGGCGGTAAGCAGCGATGCCAAACACTGAATAGGAAAAGTGTCTGTCCCTGGGGATGCTGGGGATGGGAGGGTCCCTGGGGATGTGTTCTGTTGTTTTGCAATTGGACAGCGCTTGACGCCTCATGCGTCTTGAATCAGCAAAATTCTCGGCAAGGCTCCCGCGCTTGTCCGTCCTCTTCTAACGGCAACCCGGTTGCCTATTCGAATGGAGGCTCGTTTCAAAGGTCGCTACACCGCGGTGTTTCTTTGGCGCCGCCGGGATGCGCAGGAACTCTGCAGGCATCGTAACCTCATCCTGGAATGTTATTTGTAGTTGCTATTTTTATCCGGCAACCTGAGGTTCATTTCCCAGCCCGCTCTTCTTCGCCGGGTGTCACAAAGCTCTTCCCATGGAATCTCGCACCCCGTTCCGCCTTCTCTTTCTAGCCTCGGCAGCATACGACGGCCTGCTCGGCATCGCCTTCCTTGTTGCGGGGTCCCGCATTTTTTCGGCGGCCGGAATTATCCCGCCCAACCACTGGGGCTACGTTGATTTTGCAGCGTCTCTGTTGCTTGTTTTTGGAGTGATGTTTTTACAAATCGCGTGGGATCCAGTCAAAAATCGGCTCCTCATTCCTTACGGCATTCTTTTAAAAGTCTGCTACGTAGGAACAGTCGCTTGGCATGCTGGAAGCGTCCCGGTTCTTTGGAAGTCCTTTGCCGCAGCAGACACGATTTTTGCAATCCTCTACGTCGCGGCTCTCTCAAAGCTCAACAAGTCTGAGTAGCGCCGTCCATCGGCGGCGCAATCCCTACGAGCCCCTCTAGTTTCGGAAGGAACGGTTCATTAAAATGGCAGAGTCTATTTCTTCCGATTCGGATCCGCATGGCAGGCGATTCGAAGACCTTGAGCGCGGTGCCGAGCCGGGCCGATTTCTTACCCCAAGTTTCGGTTCTAAGTCGGCCAGCGACCTCAGGCTCAACCTCAAGGGATTCAGTGCAGACTGCGTAGAGTCGGCTCTCTGTTTCCAGAAGGATGGGACCTTCGAGAGTCTGTGCGGCATGCTGCCCGGCATGATTGCGTTCCACCTCCCCCAAAAGGCGCCTCCCCCACCCAGTTTGCTCGGGGACCAAATGCGCCTCAGCGAGGACCTGGGTCTGGACTCCCTTGCTCTCGCAGAGATGGCATTCAAAATGGACGAACTTTTCGGCATCCCCATCGAAATACGTGAGGTGGCTGGGATCGCTACAGTCGGCGATCTCAAAGCGTTTCTACGACGCAAGCTTTTGCAGCCATGACGCACCAAGCGGTCATTTCCGGCCTCGGCTTTGTGACAAGCATCGGCCACTCGAGTGCCGAGGTGCTCGACTCGCTCCTGAACCTTCGTCACGGTCTTTCGGCATGGCATCCCGTGCCCGGCGCGGAATCGGCCGGCAGGATCGCCGGTTTGCTTGAGGGATTTGATGTCTCGTCCACCAACCCTGTGGA
>CAMDSZ010000237.1 GCA_945906945.1 Akkermansia muciniphila
ATCAACGAACGCGTGCAGGTGGAATATCCAGCCAGTGTTCAGGTGGGTGAAGTTACCCTGGTGATTGAACTCAAGAGGGTGGAGCCAGTGGCTGCGTCACCCACTCCGAGTTCCTTGGACATCACCATCCCCCAGCGGGCAGTGACCAAGACCAAGGCAAGCATGGAAGTGACCATTCCGCAGAGGACGCCCACACGAGGGAATGTTCAGAAGAGCGCATCAGCCAGTGATCCTTTACTTAAGTCAACCTCTGCAAACAAAGCATCGCCCACCTGCGAGTACACCTTGATCAAAGAAATCGCCAGAGGCGGCATGGGGCAGATCTATTTTGGTGAAGATCCTCAGCTGAAACGCAACGTAGCCGTAAAGGTTAGCAGCGTGAGCGAAGGTGGTGAAGATCCAAGGTTTTCAAAAGAGGCAGAAGTGCTGGCACAGCTTGCCCATCCGAACATCGTTCCCATCCACAACATTGGCGTCGATGCGCAGGGTCGTCCGTTCTACTCGATGAAGTTGGTGAAAGGCCGCACGCTTCAAGCGGTGCTGAACCTTATCCGTGATGGTGATGCTAACGCCAACAAAGAATACCCCCGCGCGACGCTACTCACTATTTTTCGCAAGGTGTGTGACGCGATGATGTTTGCGCACAGCAAGGGCATCCTGCACCGGGATCTGAAGCCAGAGAACATCATGGTGGGCGAATACGGTGAGGTGCTTGTGATGGATTGGGGATTGGCGAAAGTGCTGGGTGAACGTGAAGAGCAAGCCTCTGTCACTAGAGTCAACGACACTGGCGACTACGGCATGACGATGGAAGGTGAGGTCATGGGTACGCCGCAGTACATGAGCCCTGAACAGGCGATGGGCATGGTGGCTGAGCTGGATGCGCGCAGTGACATCTACAGCCTCGGCGGAATTCTCTATGCGATCCTTACCCTGCGTCCACCGATCGATGGCACGACGTTGGACGAGGTGCTCACCAAGGTGAAGAACGGGAACATCAGTTCGATGGTCACGAAACGTGGGGGCAAAGGTCCGGTGACAGTGGGTGCGCCAACCGCCATGGGTGCTGAAGTGCCGGAAGCGTTACAGGCAGTGACGCTCAAGGCGATGGCGACAGATCGCAATAAGCGCTACGCTAGTGTGGAAGCTTTTGCTGGTGACATAGAGCGATACCAGAATGGATTTGCCACTCAGGCGGAGGACGCTGGAACCTTGAAGCGCATCAAGCTGTGGGTGGGTCGCAACAAGGTGCTGGCAGGATCTGCTGCGCTCATGCTGGTCGTCGTGAGTAGCTTTAGTGCAAAGGTGGTTGTGGAGGGACGAAAGGCAAGCGAGGCATTGGCGCGATTGAGGGACATGGCACCATTGGCTGCGTCTAAGGCGAAAGATGAAACTGCAGCTGGTAATTTCGAGCAGGCTCTCCGGGTTGTGAGTTACGCGGTACAGCTACAACCGGAGAACAGAACGTTCCTGATGGGGCGCGCGAACGTATTGCAATTGATGGGGCGCTGGGAGGAGGCGGTGAAAGAGTACGCGCGATGCGAGGATGAACCTGGCGCGAAAGTCTCGCAGCAACTCACGCAAGAGTTGGTGGCGATGCCGGAGAAAGAGAAAGCGCAGGCTAGACTGTACGAGGCGCTATTGAATGAAGGGCGGCAGGGTGAATCAGTTGCTTACGCGAAGTTATTAGGGGAGGAATTTTGGAAAAAATACGGAGAGAAGTTGCTAGGCAGCGCAAAGCAGGAGAAAGAAGCGATGCGGCTAGCAAAACGTGATCCGAGCGTGATTGGGATACTGGTTGAGCAATTGCAGAAGAAGCTGCTGCCGGTGCCGCGAACGGAGATTTTATTGAGCAAGACAGAGTTGACGGTGGGCGAATGGAAGTTGTACCTGCGAGCTGAAGGGTATCTGAACGCGGAAGGACTGCCTGATTGGAAGCCGCAAAGTAAAGATTTTGAGCAGAACGACGAGCATCCGGTGGTGAACGTAAACTGGAATGATGCCAAGCAGTTTTGTGAATGGGTGAGCAAAGTGACTGGCAAAGAGTGGCGCCTGCCAACAAACGCAGAGTGGGAAGCTGCCGTTGGGACTATGAAGTATCCTTGGGGCGAGTATTATCCTCCGAAGTGGGATGACGGGAATTACGCGATTTTACCGGATGGGAAAGATGATACTCAAAAGGTTGGAGTGGACGGGATCATTGGAACTGCCCCTGTGGGTAGTTTCAAAGCGAATGGGCTGGGGTTTTACGATCTTGGAGGGAACGCAAATGAATGGATGTTGGATGGGTTCGATGAGAAGTCTGGCAGTCGGCCTTCTAGGGGCGGAAGCTGGAACACTCCTGCGGGTTACTCTGCGGTTGCTTTCCGCAACTTCGGCACCGGGGACTACCGCGGCAGAGACATGGGCTTCCGGGTGGCCCTCAGTTCAGTTCCTTAGAGCTGAAGCGCGGAGCGCTTGGGTGTGTGCCCCGAGCTTGAGCGGTCCTTAATTTGCCTGAACCCAAACAATCAGGGGTGAGGAGTGTGAGGAGTCTCCAACCCACTTCTTAAATGAGAGGTAGTAAATAAAAGGAGGTATAGCGTGGCGACGTAGCCTATACCCTCCTCAGTCTCCTCACATTCAAAGCGGGCAATGGCTGCCCTGTGAAAGTTACTCGATGCCACCTCATCTGGCTATCCCCCCTGCGGAAATCTCCGCCTTAGACCGGCAGCGCTTGATCTATTGTAAAAGCTGCGCTTACAAGCATTTTGCGGCTGCATCATTGAGCAGGCTTTGGTAAATCCAACCGATGCAGACTTGGTCAATCACCCTCCACGGACCATCAGGCGTCATTAGTAGCGTCGATGCTGGTGAATCTCAGTTTGTGGTGGGACGGAGACCGCCAGTGACGTGTTTACAATCCAAGGTGAGGGAGTCAGGAGTTTCCTTTTCTCCCAATTTCCGCAACTCGCGCACGCGGTATCGTCGCGGGGCGCGCTAAAAAACCGGAGGATCTTCCGAGCTGCCGATGAAGACGGCGCCATCGAAAGCGCAAACTTCCTGGGCCAGAAACGGGTCATCAAAAAGACATGGGGCTTCGCACAAGGCCGCAAGACGTACCATTACAGCGAGCAGGAGGAGCACAAACTGAAGCCGCACGAGTTGCGAGGCCTCGCCAAACACACGTGTATTCTCGTCCACGCCGAACGCGGTTTTAGAAAAACGCTGATCCGGCCAATCGAGCCGGACGGGACGGTTTGTGAATGGTTTTGATCTGGAAAATCATTTCCATCTGATAGGGAACAGCTTAGAAATTCCTGAAAAACGTCTCATACGCTACTCCGCCATCCAAAAGCCCCAGATTTCGCGATTTAGGGAGCCTGTTCAAGGCTCGCGAACGGTACGCCACATCAAAACCGTAAAGCGGCGCGAATCGACAACACCTCGCAGTCATGAAAGTCGAGCCGATCGGAGCGTGCTCCTCGATCGCGTCGCCCCGGGGAGTAAACGAGAAGGTTCATTTCTTGAAGATGGGAGCACCGAGGTTTGCCGGGGCTGTTGCCTTGCCGGAAGGATCGGCAATTCCAGCCTGTTCCATCAAAAAGTAATTTTTAAACTCTACAAAACGAGGTCCTTGATTGTGTCCAAGTAGAGGAACGAGATCGATTTGTTTGGGGCAACGTAAAGCGTTGTAAATGGAAAGTACGGTCATCGGCGGACAGGCCGTATCAATCAAACCGCTACTCATGAGCACGGGCACCTTCACTAAACGCGCGAAATTCACCGTGTCGTAATACGCGGTGGCCTCGATGATTTTCGGATCAGGCGTCTTTTTGTCGCGGCCCATGATGAGGTTGTTCGGTGCAGCGTCGGGCCGTCCATAGAGCGGACCGGTGTGTTCACCGAGTGCGGGCGCGATGCTCACCACCGCGGTGATGCGTGGATCGAGAGCAGCAGCGATAATCGCTAGTCCGCCCCCCTGGCTGCCTCCGGCGCTGATAATGGCTTTGTGATTCCAATCAGGTCGCGAGGTCAGATAATCAATGCCGCGTACCATGCCGGTGAAGACCTGGCGGTAGTAATACGTCATCCGGTCATCGCTTCCAATGTAGGGATACCCCATGAACTTCTTCCACCTCGCTTCGTCCTCGGGAGTCCGCTCCATCGGCATGTCGTGAGCGCTCATATCCAACGCCAAGAATCCCAGGACGGCGTTGGCAATGACCCAGCGGGATTCTTTCAGGCCGTTCGGGTGCACTCCCATGCCCGGCTGTGAAATCATGATGGGTAGCGAAGTCGCGCCCTTCGGCTTGGCAAGGTAGCCGTGCGAGCGGTGTCCGTCGATGTTCGCAAAGCTGACCTCGAAAAGTTCGATCGCCGGATTATCCTGTGCCACCGGTTCGATCTTTGGGTCTAGGGGAACCTTTGCCAATTCCACCTTTTGTGCACTCCAGAACTCCTCAAAGTCTCCCGGCATTTTCGCCGTGGGCGCGATCTGGTAAGGCTCGAAAGCTGCACCCGCCATTCCGCCGCCGAGAGTTTCGGCGTTGAGCGTCGGCGTCACCTTGAATTGTAGCACACCAGGTTCTGCTAGCGTTCCTTCGACTGTGGCCGAGCCGTCTTTAAGTGTGAGAGTGCCTTGTCCCAAAACCTTCGCGCCATCGAGAGTGAGCGTCCAATTGATTTCAGAGGGAGCGTTCGGAGCCTTGTCTGCCACGCTCACCCGGAACACCGCTTTTTCGCCGCACTTGTAGATCGCATCCGGGTGATCGGTTTCGGCTTTGATCCAAGTATTTGGATTAATCGATTTCGATGGCTCTGCGGCCCGTAGCGCGACCAGCGGAAAGAGCAGAAAGGTGAGCAGTGTCTTGAGTGGTTTCATGATCTTGTTCGTGAGCTTTTTAGAGACTGTTTATTTCATTCCACACGAAAGGGTTTCGGTGCCGGATCTGTAGCGCGCATAGTCGGATAGGACGCGAAAGTACGAACCGAGTCAGGCGAGTTTGGATGGAGAGTCATGGTTTGCTTCAACTGTCAGCTCGCGAGAGATTACCCAGCGTCCAGCTTTTGGTCTTGTCGTAAAGATTACGACAGTTGGGGTCATTCAACCAACGTTCCGGAAACTCACCGTTTCCTGCCCGTCAGACGAAAATATTCAGCTTCGGTAAGCGGTGCTTGCTTTAACCATGCACGCGCTTCTTCAGGCTTTTGTAGGAAAAACTCACGGGCCGCCATTTCCAAAGCATTCCCTCTTTGGTCTCCGCTAGGGATGCTGAAGGCCCAATCTAATGCGGTCTGCGGGTCGTCCTTCGCCGTTGCCGCAACAAAACCTTGAACGGCATTTGGATAATCTTGGGTACCTGCAATTTCATTCAAATGTCCAGCTGCTGCCACTGCATCCCGTGCAGCTTCAGACTCAAATTTGGATCGCATGCCCAAGTCCCGCAGCCTGCCCTCTGGTAATTGATCGGCATGACGCGCCAAAGCAAGAGTTGGAAGTTTGTGATCAGGAAGCGCCGCAAGCGCGGTGACGATATCGGGGTACCGACTGAAATCGAAATTCTCATCGCCCGCCAACTTTGCGAGGGCACCGTTTCGGGCCGGAGCCTCTGGTAGGCCACGGACCACGGAGATCACTTTTTCGGCGTATTCCGCGCGGCTTTCCGTCGTCAATTCTGGGTTTTCACCGAGGGTGGATTGCACTGCCGATTTTTGCGAAGAGTTCATCGCGCCAGCGGCAATTTCTCCCGAAAGAACTTCATTGGATATGAGATCAGGCGTTTGTTTGAGCATCGCGGCCAAGACCTCTGGCTTTAAATTCATTGCTCTTAGGGGCCTTGCCGCGTCCCTTCGTACCTCTGCGGACTGCGCCCCGAGCCATGCAGCAAATCCGACGGGATCCTTCGCGATCCATGGGCTCAGCAGATACTCCCTGTCCCACCCGCTGTGAGTATCTTTTAGCCAGACGGCCGCTGCCTTTTCCGGAGCGATTTCGCCCAGACGCTTTCCCATACATTCCAACACGCCCTCTCCCACATACGAGGGTCCCGAATATGTGCACAGAGCCTCCAGCGTTTTGATGTTCATACCGCAGATTCCTTCCCATGCGCAAATTCTGGCGTCCGCAAGAGATCCAGCAGACTTTGTTTTCAAGCGTATCTCATCGAGAAGCGTTTCAATTTCCTCCAGGGAATCGAGCCGTCCCTTCGGGATGGAACCCCTATCTTCGGTTCCTGTCTGGGCACTCAAGATAGGAGCTGGTCTACCAGAAGGTATCAGGAAAGCACTCCCACTTCTGGGCTGGGAAGAGTTGGTTTGGCCCGAGCCGCATAGAAGGTGCCCGAGGAGGATTCCAGCCGCAAATACGAGTAGGAAGCACAGGGTTTTAGTTTTTTGCTGCATAAAAGCGAGTTCGCGAAGATGGGTTTCCGGTTACTCAGCGGGAATGGCAGCCGTCCGCCTCCAGAGTTCCGCTTTCACGGCATTTGAAACCGGCAGCTTTTCGATTTCAGTGAATGTGTTCTGTCGGTGGCTCGGCCCGAGATTCCACGCGAGAGACGGATTCCCTAAAACTGAAGTTAAAAATGCAATCTTGGACTCGTCCG
>CAMDSZ010000238.1 GCA_945906945.1 Akkermansia muciniphila
CTCGCCCGTCTCGTACTCGTAGAAACGCGTGAGCATTTGCACGATGGTGGATTTGCCCGCGCCGGTTTTTCCCACAAGCGCAATCGTCTGCGCAGGCCGCGCATGAAGCGTCACATCGTGAAGCACCGACACCTCGCTCCGATACGAAAAGCTGATCTTCTTAAACTCCACCTCGCCCCGGATTTTGTTGCTGGGCGCCTCCTCGCTCGCAGATTCGGTCTCCTGATGTTCGTCAAGAATCTCGAATACGCGTTCACCTGCCGCGCGGCCCGCCTGGAGAATCTGGTTGAGCGAATGCAGCCTTGAGATCGGGTCGTACAGAAAGCCCGCGAGCAGCAGAAACCCCGTCAATTCGCCGACGCTCAACTCGTGGTTCAAGACGGCCTGCGCGCCGAATCCGACCACAAGCGTCATTCCCAGCGACGCGAACAGCGACATGGACGGATTGTAGATCGCCCAGATACGCATCACCGTGAGCGTCGATTTCTGTAGCTCCTTGCTCGCCGCGTTGAAACGCTCGTGCTGTTCGGACTCGCGGACGTAGGTCTTGATCTGGCGGATGCCTGCAAGGTTGTCGTGCAGCAGCGCGTTCATCGCGGAGGACGCCTTGCGTTGTCCGCGGTAGCGCTGCTTGGCGGTGAGCGTGTACCAGAGAGCGCCGGCCGCAAGGAACGGAACCGGCGCGAGCGCCAGCCAGGCGAGCCGCGGGTGGTAGGCAAAAAGCATCGTCGTGACGATGCTCACTTGCAGCACCGCAACCGCGCCCTGCTCTATGCCGTCGATGAGCACGCGTTCGACCGAGTTCACGTCCTCCATGACGCGCGTCATCAGGTCGCCCGTCGCGCGGTTGTCAAACCACCTGAGCGGAAGCTGCTGGATGTGCGAATAGAGCTCGCTGCGGAGATCAAAAATAACCTTCTGCTCAAAGGTGTTGTTCAGAATGATTCGCAGCGCGTTGAGTCCGTCCCTCGCGATGAACGCCGCCATCGCCGTCGATACAAGCATCCAAACCCGCTCGCCGCGCCCTTCACGCACCTCGTCCACGACGAGTTGCGTAACCTTCGGAAACACGATGACCAGCACGGTCGACGCCAGCGCGCAGCCAAGCGTTCCCAGGGCCCAGCCGGGATATTTTCGCAGGTACCGGAATACGCGTAAAATCGTCCTCACCCGATCGCCTCGAACTGGCTCAAAGCGCGGAACGCCTGGTAGCGCGCGTCAATGTCATGCGTTTTGATCGAGCGCAAACGCTCCAAGCTGAAGGCCTCGACGTTGTAGCTGGCGAGAACGCTTCCGTACACCACCGCCTGACGCAGCCGCGCGAAGTCGATGCCGCCGCCCCCATTGGCGAGCCCGGCCGCGAGGTGACCCGCGAGGCCTCCCGCAAAAGTGTCTCCAGCACCCGTCGGATCGTGGATGTCCTCGAGCGGATACGCCGCGCACGAGAAGAACTCGCCCTCGCCGAACAACAGGCATCCGTGCTCGCCTTTCTTGATCGCGACAAAACGCGGCCCCATCGCGCGGATCTTGTGTCCCGCCTTGATAAGCGACGTCTCCCCTGTGAACTGGCGCGCCTCGCCGTCGTTGAGAATGAGCATGTCCACCCGCTTGATGAGTGCCTCCAGATCTTCGCGCGCGATGTTGATCCAAAGATCCATCGTATCCGCAATCGTGAAGAGAGGCCGGTTCATTTGATCCAGCACATGGCTTTGCAGCTTTGGCGCGATGTTCGCGAGCAGGACAATCTGCGCGCCTGTGTATGCGCCGGGGAGCGTGGGAGTGAAGTGTTCGAAGACGTTCAGCTCGACCGAGCGTGTTTCGCGGGTGTTCAGGTCCCACATGTATTCCCCGGACCAGCGGAAGGTTTTGCCTTCGACCTGCTGTAGTCCTGTGAGGTCGATTTTACGGGCCCGCAGGAACTCGAGGTGCTCGCCTGGAAAGTCGTTCCCGACGATGCCGACGAGGTTCACGGGAGAAAAAAAGCTCGCTCCTACGGCTGCGTAGCTTGCTGACCCGCCGAGCAGGTCGGCGTGTTCTTCAAGAGGCGTTTTAACGGTGTCGAGTGCGATGGATCCAACGACGAGTACAGACATGAAAATAGGGTGGTTTGGAAGGTGGACAATGACGCATCCCGCCGACTGCGCAAAGAATCTTCTGCGGGATAATCCGAACCTGTTGTGAGCGCAGAGGGACGCCCCCCCTGGGACCGAGTAGCCCCAGCTGCGCCTCCCCTCTTTGCGGCGAAGGAACGTCGAAGCGCAGCTGGGGCTACGCGGTCCCAGGGAAAGAATCTTCTGCGGGATAATCAAAAGCGGTTTTGAGCAAAGAGGCACGCCCCCCTGGGACCGCGTAGCCCCAGCTGCGCCTCCTCTCTTTGCGGCGAAGGAACGTCGAAGCGCAGCTGGGGCTACGCGCTCCCAGGGTTCCTAGCGCAAATCAGCGCTTCACGTTGTGCAGTCTTTCGCAGGCGAGCACCGTGTTGTGCATGAGCATCGCTATCGTCATCGGCCCAACTCCTCCGGGCACCGGCGTGATCGCCGCGCATTTCGGCGCGACTGCGTTGAAGTCGACGTCCCCCACGAGCTTCGAGCCCTTCGGCGAACTCGCATCCGCCACTCGATTGATCCCCACGTCGATCACCACCGCGCCCTCTTTCACAAAATCGGCTTTCACAAACTCCGGCCTGCCGATCGCCGCGATCAGAATATCGGCCGTGCGGCACACCGCCGCCAGATCCCGCGTGCGGGAGTGCGCAACAGTCACCGTCGCATCGCCACCAAGGCCCTTTTGCATCAAAAGCAGCGCCATCGGTTTGCCCACAATCATCGAGCGCCCCAGCACCACCGCATGCGCCCCCGCGGTCTCGATCCCGGACTCGATCAGCAGCCGCTGGCAGCCCATCGGCGTGCAGGGCACAAACCCGTCGGGATCCCCCAGCGCAAGCTTGGCCACGTTCACCGGATGAAATCCGTCCACGTCCTTGCGCGGATCGATCGCCTCGATGACCGCCCGCTCGTCAACGTGCGCCGGGGGCGGGGACTGCACCAGGATCCCGTGAATCGCCGGATCCGCGTTGAGCCGGTGCACGAGCGCGATCACCTCCGCTTGCGAGCTCGTCGCCGGCAGCTCGAACTTAAGGCTGTGCATGCCCAGCTCGCGGCAGGTGCGGTCCTTGGATCTGACGTAAGCCTGCGAGGCCGGATCTTCCCCGACCAAAACCACGGCGAGTCCGGGCGGGTGGCCGAGGGATTTGAGCCTTTCCACAGCCTTGGCCGTCTCGGCATGAATTTTCTGGGCAACAGCTTTACCATCGATGAGCTTCATGGCTTTTGAATATGGAGAGTCCGCGGGGTGTCGGGTAGCCAAAAGCGAGCGTCCATCCTGGGAGCGCGCAGCCCCGGCTGCGCTTCCCCCCAAACAAAAAGAAACGCCCTCCCGCCCGCATGAGCGCCAATCCCCCTCCCGCCCCTGGCGCCGATGCCGCCGCCCCTGCCGCCGCCGATGTACCGCCCTGCGTCAGCCCGATGCTCGTGCTCTGGATCGGCGTGCTTTCCCTTTCCACGGGCTCTATCCTCGTGCGCTGGTGCGAATCCCCGCCGCTCGTAACCGCGGCATGGCGCATGACTGTCGCGGCCGTGGTCGTGCTGCCCTTCCTGCTGGGCCGCGCGGGTGCAGAGGTGGCTGCGCTCAGCCGGCGTGAGCTTGGCGCGGGGATGCTTTCAGGCGCGTTGCTCGCGCTGCATTTCGCCACTTGGATTTCCTCCCTCAGCCTGACCTCGGTCGCCGCAAGCACCGTCCTGGTCAACACCGCCCCGGTGTGGGTCGCTCTTTGCTCCCCCTGGCTCACGGGGGACCGCACTTCCTGGTCCGGCTGGATCGGCATCGGGTCCAGTCTGATCGGCGGCGTCGTGATCGGGCTCGGCGACTTCTCGGGCCACCCGGCCGCCCTGCGCGGAGACGCGCTGGCGCTGGCCGGTGGTGCGGCTCTGTCCCTGTACCTCGTGTCCGGACGCAGGCTCCGGACGCGGATGTCGCTTCCTGCGTATCTAGCAATTTGTTACTCCACCGCCGCCGTCCTGCTCTGGGTCTGCGTCCTCTGTGCGGGCCAGGCTTGCGTGGGATTCTCGGGACGCACCTGGGCCGCACTGATCTGGATGGGTGTCGTGAACCAGCATCTGGGGCAGAGTAGTTACAACTGGGCGATGCGGTACCTGAGTGCCGGGGTGGTCTCGGTTTGTCTTCTGGGCGAGCCTTTGGTCGGGTCGCTGCTCGCCTGGTGGCTGTTTGGCGAGGCCCTTTCCTGGGCCAAGGCCGGGGGCGGTTTTTTGATCCTAGTGGGCGTGTATCTTGCGGGGAAATCAAAGCAGTCCGCCGCGTCATAGCCGGCCGGAAAGCCTTGCCTGTTCTGCGTGCCCTGCAGTTCCTGCCGGTGCGGTTGTCGGCACCTCCCTGCGGAGGCGTGGAAGCCCGTTGGAATGCTCTATATATCTCAAAATTGAGAATTTAATTTTGATAGAGAAAATAAAGTGGATGAGTGGTTTGCATTTGAATAAACACCGGATATTAGCCAGAAAATTTTTTGTTTCTCAAAAATGAGAGAGGTGCGCCACAGGATTTTGTGAATCACGTCGGTCGGGCTCTTTTTACGCCAAATGCAGAATCGTCAACATGAGCTGTAATTCAAGGAAGCAATTGATGCCGGCATCCGGTATCCGGAGGACCGACCGCTGGGATCCCGCAGGGGGTGCGGGTTTTCGGTTGGTGGCAAAGTAACTTGTTTTAATGCGCAAAAGCCGCAGGGTCTGCCCGGCGTTATTTTTGGGTCTGTCTCGTAAATTTCTTTGAGTTTTTTGCGGCAAAAAGGGCGCCTAGCATGGCTCCTGCTCTAGTTCTTGTGGGCCTAGAGTCCACGTTTCGCAAACTGTTTGTGGAGCGTCATTTTGAACTGTGCAATACCCCCGTCCAGAACGAGATTTTCCGAGGCGTAACGCCGTCGGTAACTCCCTGCGCATCCGCCGGATGCGACAGGCGCGCTCGCTCGTGCACGCGGGGGGTAACGATCCGGGAGCCCGCCGCCTCCGTGCCGCTGGGGCGAAGGTCCGCCGCCGGATCCGTTCGCTGCAAGGGGGCTGGTTCACGCAGAATTTTCCTAATTTTGCGAATTCCGCCGCAATGGAGGCGCTGCAGGACCACGGGCCGCAGCAGCTCTTCCGGATGTCGCCACTGCTGACCAAGCTGGTCACCTTCTGGTCGCTTCTGGCGTTTTTCATGACCGACCTGCCCGTCCGCGCCGCGACCCAAGTCTGGTCCGGCACCTCGGGCGGACTCTGGACGCTCCCCTCAAACTGGGTGAGTTCGGCGGTGCCGGGCGCTGTCGATACCGGCAGCTTCAGTCTGAGCGATCCGATGCTGGTTTATCTTGACGGAAGCACCTCGGTGGACGGCCTTAACCTGTTCGGCACGAGCTCACTGACGCTGTTTGGTGGCACCAGTAATTTTGTACTCGCGAACACCCTGAACGTCGGTGCGTCGGGATTGTTGCTCGGCCCCACGGCGGGGGCGCTTTCGCTTGGCATGGGCACCACGGTGAACGTCACCGGCAGCCTCAGCGGCTCGGGCGGACTGCTCAAGACGGGGGGTGGCGTCCTGCGCCTCAGTGGTACGGGTAATTTCACGGGCGATGTCACCGTCAACGGCGGTATTTTGGCGCTTATCGGCTCCAGCGCCCTGACCGGCGTCACGGCCCCGATCTCGGTCGGCGGAGCCGCCGGGTTCGGTTTTTCAGGCGGGATGCTTGTGCTTGACGGCGGGACTTCGGGCATGACGCTTTCGCAGGGCGTTACCCTCGCTGGACGCGGTCCGCTCGCGACTAACAACACGGCGGGCGTTTCGCTGCTGTCGCTGGGCAACAATACAATCAGCGGTCCGGTGGTGGTGGCTGGCCCGGCAACGAGCACCGCCCTGGCCTTGGGGTATGGCAACACGACCATCACCGGTCCGTTGAGTCTGGGGTTCACCAACACCGCGACCATCACCGGAAACGGCAACCTGATCGTCTCCGGCGTGATCAGCAGTTTCGAGAACGCAACCGATCGCTTGGTTAAGTCCCAGTCGAGCCTTGCGACTTCGCTCTGGCTGCAGAATGCGAACAACAACTTTCTTACCTCGGTGAATATTGCCGCGGGCTTTTTGCGTGTGTCCGACGGAGGCGCTCTTGGGCGGAGCCCCATTGCGAACGTGACCTACGCAGCGGGCGGGACTTTGGAAGTGCGCGCGGATGCGGCGACCATCCCCACCTTTGCAAACAAAACGATCGCTCTAACCGGGGGAAACATGACAAACATGGTTGTGGATCGCGCGCTGGGCGGCAGCGGCCTCGCACAGACGGTCACCTTCGGTTCATTTACCTTCGGTGCGAATAATAGGAATTTCTACCTCTACGGCCGGAATGGTTACAGTTTGAGCTTGGGCACATATGGGGACTTGGGCGGTGCGGGCACAGCAAACACTAACATCTATAACGTCTCCAGCGGGTGGTTGACTCTCAACGGGAACGTGCCGATTGGAGCCAATGA
>CAMDSZ010000239.1 GCA_945906945.1 Akkermansia muciniphila
GGGGCTTACCTCATCCCGGTGTAGGGACGTGTAAGCGCAGCTGGGGCTACGCGCTCCCAGGGCGGATGTCATGATTTGTGCGAGTACGCGTTTATCGCTCCTTCAGAGCACAACGAGCCTGTCACGCACGCCTGGGCCGCTGGCCTGGCTTCAAATGATTCCGCGCGTTCGCGACGCTTCTTGGTTCCGCTCCCTGTGCCAGCTCAAGTGAATTGCTCTCGGTTATTTGGCCGCAGGGGAAGCTTTTTTGCGAAATTCGAATTTGCCGGGTGGCAGCCTCAGAAAAGCAGCTTTTTCAAGGGCTTCTAGTTCCTCCTTAGGATCCACCATTGAACGGGCTGCGCGGCGCAGAATCTCCGCACCAGCCTCATCTCCGAGGTTTACAATCGCATTCAATGCAGCCTCACGAATCGCTGGCTCGTCTGAATATAAAAACGGTTCCATTTTTGGAAGACTCTTTGCGTCATAAGTCGCGGACAATTCTTGAAGCGAACTCACAGCCGCGTCGATTTTCGCGATTGCCTCAGGCGTAGTCTCCGGCTTTTGGTCAGTTCCAGCGGAAGGAAAATCCTGCGGCCCAGTTTTTCCGGTTGAAGGTGAACGCTGGGCAGGCGCAGCTTGCGGCTTTGACTCAACAAGAGAAGTACCCAATGTCTCTTGTTTTTCCGCCACACCTTGCTCGTTAGAAGTAGCGTCGTTTAAGGTTTTTTGCACGGCCTCAGATTGAAGCGTCTCGGATGCGGAAGCCGGCTTTTGCTCATTGCGAGAAACGAGCACCAAAGCAGCAACTAAAAAAACAACGGATAAAATTCCTAGGAGTTTCACTTGCGATCTTTTCTTAGATTTTTGCATTAAGTGGACACAATTTGAAAATCATTGTTCAGCCGTGGGCAACGTAATTTAAGCGATGCAACCCGCGCGTGGTAGAAGATATAGATTTTGAGAAGGGAAGGCATCCTCGTTTTATCAGGATTGGTTGCAAATGCCCGGTCGCACAAAACCGGAAACACCCTGCCGCGTGAATCAATCTTCGCGCCGGCTCATCCGTTGGTGGGTTGCGATGCAGATTTCCACGGCGCGCTGCCATTCGGTTTCAGTTGTCTCCCATCCGCCGCTGAAGCGCACGACTCTGTCGGCGCAATCGCCAAGACCCATCGCAGTGAGAACGTGCGAGGGGTTTTCCTTGCCGCTTGCGCACGCGGATCCGCTTGAGGCCGCCACTCCCGCTGCGTCCAGGCGGACTACCCAGCGTTGCCTGCAGTCCAATGCAGCTGGTGCGAGAATAGTGATGGTATTCCACAATCGCTGCTCAGATTCGGCGATGATTCGCAACCCTTCGATGCGTTCGCGAAGTTGCGATTCGATGTGGGCGCGGATTGCAAGGCGCTCGGCGATGGAATCCATGTTCGCCGCGCTGTGACTAAGCGCGGCCGCGAAAGCAGCAGCCGCAGCAACGTTCTGAGTGCCGGCGCGACGGGCGTCCTCCTGCGGTCCGCCGAGCAGAAGGCTTTGAAATATCGGCCCCGCAGCCCGCGCTGGGAGCTTCAGGAACCCTATGCCCACGGGCGCACCAAACTTGTGTCCGCTCGCAAAAACATAGTCGCAGACGCCCAGCTCTTTTCCTGGCAGCCGTCCCATCCACTGAGTGGCGTCGCACACAAATGGCACGCCGCTCTCGGTGCAGAGCTGCCGCAAAGTCTGCCACGGTTGGAGCACGCCGGTTTCATTGTTCGCAGCCATGGCCGCGAGAGCGCCGATTGTTCTGGATGCTAGCAGCGTTTGCACGCGCTCAATTCGAACAATGCCGTTGGCGTCGACCGGGATGATTTCCAGTCTCCCTTCAAACCAGCGCTCGGCAGCTTCCATCACGCACGGATGCTCGATTGCCGAGACTGCCAGAGCGGAACGCGTTTGTTTGCTGAGATGCGCAAGAGTGGCGTTTGCCGCTTCGGTTGCGCCGCTAGTCCACACCAAGTCCGATGCTTGAGAGCCCAAGTGCGCGGCAAGCTCTTCGCGAGCCAAGTCCAGCGCGCGCTCCGCCCTTTGTCCTGGCCTGTGAAGACTGGATGGGTTTCCGAAGCCGCGTTCATGCGCTGCCAGCCACGCCTCGCGAGCAGCCGCGCAAATTGGTGCCGTTGCATTGTGATCGAGATAGATCATGCGATCATGCAGAATGAGACGCTTTGTTTTGTTCGGAATTCGCCGTCCACATCCACACCAGTGCAAGGGCGAACAGCAGCAATGACACCGGTACGAGTCCGATCTGTAACTCGGGGCCCACCCACGGGAGCGCCTCGCTTTGGCGGGTTGCGACCTTTGAGAAAATTGCTTTGATGAAGACCAATCCTGCATGGATTCCAATGCTCATCCACAATGCTCGAGTGCGCATTGCGGCGACTCCTAATGTCCAGCCAAACACAAAAAGTGTGGTGAACCCAGCGAGCAAAAGCAGCGGCTGTGCAAATTGGTGGAACATGTGGGGCACCAAAGTAAACCCGGTCCATGCACCTACGTCTTGAATGACGATGCCGGGGTTTGGCTTTAGAAAATGTACGACCGCAAAAATCCCGCTTGTCCAAACCAGCGCCGCGCGCGCGGACAACGACTTCAGGAGCAGACCGGCGATCGCACCCCGGAAGAGCCACTCCTCAAGCAAGCCAACCGCAGAGGCGGACGCCAGGGCGAGCCCAAGAATCTTCGGAGACAATGGCGCCTTGATCGAATAGTAGCCGGTCTTGAGGTAGATGACGCTTAAGAGCGCCATCACACCGGCGCCCAGAAAAAGCCCCTGTCCGAGGTGTTTTTTCCAGTGTCGGTCGGGTTCGAGGGCGGAGTTTATCTTGCCTCTGACCCCCAGCCAGCAGGCGAAGGGCCACAGAAGTGCGATTGCGCAAAGCAGGAGGCTGCGGTTGAAGTATTTTTGAAAGGCGTATTTGCGCAGAACCACCAAAACGCCGGCGTCCGCAAGTGCATGGGCCGCCCAGTAGAGTAAAGGCGCCAAAATCGAGCCGCAGAGCAGCACTGCCACAAGATACGTGAGAATTTTACCGATCTCTTTCACTTAGGTCCGTATTGTGCACTCCCCCCTCGCCAAAGCTCCAACCAAAACCCACCTTATCTCATGCGGAATGTTCATGTCTGGAAGACGGTTACTGAGGACCGTGAAAAACGGGAGGTGCGTGCGGAGCGGTTTGGCGGCAAATGGCGCTTCCAGTCCAAACTCAAATCTGAGGAGCGCTGGACTTATTATGACGTGCCGACCTTGGAGGATCTCGAGGAACTGCGCGACATTCTGTGGCGCAAGTACCAGCGCAAGCGACTGCCCCACGACGACGTGGTGTCCATCGACGCGATCATCGCCGAACGGCGCCTTCTGGAGCCCGGGGCGTTACCAGAGTCTTCAACCTTTGAAGACGACGGGAACTAACCTTCCAAGCCTGGTTCACTCCTTCAACGGCGCGCAAAGATCCCATCGCCGCTCTGGCGCCGCCGCAAGCAAACGGGAACCCAGCGGCGCCCGGCCGCGCCCGTGAGCGGCGCCATTGAATCACCGCCGGGCACGGATAAGTCCGGCGAGCCTCAAGCGATCAGATCGTGCACGACCTTCGCGGGGAGCACCCCTGTCAGCCGCTGGTCGAGCCCTTGGAATTTGAAGGTCAAGCGCTCGTGACTGTAGCCAAGAAGGTGTAGCACGGTTGCGTGGAAATCACCGATGTGCAGCGGGTCTTTGACAATGTTGTAGCTGAACTCGTCCGTTTCGCCATAGATCTGACCCCCGCGGGCGCCTCCACCGGCCATCCACATCGTGAAGCACCGTGGATGATGGTCGCGGCCGTAGTTTTCGCGGGTGAGCCCGCCCTGGCTGTAGATAGTGCGCCCGAATTCGCCTCCCCAGATGATCAGTGTGTCGTCGAACATCCCGCGTTGCTTGAGATCTTCGATGAGTGCGTGGCAGGCTTGATCGACGTCTTTGCACTGGCTTGGCATCCGAGTGCCAACGTTTGCATGATGGTCCCAGTTGTTGAGGTAAATCTGCGTGAACCGCACGCCGCGCTCAGCAAGCCGCCGAGCCATCAGCACGCTGTTGGCAAAGCTGCCTCGCTTGCGGGCTTCTTCCCCATACAACGCGAAGGTCGATTCCGGCTCGTTTCCCAGGTCTGTGAGCTCCGGCACACTGGACTGCATCCGAAACGCCATCTCGTACTGCTTGATGCGCGTATGAATTTCCGGGTCGCCCACTGCCTTGTAGTTCAGCTCGTTGAGCGCGTTGATGTTTTGGATCGTCTGTTGCCGGATCTCCGAGGGCACACCGGCGGGGTTGTTGATGAACAAGATCGGATCTCCCTTGCTTCGGAACGAAACGCCCGCGTGTTCGCCGGGCAGATAACCGCTCGACCAAAGCCGGCTGGAAATCGCCTGCTCTTGTTCGCGGTTGGTGGGCGTGGCAATTAACACGACAAAGTTGGGAAGATTATCGTTTTCGGATCCAAGTCCGTACGACGCCCACGCGCCGAGACAGGGCCTGCCGGTGATTTGATTGCCGGTTTGCATCGCGCAAATGGCAGGCTCGTGGTTGATCGCCTCGGTGTGTAGTGAGCGCATCCAGCAGATGTCGTCCGCGTTCCGTGCAAGGTACGGCAACAGGTCCGAATTCATCCACATCCCGCATTTGCCTTGCTGCGCAAACTCGTATTTTGAAGGGGCGATCGGGAATCGCGCCTGGCCGCTTGTCATCGTGGTCAAGCGCTGCCCCTTGCGGATGCTCTCTGGGAGATCCTTGTCGTACCAATCCTTCATCACCGGCTTGTAATCGAAGAGGTCCATCTGCGAGGGCCCTCCGACCATGTGCAGGTAAATCACGCGCTTCGCCTTTGGGGCGTGTGTGGTCAACGCCGAGCCTGTCGCGGCATTTGCGAGCCCGGACCCCAGCAGGGATGATAGAGCGGCGGCACCGAGCGCATTTGAGCCGCGGCCCAAAAACCGGCGCCGCGTTTCAAGAGAATTCCATTCGTGTAAGAGTGACATGGCGTTGTTCGGTTATTTGTTTAAGACTTCGTCAAGATTCAGTAGCTGATTGCAAACCATCGTCCATGCCGCCAGATCCGGTTTTGAAACAGTCGGATCCGACTTGAATTCACCGATGCCGATCAGTGCCTCCGCGTCTGCCGGATTTGCGGCGTAGTGTTTTTTGAGGTCTTTGAGCGAGGCGTGAAGAAGCGTCTTTTCAGCAGGCCTTGGCTGACGGCAAAGCAGCCGTTCCACTGCTTTTGCGATGCGGGCGTCTTCGTCGTTCGTCGCCTTGATGCAGGATTGCGCAAGGACGCGCGCAGCTTCGACAAACTGCGGGTCGTTCATCGTGACCAGCGCCTGGATCGGCGTGTTGGTACGGTCGCGCCGCACGCAGCTTGTTTCGCGGCTCGGTGCGTTGAACAATTCAAGGCTCGCAGGCGGCGCCATGCGCTTCCAAAAATTATAGAGCGTGCGGCGGTAGAGGTTTTCACCGCTGTCCTGTTTGTATTTTTCCGTACCGAGACCGACGACCTCCCAGATGTTCTCCGGTTGATACGGCATGGTTCCCGGTCCGCCCATCGTTGGAGAAAGCAGTCCGCTTGTGGCGAGCGCGTAGTCCCGCACCATTTCGGCGTCCATCCTGAAGCGCGGCCCGCGGCTAAACAGTGCGTTGTCACGGTCCTTCTCAATCTTCTCGGGCGTGCTTACCGCCGCTTGGCGATACGCAGCTGAACGCAGGAGCAGGCGGTACAGTTTTTTGACATCCCAACCCGACTCACGGAACTCGACCGAAAGCCAGTCGAGCAACTCAGGATGCGTGGGGGCGCTTCCCATGATACCGAAGTCCTCAGAGGTCTTCACGAGGCCGGTCCCGAACAGCTCCTGCCAGATGCGGTTCACAGTCACTCGGGCCGTGAGCGGATTCTGGGGGCTCACCAGCCACTGGGCCAGTCCGAGGCGGTTTTTCGGTGCATCCGGGGGCAGCGCTCCCATCGCCACAGGGACTGCCGCTACGACCTCGTCGCCGGGTTTGTCATAGGCTCCGCGCATTAACACATTCGCCATGGGCTGCATGTTTGGGCGCTCTTCCTGAATATGGGTGAGCGGGCTCCGCGCTTTGATGGCGGATTGCTCGGCAGTGAGTTTGGCGAGTTGCGCGTTCGTGTTTTTAAACTCGCTGTGCCGGTAGTTGAGATAGTGCTCAAACAGCGCGTCCCGCACTTTCGGCGAGGAAGGACTTGCCGCGAAGGTGTGTTGTAACTCGGGAACCTTCGCGACGGCTTTCGCTTCATCGGCAGCGAGCTGACGCTCGTAGAGACGCACATCCTGCACGGCCGCATTCTGCAAAAACTCGCTCTGACTTCGCTGACCGATGCGGGTGGGCGTGGCGGATTGCGATGCGGTTTTGAGTTTGTCGATCTCGAGACGCAGCTCCACCGGCGCGCCATCGATGTACAGCTTGATGTCGGCCGCCTTGCCGCTGCC
>CAMDSZ010000240.1 GCA_945906945.1 Akkermansia muciniphila
CCACGTGGGTGTCGCGTTCTTCGGCGATGGCGCTGTGAACAACGGCGCATTTCACGAGGGGCTGAATATGGCGAGTATTTGGAAACTGCCCGTTTTGTTTGTGTGCGAGAACAATCAGTTCGCGACGGAAGTGCCTTTCGACACCGTAGCCGGAAATCCAAGCGTCGCGGCGCGCGGAGCCGCCTACGGCATCCCCGCCGTGACGGTTGATGGTAACGACGTGCTGGCAGTTGAAGCTGCAGCCGCTGAGGCGATCCAGCGCGCGAGGACTGGTGGCGGACCCACGCTGCTCGAATGCAAAACATACCGCACCCGGCCCCATTCCGAGGGCATGGGCGACTATACTTACAGAACCAAGGAGGATGTGGAGCGCTGGAAGGCGCTGTGTCCGATTAAAAAGTTCCGTGCAACTCTCGTCGCAGAAGGTGTCGCCGAGGCATCGGATCTGGACGCGATTGATCGCGAAGTGGAGCGTCTCGCCGAGGAGGCGCATGCGTTCGCTGAGGCGAGTCCGTTTCCAACGGCGGATTCCGCAACCAACTCAGTCTACGCGCCAGCCAGGGACGGCGCTCCCCGCGATTTGCCTGCGCAGCCCCGGTCGACGCGGGAGTTGAGTTTCATGAAGGCGACGCTTGAAGCGCTTTCGGAGGCAATGGAAAAAGACCCGACCATTTTTGTGCTCGGTGAAGGCATTGGCGTCCGGGGCGGTAATTTCGCGACCACCAGCGGCTTGTTCGCCAAATACGGGCCTGAACGTCTCAGGGACACGCCCATCTGCGAGCGCGGCTTTGTCGGCCTGGCCTGCGGCGCAGCCATGAGCGGGACGCGTCCGGTGGTGGACTTCATGTTCGCAGACTTTGTGTTGGATGCGGCGGGCGAGATTATCAATCAGATCGCGAAGATGCAGTACATGAGCAGCGGCCGCTTACAAATGCCCGTGCTGCTTCGAGGTTGCATCGGAATCGGACACGCTGCTGCGACTCATCATTCAGGCAGCTACTATTCGATGTACGGGAACTTTCCGGGACTGCGTGTGGTGGTGCCTTCCAATCCGCGGGACGCCAAAGGACTTTTGAAGACGGCGCTCTCCTGCGGGGATCCGGTTTTGTTTTTGGAACACCGCGAACTCATGGCGATGAAAGGCGAGGTGCCGGAGGAGGAATACTACATCGACTTCGGCCGCGCCTCGGTTGTGCGGACTGGTACGGATATCACTGTTGTTGCACTAGCGCTGATGGTGCACCGGACGTTGGAAGCCTGCGCGCTGCTCGCGGAAGATGGCGTCTCGGTGGAATTGATCGACCCAAGGACCGTGTCACCGCTGGATGTGGATACTATCCGGCAATCCGTGCAGAAGACGGGGCGTCTGCTTATCGTGGACGAAGCGTTCGGACCATTCGGTGTGGGCGCGGAGATCGCGGCACAGATTGCGGATGCAGGGTTCGACGATTTGGACGCCCCGATCCGGAGGCTGAACGGAAAGCATTCGCCCACGCCCTACAGCGCGACACTCGAGGCCGCTGTGGTTCCAAATGTGCACGTCATCAAGCAGGCGATCCTCGATTTGTGTAACGACTAACCTGTATTGAATCATGCCTACAGCAATCACATTGCCCCGCCTTGGATGGTCCATGGAGGAGGGTGTTTTTATCGAATGGCTTCAGCGTCACGGGCAGTTCGTAAAGGCGGGCGATGCGTTGTTTACCATCGAAAGCGACAAGGCCGCGCAGGAGGTTGAAGCGATCGACGCTGGGCTGCTGCATATTCCCGCCAACGGTCCGCAGAAGGGCGACAAGATCAAGGTGGGCGCGGCCATCGGATATCTTCTGGGAGACGGAGAAACGGTGGAAGCACTGTCGGTCCCGCAGGAGACTACAACAGCGCCTCCCGCCGCGAGAGGCACGCCGAGCGCTCGCGACCCGGGTGAGGCGAACACCGGCGGTGCGCACAGGAATGCCGCTGTCGTGGCGGAAAGGAAGTCTGGAGCGCCGCCCGCAAGCCCGCGCGCACGGAGGGCTGCGGTTGAGAAAGGCGTGTCGATCGGGGACGTTCAGCCAAGCGGCAGCAGCGGTCGCATCCGAGAAAGAGATGTTTTGAAAGTCTGGAACGCCCGCGGCTCGGAGTCTTCAAACTGGCAGTCCGTCGAAACTTCATCCACAAGGCGCACGATTGCAGAACGCATGATTCGTAGCCTACAGAGCACCGCGCCTGTGACGATTCACCGCCGGTGTGACGCAGTTCAACTGGTGGATTTGCGGGGCCAGTTGAAGAGTGCAGCGGACGACCGTGAGGGTCCGAGCTACAACGATATTTTAATGAAGCTGGTCGCTGGCGCCCTGCGCTTGCACCCAATGCTCGCGGCGCGCTGGGTTGCTGACAATATCGAGCTTCCAAAGACGGTGCACATCGGTTTTGCCGTCGATACCGAGCACGGGCTGATGGTGCCTGTGGTCCGTGACGTTGGTCGGCTGAGCCTACGCGAAATTACAATGGCGTCACGCGGGTTGATTAGCGCTGCGCGTACGCGCGAATTGAAGCCGGATCAAATGCAGGACGGATGCTTTACGATCTCCAGTCTTGGAGGCTTTGGTATCGAAGCATTCACGCCTATTATCAATCATCCGCAGACGGCAATTCTCGGCGTGGGAGCGATCAAGCGTGAGGCCGTTGCTATGGAGGACGGGAGTATCGCGAACCGGCACCAGATGACGCTAAGCCTCACCTTTGATCATCGTATCGTGGACGGCGCTGCCGCCGCCCGGTTTTTACAGCTGGTATGTCAACAGATCGAGAATCCGTCTTCCGCGCTATTGAACTATCATTAACCCGCCGAATAAGACTTCTAAAAATGCAGGCAAATCTACAACAACAAGTCGCGCTGGTGACCGGCGCGGGCAAGGGAATCGGACAAGCCATCGCCGACAAGCTGGCGGCAAATGGCGCGACGGTTTTTTACACCGACGTGCAGGAGGACAACGCTGTGAAAGCGGCCGCGAAAGGCGGCGGCCACGCACTTAAATTGGACGTCACCGATTCGGGCGAAATCGCTGGTGTTATGGACGCCATCATGGCGCGCTGCGGACGGCTCGACATTGTGGTCAATAACGCCGGAATTAACACGCTAGTGCACCGGGTGACGACGGACCAGTTTCCTAGGGAGGAATGGGACCGGATCGTGGCGGTTGACCTCACGGCGGTGTACGAGGTGAGCAAGGCTGCGGCGCAGATCATGCGGCGCCAGCGGCGGGGAAGAATCATCAACATCTCTTCCATCGGTGGTGTTGTGCCGCTGCGATTGCAGTGCGCGTTTACCGCAGCAAAGGCGGGTGTGAACAATCTGACGCGCGCGATGGCGATCGAGTTCGGGCGAGACGGTATTCTTGTGAACGCGATTGCGCCAGGGTCGGTGATGACCGAGGGCACGCAGAAGTTGTTCTACGGCGACGACGGTTTATTCCGGGAAAACGTGCAGTCGATGATCGATCACGTGCCGCTAGGCCGGCCGGGCACGCCGGACGAGATTGCGGTGACGGCACTTTTCCTTGCGGCGCCTGAGAACACGTATTTGAGCGGGCACATTCTAGTGGTGGACGGGGGGTGGACTGCTGGGTATCACCGGGATTTTTAGGGGTGTGTGAGGTTTACATTCAGAAAGCGGAGCTCAAGCTCTGGATCCGTCGTTAAACCAAAAAAATGAGGATAAGCCGGAAAACGTGCCTCCGCTTCCCAACACATTCAGGATAACGACAAGACTGCGTTTGGGAGCCGCCCCGGAACGAAGGCTGGAAAGCCCTCTCGCTGCCGTAAATAACTATCGTGACCACGCGGGTTCTGCTACGCGTTGATTGTAAATGAAAGCCCCTGAACAAAGTTGGTTGCTAAAGCAACTGGACGGATGGGAAGCCGAGGGTCTTGTCACCGCGGATTCGGCGAGGGTGTTGAGGGAGCGCTTCAGGGCGCAGGGCGCGGTTTCTATGGGTGCTGGCTCGTTGATGATGGGGATCGTCGGAGCGTTGTTGGTCGGGGCTGGCTTGATCGTGCTCATCAGCCATAACTGGGACGATTTTTCCAGGCCCCAGCGGTTGGCGTGCGCATTTGTGCCGCTGCTACTTTCCCAACTCTGGACCGCGTCTTTGATGCGTCGCGGCGGAGTCGAAATGTGGAAGCGCGAGAGTGCGGGACTGTTTCAAACTGCGACTACCGGTGCATGCATCGCCCTCGTTTCACAAACTTACCATATCGGCGGTCACTGGACTCAGTTCCTGCTGAGTTGGTGCCTTTTGACTCTTCCGTTGGTTTGGGCTTTGCGGGGCCGGTTCGTCGCGGTGTTTTATGTTCTAGGAATCGGGATATGGAGTATCGGTCAGAATCACGTGGATGAAGCCTGGTATTTGACCCCGTGGGTGTATCCATTCCTGCTTCTGGGGATTTGGCCGTACTGCCCGGGCTTCGGGCTTCAGCATCTTCCTGATAGGCTTTTGAGGCGTGCTTTGACGCTCAGTGCGGCGGCCGGGATTGCTGCTTGTTCGTCTCAAGCGTGCATGAACAGCGCATTGCCATCGACGCAGGTTGAAGGAACCACTTTTTGGCTGACGCTTTTGGGCGCCGCGGGCTTGTGTTTATTTCCCCTCAGCAAGACGGGCTTGAAAGAAGGTTTGAATGCAAAACCTCAGGTGTTGCTGCCGGCGATTGCGCTCCTGGGTTACGCGTTTGCAGCAACGTTTGTGGAGAGTAGCGAAGCATTCACCGCTGCTGCCACGAGTGGTCTGTCAACAAGCTGGGGCCGCTTGCTGGCGGGGGCTCTTGCTGTGCTTGGAGGTGTTGCTGTGTGGCAGCAGCGATTCGCCTTGCTTTCGTTGGCGATGATTCCGCTGTTGCCCCTTGTGGACTCAGTGTTGCCGGTCAGTCTTTCCATTCTGTCCTCTTTGCATCTGACGGCGGTCGGGCTCACGCTTATCGTTCTGGATTTTTATGGAAAACCCTCTGCACCGCGCTGTGGCGCCGCGATTTTAACGGCTCTGATTTTCGCACGCATGATGGACAGCAAGTTTTCGTTGGTAACCAAGGGGATTGTGTTCATGGGGGTCGGCGTTGCATTTCTCGCGTTCAATCAGTTCATGTCCCGCCGCAAACACAGCCAGCCAGCATCCGTTGTATGAAGACTGCGCTTTCATGGATGTCGTTCGGGGTAGCGTGTGTGGCGCAGTGGGCTGTACCGCTAGCCTCGATTCGCGCTCGGGAGGAAGTCTTGGAGCGGGGCGCGGTCGTTCGGGTGGCCGTCATGGCGCCGGATCCGTTTGATCCGCTCAGGGGTCGTTATTTGCGCGTGAATCCGAAGGAGTCCGAGGTGGTTCTTGCGCAAGAAGTCTCGCATTTGACTGCGGGGAAGAAGGTATGGGTTCAGATCGAAAAAGGTTCCGACGGGTTGCACCACCTTGGAGGGCTCACGGAGAAGAGACCTGACGCTGGCGATTATTTGCCGATGATTCTTCGGAGGGCTTGGAACCAGGGTTTGGATTCAGGGGACAAAAGTCTCAAGTTCCGCGTCGAATGGCCGGTAGATCGATTCTACGTGAACGAAATTCTAGCACCAAAAGCTGACGAGTGGTTGAGAGAAAACACCCGCGGCAAAAAGACGGTGGTGGCCGAGCTACGTTTACTCAACGGCACGGCAGTGATTACGGATCTTGAGTTGGACGGGCGCTCGTTTAGGGAGATTCTAAAGCAGTCGGGGCACTGACTTTTGGATGCGTTGGAACGAAACGGTCAAATCAGGTGCGTGACCGGATTTGGCTGGGTTTGTGTGGTGTCACGGAAGCGGACCTCGCGAAAACGCCCGGCACCCGTTGAGCCTCATTGAGGAGTTCCGTCAAAGCGCCAGGAGCTTGTTTTTCCATTTCTGCCCCGCAGTTCGATCGACTGCATCTCGATTCCCTCACCTGCCTTTGGTGGATGGATCCTGAGATGAATCACAGGCTCGGTGTCCTCGATAGTAGCGGTAATTTGCGCCCAGCCCTGGGTACTGGGCCACTCGAAGTTTGAGGTCTGTTCGGCGGCAAAACTTCTGGATTTGGTCCGCCAATTAAACGAGCTACTGCCGCCCTTTGCGGCACGAACCGTGATTGTCGCCGTGATGGGCGGAGGCAGATCAATATCGGAATTTGTAATGAAAACGCGCGCGTTTGGGCCGGAGCCTGGTCCTGCAACTATTGATAGAGCAGGATCAACCGCACCTCTGGCGGAAACAGAAATGCTTCCATTCCGGCACAGCCAACCCTTGATGGACCCGTCGGGTGCCGCAGTCGGGGACGTTGCGGGTACGGCTCCATTTCGCGGTACGGAGGCCGTGATTTCATGTTCGGCAAAGAGCGTTTCGTGATGCTTATCGAGAGAGGTAGGAAGACCGCCTGGCTGCAATTGCTGTGACCAAGCCAGCAGCTTTTTTTCAAGCTTGGCAGCCAACTCGGGGCGCTGCTGCACAAGATTGCGCTCG
>CAMDSZ010000241.1 GCA_945906945.1 Akkermansia muciniphila
TTTCTATCGCCAATCATATCCAAGACGATCCCGAAAGCGTATTGGGGCGCTCTGCCGGATGCCCGGAGCGCGGAGGCAAAATGGCGGCTGCCGTAGAGCCCGTCGCTTTCGGTGAATTGAACCATCGCTTCTTCGCCGTCGAAGAATACCAAGTCGACCTTTGCGGCGAGTGGCGTGTCTTGGGCGAGAACCCGTGCGAGTTCCAATAAAGCGCCTGTGCTCGAGGCGCCGTCGTTCGCGCCTAGAAAGCTAATGGTTGAAAATTTCTTTGTGTCGTAGTGACTGCAAACCAGGGCGCGGCTGCGGTTCGGCGGTGGTGATGCCGCGGGTGAGGAATGGGCCGCGGTAAACGTGGCGACAATGTTGGTCATCCGGATTTTGCCATGCGGCGTGTCTTGCTCGAACTCCTGGCGTTCCGCTTTCCATCCGAAGCTTTTGAGCGAATCAATGATGAGGCCGCGCGCGGTTTCCAGCGCGGGGGATCCGGCGGGTCGGGGGCCGCAATCGACTTGGGCCTGTGCGTGGGCAAGCGCCCGAGCGCCCTCAAAGGTTGTCCAGATTTGCGGCCTCTGGCTGGCCGCAGGAGCGGGATCGTTCCCCAGAGATGAGGGATTAGCGACCGAGCTTCCAGGGTTGGGGCCGCAGCCGCAGCAAATGAGCGCAAGAAGGAGTGCCGCCGTCCGAGGACGATGGGGGGGGAGACTCATGGAGGCGGGCACTATCGGTTTTCGCTTGGTAAACCGATGACGGCGAGGAGACGGTCCAGATCGTCTGTGCCGTAGTATTCGATTTCAATCCGGCCTTTTTTATCGCCGTGATGCAAAGCGACATGCGTTCCGAGGTGATGCTGGAGACGGTTCTGAACGTGCTGCACTGCCGGGGCGAGTGGGGCGCGCGCGGAGCTTGAGCGGCCTTTGCGCACTTTTCCCGTGCGCTCGAGTTGCTGCGCCACCAGTGTTTCGATACCGCGAACAGTCAGGCCTTTCTTGAGCACTTCCTCCGCGGCCGCAAGCTGCTCCTCGGGGCTCTTGAGCCCAAGCAGCACTTTTGCGTGGCCCACTGAAATGCGATCCTGCGAAAGCCAGCCTTGCACCTGGCTTTCCAGTTCCAACAGGCGGATGGCATTCGCTACCGACGCCCGGCTCTTTCCAACGCGCTGGGCGATTTCCTCCTGTTTCATCGAGAAATCCTCTGCAAGCCGCTCGTAGGCCTTGGCCTCTTCAATCGGATTCAGATCTTCACGCTGCAGGTTTTCAATAAGAGCCAGTTCCAGCACATCCCGATCGGGTGCCTCCCGCACAATGACCGGAACCGTCGCAAGACCCACCCGCTGCGATGCGCGCCAGCGCCGCTCCCCGGCGATGATCTCATACTGTTCGTTGCGCAGGCGGCAGATCAGGGGCTGGACGATCCCGTGTTCGCGGATGGAGTCCTCCAATTCCTGGAGATGTTCTTCGCGGAAAGTTTTTCGGGGCTGAAGCGGGGAGGGGATCAGACTCGTGATGGGCAGCTCCTGGATGCGTTCCCCCTTTTCCACCACCGGCGTCGGTGAAGCGACCGGAGTGGGCGATTTGGTAGAAATAAGAGCGCTGAGGCCTTTGCCTAGGGCGGACGGTTTGAGCATAGGGCTTCAAGCGTAGTGGAGCCCCGGCAAAAGGCAAACCTCGGCCTCGGCACACGGCCACTTCAGGGTTCAAAGGATCCGGTACCAGCCGCCGGGTAGAACTTTGATCCTGTGTTGGAGTTCAAGGCAAAGCAGCGCACTGCTGAGGTCGGCAACACTGAGTTTTGTGTGCTCCACAAGGGACTCTATATCCAGCTCGCCCCCGGCAAGGGTGCGCAGAATGCAGGTCTCAGCCGCCGTGAGGCTTGGGTCATTTTGTTTGTCGGTTGCCTTTGAAAGGCCGAGGGCGGGCGGCAGCAGGTATTCAAGCTCATCAAGGATGTCCTCGGCGCAGGTTGCCAGCTTCGCCCCGTCCTGAATGAGCTGGTTGGTGCCCCTGGACGTCGCCTTATCGATTGGACCCGGGATGCTGAAGATCTGGCGCCCATAGTCGAGGGCTAGATTGGCCGTGATGAGGGCCCCGCTTTTCAGGCCGGCCTCCACCACGAGGATTCCGCGCCCGAGACCGGCCACGATCCGGTTCCTGTACGGAAAAGTCTGAGGGCTGGGGGGATAGTCCACCGGGAACTCACTAAGTACAGCGCCGTGGCAGGCGATTTTTTCGGCGAGATCTCTGTTTTCGGAGGGGTAAATCTTTCCCAGCCCCGATCCGAGCACGGCGATGGTTCGGCCCTTGGCTGCCAGTGCGCCCCGATGCGCCGCCGTGTCGATTCCGCGGGCAAGGCCGCTGACCACGGTCCAGCGCGCGTTTGCCAGATCCGCGCCAAAAGTGCGGGCGCAATTGATCCCATAAAAGCTGCATTCTCGGGAGCCAACGATTCCGATGGCATGCTGGTCCTCCTCCAAGATGTTGCCCAGCACCTCGATTAAAATCGGGGCGTTGGGAATGTGACTGAGCGCTCTTGGATAGCGAGGGTCGGTATGGGTCAAGATCCAACCTCCCAGCGAGTGGAGACGCTCCAATTCTTTTTCCCAGACACCATCCCGAATGACCTGTCCAATTCCATACGCGCACGCCGTCTGGATTCCCGGAACGGTCCGCAGGACTTCCGGCGCGGTTTGCACGCAGGCGAGGGCTGAGCCGAAGTGCGAGATCAACCGGCGGATGCGCATCGGTCCAAGGTTTGGAACCAAATGCAGTGCCAAAACCGCGTCGTCCTCGTTCATCCCTCTCTGAATCGCGCGCGAAAGCTGAGAACGCCGGATCGGTAGGCGATGGATACGCAGGCTCGGATGAAAGCTCGGGTTTCTTAAGTGTGCGGATTTGGTGTATGACGCGAGGCCGCATTGCGTCGGGAGGCGCTTGGGTTGCATTCCATTTTAATTGGGGAGCAATGGCAAACGGCGCTGTCACTCAGTGGGTTCTCAATGCTGCAAAAGCTTTCGGCTTCGCCGCTGTGGATGCCGTGTGTTAAGAAACCGGACTATGCTGAGGTTTATGCTACCCTTGATAGCGGTTTTGCTTCTGTGCGAACCTGCTCGCTCCCAGGACCCCTCCCTCTTTCCAAACCCGCCGGAGCTCTGGAAGAATTACAATCCCGACGAGGGCGACTTCAGGGAGGAGGTGGTGCGCGAAGAAAACGCCAATGGGATCTATTCGCGGGATTCTTACATCAGCGCTTACGTTCTTGGTGAGGAAATTCGGGTCTATTGCACGTACAAAGTTAAGTCCGGCGCCAGCAATGCCCCGGGGTTGCTCGATGTTCACGGCTGGATGGGGATGCCTCGAATCGAGACCCAGTATGTGAGCGATGGATGGGCGGTCATGGCCCACGACTACTGCGGCAAAAAGGATAATCGCGCCCATTACACCAAGTATCCCGAGAAGGTTGATCATGGGCGGATGGAGGCGAAGACAATCCACGCGAAATTACCCGACGGAAGTGATATCACCGATCCGAGACAAACCTCCCACTATCTCTGGTTCGCGATTGAAAGGCGGGTGCTCAGCTACCTTCTGGCGCAGAAAGAGGTGGATAAAAGCCGGATTGGAGCGCGGGGGTATTCATACGGGGGCACAATGATGTGGAACCTTGGGATGGATCCGAGGGTGAAGGCCACGGTGGCTTATTTCGGGATTGGTTGGATCGCTTACTACCGTGACCGGGCTGTTTGGATGTACGCGCCAGACGCAAAGGAAGCGGCCATGTCCAAGGGCGAGAAACTTTTTATTCAAACCGTCGAGGCGCAGTCCCACGCTCCCTACATCAACGCTCCGACGCTCTGGCTGACAGGGTCCAATGATCACCACAGCGGACATGAGCGCGGAGGCGAGACGTTCAAAATGTTCAAGCCCTCCGTGCCCTGGTCCTTTGCCGTCCAAGCCCGCGGGCATCACAACACCGAGAAGCTCGGTGATGACTGCAGGCTGTGGCTTGAGAAGTATGTGCTTGGAAAAAACGTTGCGTGGCCCGCCCGCCCGCAGGCGGAGATCTCACTCGATGAAGCAGGCGTGCCGCAGATTCGGGTCACTCCGGATTCGCCGAACACGCTTAAAGAGCTTCAAATCTTCTATACGCAGAAGGAGCCGAACAACGTGCTTCGCACCTGGCGCGATGCCAGCGCGGTGCGCGTGGGCGACAAATGGATCGCCAAACTTCCGGTGCTCAATGTTGGCGACTATGTCTTCGCGTTCGCAAACGCGCGGTATGAAAACAACATCGTGCTCTCGTCCGACTTCAAAGCGGTGATCCCTTCAACACTTGGCAACGCCATCGCGACTGAAAAAATAACCGATGTAATTCCCTGGCGGAATCACGAGTGGACCGAGACGGAGCCGGCTAGAGCAGTCGACGGCGTCCAAGGCTTTCGGGCGGTCAACAAAAAGACCGGCATGCGAAACCTCCAAATCAGCGACCCCGCGTGGAGTGCAAAGCCAAATTCCGCGCTCTCAATTCGGTTTTTTTGCACTGAAGCGCAGAACCTTTTCGTGTCCGCCAACGATCAGTTCGACACGAAGGTGGAGCTCAAGCCTTCAGGCGGTTGGCAAACGCTCGTGGTGCCTTCCAAAAATCTTCGGCACCGAATAACAGCGCAGCCCATGCAAGACTGGACCAAGGCGCGCGACCTTCTGCTCATGCCCACTGCCGGCAGCACCTCTGATATGACTCAAGTAATCTTTTCAGAGTTTAGATGGGTGCAGGAGCAGCCCTGAAACAGGGCAGTCTTTAAAAGCCCCTAAGTGAGCTTCGATGTCTTAGGAGCTAAGATGGCCCTCCCCTTGGGGCCTCCCTGCGGCTGTAAGCCACGCAAACTAAACAACCGATGTCCGCGCATCCGCCACGCACCGACAGACGCGCGAAATCGATGTGGTGCCTACTTCCTGCTAGTAAGCGCCTTCAAACAAAATGTGAGTGTCAGACTTTACCCCGCTTTTGAGTTTGGTTGAGGAACCAGTACTGGAGCATCCGACGGAAGTGAAGCAGATGGCTGCCAGAACCAAGAACGAGAGATGTTTTAAGACTTTTGTTTTCATGGTGTTACTTGTTTTTACTGGGGTAAGCGGAGCAGTTGTTCACTCCGCTCTCTGAACACCATACCCGGTTTGTTACAATCTGGCAATAATTGTTACGATAATGTGACAAAAAGACGGCAGACACATGGCGTGTCGAATGCTAAGCATTCGCCCTCATGCTGTTTTTTTCCAGAGCCTCGAGCCGCGCGGTCCGGTTGCCCTAGAAACCCGGGGGGAGCGGCGGACCGTAAATCTCGGGCATCGGGCCGATGAAATTCGGCTCGCCGGGAAGAGGAGCGGGCTTGAATTGGTCGGGAAGTGGGAAGAAAAATAGATCACCAAGATAACCTCCAACTTCCTGGAGCAGTTCGTTGCAGCGGATCCACCAGCGCATCAGGTTGGGCGCTTCCCTCGGAGACTCTGCGGTCCCGGGAAACACGATATAGGTCACCCGCAGGTCGCTTTCGGGGCGGTTGCCTGAGCCGGCCTTTGCGTTGATCTCGCGGCAAATTCTAAGGGAGGCTTCGCCGGATTTGTAGCTTGGGCCGGCATCTCCGACGACTGCTGGGAAAATCCGCTTTTCGTGGATCACCACGCAGTAGTCGCCGATTTTTGCAGCACTTGGGCCGTCCTTGCGTGAAACCATCGGAAGTGGCAGCACCACAAACGGGTCCATGGAGCCGATGAGAAAGCTCGATTTCTTGAGGTCGTTGATCTCGGCTTTGAGCTCCGTTTGCTGGTCTTTGAGTTCCTTGAGGCGGGCTGGAGTGAGTTTTGGCGCGCTGCTTTCTTTTTCAGAATCCTTGAGCTTTTTTTCCCAGGCGCTCAGGAACGGGTTGGGCAGGCGC
This sequence comes from Akkermansia muciniphila, assembly GCA_945906945.1. Taxonomy (GTDB): domain Bacteria; phylum Verrucomicrobiota; class Verrucomicrobiia; order Chthoniobacterales; family Chthoniobacteraceae; genus Chth-196. The sequence goes on from CAMDSZ010000241.1 coordinate 5,927, forward strand.
GTTTTTTTGGGCCAGCGATAACTTGTGAAAGGCTGAAAGGTGGAACTAACGCCGTCGGTGCGCGCGAGCCGGTCACCGTCGGATCCGTCGGTGTCCACGTCCATATCCGACTGAACGAGGATCGCCTTCCTGCCGGAGTCCGGATCTTGCAGCTCAAGGATGGTTTCGATGTCGAAAAAGTTGTGGCGGGAAAGAAGCGCATCGAGTTTCGAAAGATTACCCTGAACATTTGCGACCTTGCGCTTGTAGAACTCCTCGAAAAGCGGGGAAATTTTAGCGGAGGCCATCAGGGTTCCGAGTTTGGGCAGGATCCCAGCCAGATCCGGGTTCAGTTTGAGCAACCCCTCGAGATCGCTGTGGGGTTGGGGGACCTTGACCTTCAAACGCAAGTCCAGCTCGTAGCTGGCCGGATCCTGCCTCTCGAGGGTTGCGCTTGTGCCAATCTCCGCCTCAAAGCTGGTCTTCAGACTAATCCCGCTAAAGAGCCTGGCCGTTTCGAGTTTTTTGTAGGGAATGACTGGAAGCGGAGGAGGGGGCGGGGGCTTTTGCTCTACGGGTGGTGGG
>CAMDSZ010000242.1 GCA_945906945.1 Akkermansia muciniphila
AACGTATCGACGGTGACAAACTGCTAAGTTTTCGCTCAGAACGAGGTTGGACGCGAAGAGATCCGCCCCATGTTCCGAACCCTCAAAAGCAATTCTCCCTTTAGCGCGCCCCGCGACGATACCGCGCGCGCGAGCTGCGGAAACGGAGCCAAAAGGAAAATCTTATCACTTTGATCGATCGACTTCAAAGCAAGTGACCCGCCCCATGAAACACAAACTTCTCCCCCTGTTCTGCACGTTGATACTGCCCCTATGCACGGCCCTCGGTGCGGGTAAAAACACCGTCTCGAAAAACGTCCCCCAACCGCCATCATCCGAGAGCCAGTATCTGGGGGCAGACGGAGCGCCCCGGTACGACCAGTGGGTAGGCGAGTACTTCGACGAGCGCTTTCGCCTGATCGATCTGAAGGCGTTCACGCGTGAGCGACACAAGTTCTCCGGAATGCACGTCGTAGCGCAACTGCGCATGTGGCAGGTGACGGGCAAGGAGCGCTACCTCAAGGAGGGCCGTGATTATTTTGCTGCCCTGATGGAGTTCGCACCGGGGAACGAGGATATTTTGCGCGATTGTTTCGGTTTTTATCCAGTGCTGTTGGCTGGGAAGATTCTCAAGAACGCCGGTCAATTCGACCCGGTATGGGAGGAACGATTTCACGCGTGCAGCAAATTCGGCATGAACGAATTTCGTCAACACCCGCCAAGGGGTGACGGCAACCAGGATCTCGGCCGTCGCTGCGCCATCGCTTGTGCTCTCGCGTTGTATCCCCAGGAATTCGAGTCCTTCCGTCAACCGCTAGAAACGTTTTGGGCGGAAACAGTGCGCACTGGAGACCTTTGGTTGGATTCAAAAACCTACACCCCCGTCTCCGTCCAGTATTTGATTGCCCTCGCGGATGAGCTGGGGCGAGTGGACGATCTACGCCAGTCCGAGGGATTCCACCGAATGTTTGGAAACTTCCGCGATGTATTGAGCCCGAACGGCTTCATGCCCGAATTCGGACATGCGTACTTTAAGACACCCGGGAACCCGGATTGGCTGTATGTTTTTGAATGGGCGGCGGCTCTCTATGACGACCCCACCTTTCTCTACGCCGCGCGGAAGTTTTTCCATGGCATCGTTCGCAACAGCTCCCCCAAGCCCTCCAATGTGAATCAGGCAAGGATGAGTTGTGAATACAGCCTTATCGGTTTGATCCCGGACGACCGGACAGAACTCATTTCCGCTAAACTGGCAAAATGCAAATCGCCCGTAGCTGCTCCCGCACTGATCAGCGGCATCACGCGGCGTACCGTGAAAGGACAGGAAGACCGCGACGGCTTTTTGATTCTGCGCAGCTCCCTCGATCCGGGCTCCCCGATGGTGCTCATGGATCTGCTCTCCTTTGGCGATCATGCGCTTTACGAGCAGCGCCCCTCCATCGGTTATTACGAAACGGGGCACGTCCCCCATTTTTACCAGTACGGCCGCTATGCCCAGTCGGCTTCGCGTGGAAACGTCGTCCTCCTGAGCGAGCCAAATGGCGGATTCCCAGAGGCGGAATGGCCGGAAAACACCTGGCGAACCCTGAGTGTTCCGCTGGAGCGTTTTGATGGCGAGGGAATGACTCGCAACATCGATACGATTTCTCTCCGGACATTTGGTGACGAGGGGCTCAAGTACCAGCAGTCGCTCGTGATCGACAACATCCGCATCTCAGGGCCGCGCGGCGAAAAGGTCCTGTTTGATTTTGAAAATGGCATGGACTGGAAGGGGAGTAAGACTCTCGCCATCGTCGAGGACGCCACGACCGGAAAACACGGATTGAAGATCCCCATTGTAAACAATGGAGTCAGCTCTGAGGCGCTTGGGCTCCAGGTGAATCTGGCGGATTACATGACTTTTTCCATGGATGTGAAGTGGCTGGGAAAGAAGCGTCCCAGAGTCCAATTGCGCCCCTCGGTCGACAACTCCGGGTGGGCGGCTCTGGAGAGCATGACCCTCGCGGCGCATGTCAAAAGTGCCTCCACCGAAATGCGGGGTAAGGACGCGTATGCCCGCGTCGAATTCAGTCCCTACGCCTCCTTTGATTCCTCCCTGGTCCGCCAGTTTATCCTGACCGAGGAGGGAATCCTGTGTGTGCGGGACGAACTCCTTCCGGGGAAATCCGTCGACGGCTTCCATGGAGGCTCGCTCTGGCAGATGTATTCGGTCGATACGAAAGGGCCGAACTGGTTCAGCACGCGTGGCGAACGCGCCTTCCACTCCGCCGATCTCTCCGACGCGACTGATTACCGAAGCGGAATGCTGGCATGGTTTGGAAGCCAACCCGGGCAGACCGTCGGATTGAAGGAGATCCCCGGAGGCAAACCCGAAGGGGGAACCTACCAAGACCTTCAGCGCGACAAGGACTGGCGGATTGCGTTTTCTGAAAAGACAATCCATGCGGGCACGCCGGTGTCATTCAATCTGGTGATTCAACCGCACTCAGCGGATGCCAATCCAAACGAGCTTGCGAAAGGAATTGCTGTCACGGACGTAAATCAAAGCTCCGTCTTTCGTGTGAAGACAGAGACCAGTTCCGTTGAGGTGACCATAGGACCTGAGGGGCAGTGGCGGGTGGAGCGCGTTCCGCTGCAGAAATAGAAAACGATTAACGCGCCGCGGCAATGCAGCCCTTCCTCCGTACGTACGTAAAGAGGGAATTTTTATCAGTACTTATTGAAGGATAGGTGCTGATACGACCTGTCGGTCCCTTAGGCGGAACCTTTGTTGCTAGAGTTTTAGTAATCCCCGCTCGAACGCCCTGGTCACAGCGCCGGTTCGATCACAAGCCTCCAACTTCACCAAAAGAACTCCCACGTGCGCCCGAGCCGTCCGGTGGGTGATCCCGAGTACATTGGCAATATCTGCGTTTGAGAGCCCTTTCCTCAAAAGCTGGAGTACCTCCACCTCGCGTGGCGTAAGAGGCACACTTGATGCCCTATCTGCAATACGGGCTTCTATCACGGGAGTCGTCACTCGGTTTCCCGCGTGAGCAGAAAGTACGGCCTGCGTTATCTCCGCAGCAGTCGCCGTTTTGAATACATACCCCAGAGCCCCCAACTCCAGAGCCCGGACCACATCCTCTTCTACCTCTTTAGCGCGCCCCGCGACGATACCGCGCGCGCGAGCTGCGGAAACGGAGCCAAAAGGAAAATCTTATCACTCTAGGGGATGAAAAGGCGCATCCCGCAATCATCCTGACCCTCCACACTTTTGGCGAATACCTCGATTTTCACCCGCACATACACGCCCTCGCATGCCGATGGCCTTTTCACCCGTGACGACGTGTTTCATCCCCTCCCCGCACCCATCAGACCGCTCGAAGAAATCTTTCGCGCTCACATTCTAAAGCTCCTCGTCGGTCTGGGGCTTCTCCCTGCCGATCGAGTCCGCCTACTCCATTCCTGGAAACACTCTGGTTTCAATGTTCACCATGGCGAATCTGTCCCCCCAGAAAACAAGGCTCTCCTGGAACAACTCACCCAGTACATCCTTCGCAATCCCTTCTCGGTCGAAAAAATGACGCTCCTGGCACCGAAGGACACCGTCATGTACCGCTCCCGTTTGAACCCGAAAATTAACAGGAACTTCGAGATCTTCACGCCTACGGATTTTCTCGCCGCTATCACCCAGCACATTCCGGATAAAAGTGCGCAGATGATCCGGTATTACGGGTGGTACTCCAACAAGATGCGCGGGCAGCGTCATATGGCTGCAAACGGAGGAATCGCTGCCGAACCTTTGCGTCCCGCGTCCACCCCACCCCCACCTGCAAAACTGCCGTCCAGGAAATGGCGGGATGTAATCCTGAAGGTGTGGCACACCGATCCGCTGCAATGTCCGCACTGCCAAAGCCGGATGAGGGTCATTGCAGTGATCGAGCAGGCGGGTGTTATCGAAAAGATTCTCCGACACAAGGGGCTTTGGTGTGGAACGCCACGGGTTGCGCCCTCGCGTGCGCCACCGAACGCCAAACCGGTACAGCAGGAAGACTCGCCGTACTATGCGAGTGATCCCATGCCGGACTACGACAACGTGTTCACGGATTAAGGTCGGAACAAAGACCGGGCTGATCTTCTTTCCCCGCCAAACGCTGAGGATTTCCCCAGCGAGGCGGTGGCATTGCCCGAATAGGGCTCAAAAAGGCCCGGGGTCCGTCCGTTCGCGCCCAGCCGTGTAGTTCACGCAACGCAGTCAGGCGCAAAAGCAGAACGCCTGTAGCGATGGTGCCGTTTTCCGGTAGACGAACGCCGCAAAAGGGGTCAAAAAGCAATTCTCCCTTAACCCGCAATGCTGATTCGGCCCCTCCCCCCATGCGTACGCAAAAAGGGATTTCCTATCATTTCTACGAACTATGAAAGCACTCCTCTATCTAGCCCTCGCCGCCACCGCCTGTGCGCAGCCACTCGACATCGCCTCTCGTTGGGAGCTGTTCGTGGACGAGTATCTCGTCGCGCAAAAAAGCGGCCTCGCCTTGAAGCTGCATGATCCCGTCAAGAAGGAGATCGTTCTCACCACGGACAAACCGTGGGAAGGCATGACCTGCGCATACTTCTCCGTCATCCAGGATGGCAAGAAGGTGCTCATGTATTACCGCGGCTCTTCCGGCGGCAGTGACCACAGCGATGCGCAAGTCACCTGCGTGGCCGAAAGCACGGACGGCATCCATTTCACGCGGCCAAAGCTCGGCATCATCGAAGCCGGCGGCACGAAGGATAACAACGTCATCTGGCGCGGTGTCGAGTCGCATAACTTTTCACCCTTTCTCGATACCAACCCGAATGTGAAACCCGAAGAGCGCTTCAAAGCCCTCGGCGGCGTGAAGCAGCCCGGCAAGAATTGGCACCAGGGAGAGACACCCGGCGGCCTCTACTCCTTCGCTTCCGCCGACGGCATTCATTGGAAAAAAATGAAGGACACTCCAGTCATCACCAAGGGTGCATTCGATTCACAAAACCTCGCCTTCTACGACACCACTCGCAGCCGCTATACCTGCTTCAGTCGCATATTCAGCAATAAAGTCCGCGCCGTCCAGAGTTGCACCTCCACCGACTTCCTTACCTGGAGCGATGGCATCCCGCATCGCTATGCCAAAGACGTGCCGATGGAACATTTTTACACCAGCGCCACCGTCCCATGCCCCACAGCGCCGCACTTGTTTCTCTCCTTCCCGAAACGCTTCGTCACGAACCGCAAGAAGGTGCCGGAGCATGAAGGCCCCGGAGTCAGCGACGCCGTATTCATGTCCAGCCGTGACGGTGTGAACTGGGATCGCCCCTTCCTCGAAGCCTGGGTGCGCCCCGGTCCCGATCTCAAGAACTGGACCGACCGCAACAACATGACCGCCAATGGCATCATCGAATCCAGTGACTCCGAATGGTCCCTCTACATCAGCGAACACTACCGCCACGCCGACCACCGCATCCGTCGTCTCAGCGTGCGCAAACAAGGCTTTGCCTCCATGCACGCTGATGCGAAGGGCGGCGAGTTCACCACCAAGCCGCTGAAGTTCACTGGCAACAAACTCCTGCTCAATTACTCCACCTCCGCCGCTGGCAGCATTCAAATTGAAGCGCTCGACGAGAGCGGCAAAGTCGTGGCCACCATGCCTGAACTCTATGGCGATGAATTTGAAGCCAACGCACTCGATGTCTCAAAGCTAGCCGATCAGACGATCCAACTGCGCATCAAAATGAAGGACGCGGACCTGTATGCGCTGCGCTTTGCCAACTGATTCCATCACGACCATGAAACCACTCCTCGCCCTTTTCCTTCTGACCTCAGTTGTCACTGCGCAGGACATCCAGCGCTTCGTCGGCATCGACAACGTCTGCGCCTGGCCGAACCTCACGCTGATGCCTGACGGCAGCATCACCACCACCATCTTCGGCCAACCGAGCCACGGTCAGATGGCGGGTGCCGCGGAGTGTTGGAACAGCCCTGATGGCCAGTTTTGGACAAAGCGCGGCATTCCTGCGCCTAACGAAGTGCATACCAACCGCATGAATGTCGCAGCCGGACTCGCGAAGAACGGCGACCTGCTCGTTCTCTGCTCCGGCTGGACGGATGTGAAGCAGCCGCAACGTCCAAAGCAGGCCGACTTCCGAGATGACATCCTCGCTCCGTGGATCTGCCGAAGCAGCGATGGCGGCAAGACTTGGACCCAAACTAAAGAGTTTCCCGAGCCCGATGCAGGCTGGACAAACTATATCCCCTTTGGCGACATCAAGCTCGGTGAAGATAGTGCGCTGCATGTCTCCTGCTACGGCGGCGAGTTTACCGACCCAACCAAAAGCACGAGGACAAAAGGTTACTGCTCCTGGCACTTCTGTAGCGATGATGACGGCAAGACTTGGAAGCGCACCGGCACCATCGGTTCGACCACTGCCCCTAACCTCCG
>CAMDSZ010000243.1 GCA_945906945.1 Akkermansia muciniphila
TCGGCGAGGACACCGCAGGGCATGGCGTCGATGCGCGACACGAACAAATTGGTTACAGCAAGCTGAAGGGGTTGTTCGCGGATGAAGTCATTGACCCAGCCCGTCTGCACGTTGCTGCAAAGCGCTACCTGTGCTGGAAGGAGCCCGACCACTACGACGGTTTGTCCGAGGCGTCGCGCAAGAGCCTGCACCTGCAAGGCGGTCCAATGAACGACCATGAGGCGTGCGAATTTGAGCGCGAACCGCACTTCGATATCGCAGTGCGTGTGCGTCGTTACGACGAGATGGGCAAGGTGCCCGACATGGCGACGCCTGGCCTCGATGCTTTTGCGGCGTTGTTGCAAACTTTTATCTGCCACACCGTATGAACCACAATGCCACAGTGGCCCGATGGATGGCACGCCCCTGGTTCTTCACGATGTGGTGCGTGCTCGCAGCCTTCGGTGCCTACGCGTGTATGTATGGCTTTCGGAAGCCCTTCACCGCAGCCGGCTACGGCGGAGCAGATGCCAAAGCGTGGCTGGTGACTGCGCAAGTTCTCGGCTACACGCTGTCTAAATTTATCGGCATCAAAGTCATCGCGGAGATGACTGCCGCGCGCCGTGCCCGGGTACTGCTTGGCATCATCACCATCGCAGAGCTCTCGCTCTTGCTGTTCGGTCTCACTCCCGCGCCCTTCAATGCCGTCTGGATGTTTCTCAACGGCCTTGTGCTAGGAATGGTTTTTGGCCTCGTGCTTGGCTTCGTAGAAGGCCGCTGCCTCACGGAGTTTTTTGTCGCGGGCCTGTGCGCAAGTTTCATCCTCTCGGACGGCGTGGCTAAATCCGTCGGTTCGCTGCTGCTGCAAGCCGGCGTCTCTGAACCTTGGATGCCAAGCACCGCAGGACTCATCTTCGCGCTGCCGCTCATGATTTTCGTCTGGATGCTCACGCAAATCCCCGCGCCGACACCTCAGGACGAGGCCGCGCGCTCACAGCGCGTTCCGATGACGCGTGGCGACCGGTTTGCGATGCTACGGCGTCATGGCGTGGGCTTGTTCGGCATCGTGTTTGCGTATCTGCTCATCACGGTGATGCGGAGCATCCGTGCTGACTTCGCGCCGGAAATCTGGAGCGGCCTTGGGATGAGCGGGCAACCTGCGGTCTTCACACAATCGGAGCTGTGGGTGACGCTCGGTGTTGTGGTGACCAATGGCGCTCTCGTGCTTGTGCGCGAAAATCGGCGCGCATTTTTTATTGGCATCGGCCTGGCGATCGGGGGGCTGGCCTTTGCGCTCACTGCGCTGCTTGGTCACCAGATGCACGTTCTACCGCCATTCGTCTTCATGGTGCTCCTCGGCGTCGGCATGTATGTGCCCTACGTCGCGGTGCACACGACCATCTTCGAGCGCCTCATCGCCCTGACCCGCGAACGCGGCAACATTGGCTACCTGATGTATCTGGCCGATGCAGCGGGCTATTTCGGTTATGTCGCCGTTATGATTCTGCGCAGCGCATTTCCACAAGGCGGCAGCTTTCTAGACTTTTTCAGACTCACCGCCGGCGCCCTGCTGGTGATAGCACTCGTAACCCTGCTTGGCGCTTGGTTTTTTTTCGCGCGCTACTCGAAATTGGCAGATGGAACCGCCCAGCGTGCGATATAAATGCTGTCAGTTGCGCGAACGTGGGCTCGTTTTGGAGATTGCTTTTAGCGCGCCCTGCGACGACACCGCGCGCGAGCTGCGGAAACGGGGCGAAAAGCAAATTCTGTAAAACGAGAGACAATAACTGACGAGCAGTGTGTTGTGACTCGAACTAGAGAGAAAAGACACCGAATGGGCGGAGTCGGGACGGACAACCGGTCGGGATTGTCCCGGGGCGTGGGGTGTCGGTGCAGATGGAATGCGACAGTCAGAACGGCGGATATTAGCTGCAAAAATGAAATGATTGCATGTGCGCTTGCCCCCTATTTCCTCAGGTCGCGTGCGGTGTTGCCGAGGGGCGATCTAAAAACGCACGCTCGATTCGTTCCTCCCCACCGGCCAACTTAGTGCCTTTGATCCCGGGTGCAAAAGAAGAGTCTCTTGTGGGCGGCCTCGCGCACGTCAATCCACCCGCGGATCAGCCAGGCGCACCGATGATATAACTGAAGCATCCCTCAAATCGTCGCCGCCTGATACGCTGCCCCGGGGAGGCCCCGCAGCGTGATGGCCAGCTGGGGATACCCACCCCGCATCCTGTCCTCCTCGCCAAAGTGTCTTACGAGATAGAACTCAAGTTTAAAATACCGACCACTCGCCTGGCCTCGCTGCTCCGCGCCGTCACAATCGGAACGGCGCGTGTCGAAAATCTGAGCGCTGTCTATGTCGATACCCAGCAGGAACACCTCGCCAATGCAGGGCTCTCGATGCGCCTGCGCGGCACTGGCCCCGCCGGCAATAAGGCCTGGATCCAGACACTCAAAGCGGAGGGCGGCAGTGCAATAAAGCGGATTGAACATAATGTCGCGCTTGGCGGACCCGGTCGCCCCGTCCTCGATCCAAGACGCCATCATGGTAGCGAGGCCGGTGGCCTCCTCGAAAATACCATCGCTGCCGCAGAAGGTGTTGTCCTGATTGAACGCTTTTCCATCGAGGTCAAACGCACCCGGCGCCTGCTCCGAAAGGACGGGTCCCTGATCGAAATCGCCCTCGATGAGGGGGAAATCACCGCAGGCGAGGGAAGTTTGAGGATTTGCGAGATCGAGTTCGAGCTCGTGAATGGATCCCCCGCGACTCTTCTGGAAGTGGCGCAACGGTGGGTGAAACGCTACGGATTGCTGTTGGATACGCGTAGCAAAAGCGACCGCGGCTACCGCCTCGCCATCGGTAAAACCACGGTTCGCCCGTTCAAAGTATGCCCTCTGCATCTGTCCCAACACAGCAAGCCCCGACAGTCCTTCGTGGCGATGCTCAACAATACCCTTTCCCAGATCCTTCCCAATGCCGGCCAGATCCAAGAGGGGCAGTTCGACCCTGAGCACCTCCACCAACTGCGGGTCGGTCTCCGTCGCCTCCGCACCATTCTACGTCTCTACGGGGGACTCTCTCAACAGCTTCCGGAACACATTGAAGCTAAAGTGGCGGAGATAATTAGAAAATCAGGAGCCGCCCGCGACCTCGATGCGATGGCCGAAACGCTGTGGCCGGCCCTGAGGGCCGCAAACGCGCCACTCGCGGAACTTCCTACCCACGTGCCCACCTCGACTCAACTCACAGTGGCAACTCTGCTCCGTGCACCCGCTACCCAAAGCCTGTGGATTGCCCTTCTCAGGGCATCCCACCCTCAGGACGAACCCCCCGGGTCCTTCCACGGCCTACACGAGGTCCTCGCCGCTCCACTCAAGACACTAGAAGAGAAAATCCGTCGTGCCGCCGACCGCTTCGCCGAATTGGGAGAGAAGGAGCGCCATCATCTGCGCAAGCGCATAAAACGATTGCGCTACGCGGCGGAGCTCGTCGGTTCGCTATGGCCGCGAAGGCAGGTTCAAAAATTTCTCCGCCGCCTTGAGAAAGCACAGACGACCCTTGGCCAACTCAATGATGCCGTCGTGGCCCTCAACCTTTATCGCTCCCTCGCCCGAGAGGATCCGCGCGCATGGTTCGCCGCGGGCTGGCTCGCTGCCCGCAAGGAAGCGCTCCTTGTTTCCTGCGCCAAAATTTTGGCTGACCTCGCCATCCGACGCGGTTTTTGGCGCAGATAGGCGTACCCTTTTACCCCCCCCATGTCAGCAGCTCCAGCGCGGCATTGTCGCGGGGGGGGCGCTAAAAAAGGGTCAAAGCGCGTCAGAAAGATTAGTCCAACGGGTTGTGAGTCCGTATTTGGCTTGCCAGTGGTGAGTCTGTACAGTTCGGCGCGATGACTGAAATCATAGGCACTCCTTACGGCTCGGACCACCATGGTGTGGTGTGGGCCTATCAGTTTGTCAGCGGTCGTCCCGGGGTCTCCATCACTTCTGATCAGGCGCTGGACATCTTTTCAAATCCCGAAAAAAGGGATCAAGACCAACTCGTCTGGTTACATTTCTCGCTTTCCAATACCGCCTCCATTGCTTGGTTGCGCGAAAACTTCCAACTGCCAGAAACCTTTTATGAATTTCTTGGGCAGGAGGTTGGATCGACACGGGTCGAGCGGGATGACGATGCCTTGGTAGCGGTTTTCCACGACGTCACATTCGATTTTTCATACGACGCGTCAGAGGTGGCGACGACCACGCTTTGCATCATGCCGAAGCTTTTCGTGAGCATTCGGTTGAAGCCGTTGCGTTCTCTGGATGCGTTGCGCTCGATGGTCCGCAAAGGTCACGCATTTCATTCGTCTCCTGAACTGCTCTCCAACTTGCTGCAGAACCAGGTCAATGTCTTGGTTGAAATCCAGCGGCGGGTTACGGGGAATGTAGATGAAATTGAGGATCAACTGCTTTCAAATCGCATCAAGGCCACGCGTGCGGAGTTGGGTTCTATGCGCAGGCTATTGGTGCGGCTTCAGCGGTTGCTCGCCCCCGAGCCGGCTGCGCTTTTCAGGCTTTTGAATCGCCCTCCGGATTGGATCTCGAAGGATGATTTGTTGGAGCTACAGCACGCAGCGGAGGAGTTTTCAGCCACACTCGGAGATTCAGCCACACTGGTGGAAAGGGTGAAGCTGATTCAGGAAGAACTTTCCGCTTTCGTCAATGAGCGGAGCGGTCGTGTCCTCTTCGTGCTGACGTTGGTGACGGTTCTCGCGCTGCCCATTAATTTGGTTGCGGGACTTCTTGGCATGAACGTTGGAGGTATTCCGTTTGCGGAATCAGCATCCGGATTCGCTATTATCGTGACTCTTTTGATCCTGCTCACGGCTGTCCTCGGTTATCAGGTTGTTACGCGCCTGCGTGACTAGTTTTAGCGCGCCCTGCGACGATGCCGCGCGCGCGAGCTGCGGAAACGGGGCGGAAGGCTACCTCCACCGATTGTCTCGCCAATTTATTTCCTGCGACTAGCTGCGATTGCGAGGGCCCGTTTGCGCAATTCCTCCAACATCCGCAGCTTTTCCACTATCGGGCGTGCTGCCAACTGTGCCCGATAGGCCTGTTTACTCTTGAGGATCTGGGTGATTTCAAAGGTCATGAATCGAGAGATTGTTGCTCAAATTTCCGCCAACTGCGAGCGAGTGCGCACCGTTCAAGAATGTTCTGGAATCGCTCCGAAGACAGCGCATCCGACTCTATAAAATGTAACAGTCGCGCTTTGTCTCTTTGACGGCCTGTTTGGAGGGCGATGGCGGCAAGATGTTCGCCCGTGAAAACTCTCATTCTTATTTCCTCAACCTCAACTTCCACTGCTTTCTTAAGCGCCTCCTCCACCAACGGTCTGGTGGGCGGAAGAAATTGAACAGGCCATTCCGCGATAATCAGGTGCTCGCCTTCAATCCGCGCCCCATTTTGTCTGATGTCGGGGTCATTGCATAGTATGGGGGGGCTCATCCTTGATACTGGCCAATGCCGCGACCCTAGAAGGCTGCACAAGCTCGACCAAAGGGTTCTTCCCAGGCTTCCGGACCACACTGAAAATGCCGGCCGCCGTGATATCCCTCGGCTTGCAGGCGCTCCCCAATTCCCTTGGCTGTATGACGCTGCTTCTTTGGCAATACTCGGTTGGCCTCGCTTATGGCCTTGCGCTAGCATGAGCGCTTTGGTCTGCTCGCACACCGGCGCCGGTGCAGGCGCTCTCCCACCCTTATGGCCCGCAAACAATCTCCTTCCGCTCCAATTTCTAAAAATCAGGATCCAGCGCGTCCCAAAAAGCTTCTTGTGGCGAATCGTTCTGAAATTGCGATTCGTATTATGCGTGCCGCGAACGAACTCGGGTTGCGTACCGTGGCGATCTACGCTCAGGAGGACCGATTCTCCATGCACCGCTTCAAGGCGGACGAGGCCTACGTGGTGGGCGAGGGCAAGGGGCCTGTGGGTGCTTACTTGGACATCGACGGCATCGTTGCACTCGCCAAGGAAAAAGGGGTGGATTTGATTCACCCGGGGTATGGGTTTCTTTCTGAAAATGCGCGGTTTGCAGATGCGTGTAAAAAAGCTGGAATTGCCTTCGTGGGCCCCTCCTCAGGTCTGCTTGACCTCATGGGCGACAAGGTGGCTGCGCGCGCGCTCACTCAAAAGCTGAAAGTGCCCACGCTGCCGGGCACCGAAGATCCGGTCACAGATCGTGCTGTTGCGCTCCGGATTGCCGCTAAAATAGGGTTTCCGCTCATCATCAAGGCGGCTTTCGGTGGTGGCGGGCGGGGGATGCGCGTTGTTCACAAAGCTTCTGATTTGAACGCGCTTCTAGACGAGGCGCAGGGAGAGGCCGAGCGAGCATTTGGGAATGCTGCGGTTTTCTTGGAAAAATACATTCCCCGCGCCAAGC
>CAMDSZ010000244.1 GCA_945906945.1 Akkermansia muciniphila
TTCCTCCGGCGCCCCGTTCCCTTTGAGCTTGAGCAGGGCACCCCCCTTGCCATAGCCGCTGGAAATAAACACGCGCCCGTCGGCGTGGATAGGATCCGCGGCGTTCACCCCATACTCGGTTGTCCACTTGGTCCGCCAAGCTTCGGCTCCGGTCTTGAAATTGACGGCCAAATAACTTTTGCCATTCCCCATGAGCACCACATCCCCGAGCGGCAATGGGGTGGAATACCCAGCGTCCTTCGCTGCGGATTTCCAAACAAGGCGGCCGGTGGCCTTTTCCACCGCGGCGCCTGCGTCCCCCACGTTGAGCACCAGCAAATCCCCCCGGATCAAAGGCGCACCTGTGAATCCCCACATGGGAAAGGGTGCCCCGGTTTCCGTCGCGATATTTTTCTCCCACACGACGCGCCCGGTGCTGGCGTCCAGGCAAATCAGGTTTCCCCAGCGGCTCAGCCAAAAGAGGCGTGCTCCGTCGAAGGTGGGAGTGCCGGTTGTGCCGCCGTCGAAATAGTTATCGCCAAGTTCGGCGGGGTAAGTGTGTTTCCAGAGCAGTTTGCCAGTGGTGGCTTCAAAGCAGTACACGGTATCGGTGCCCTTGAAATGCCCGGCTGTTGCGGCGCGTCCCTCGGAGACAACCACCGAGGAAAAACCGAGTCCGACCTCGGCTTTCCACGCAACCGGGATTTCTCCCGGCCAGGTTGCACGCCATCCTTTTTCCGCTGAAGAGCCGTTGTGTGAGGGGCCGCGGAAATTGGGCCAGTCCGCAGCCTGTACGCTGGAAAGTCCGAAGCTGAGAACGGCGGGAAGGACCAAAGCACGCCAGAACATGGAATGGGGGAAGGTGGTGCTGGAATTGGCTGGCACGGGCATAAGACGGCTTCTGTTGTTGGAAAGCAGGGTGCAGTGGGCTTGCAGACAAGGGAAGCGCTAAGCGCTTTGCGATTGTCAGCTGAGCTCGCGTATCGCTGCCGGTGCTCGGATTGTTGAACCAACCCCAATGCCCACCTTCTGGCCGCAAAATCCCAAACGTCATGTCCGCACCCTCCAGAGCAGCTTCAACCTTTATCTCCGTTCCGCACTCGGTAAATCCAAGGCGCATCCAGCCATCATTCTCACCCTCCACACCATATGTTCGGTGTAGCTGAGCACGCTCTGCAAAATCTTCTTGGGACCACCCTGTATTCAATCTGAGTTCACGTAACCGATCGCCGAAGAGTCTTAGGTTTTTGGAATCTTCAGGCATCATGCGTCTCTCATTGAACACCATAAGTCGACAGACTATAAGTAGCGCACCCCGTCACTTTAGGGCGCCGACGCAGAAATCAGAGAATCAAATAGCTCAAAAACGACTACGGAAGAAAACTTTTCAAAAAAGAATCAACAGAAATTTGGCTGATCTGTTGCTGGGGCGGTGAGTAAAGGCTAATCCGAGCTTGTGAACCGGGTGTCCATCAACACAGACCTCATCCGCTGGGCGGTCGACCGCTCTGGCATGGACGAGGCTGTGTTGGCGGAGAGGTTTCCAAAATTGCCCCAGTGGAAAGCCGGGAATGTGCAACCCACGTTCAAACAACTGGAGGAATTCGCCAAAGTCACCTTGACTCCGTTTGGAGCATTCTTCCTGTCTGCGCCCCCCGAGGAGAAAATGCCACTTCCGGATTTCCGCACCATGCGGGGCCAGCGACCGCGCAGTCCGAGCGCAGCGCTGCTGGAAACCATCTATGAAATGCAGCGCCGACAGGAATGGATGCGTGACTACCTGGTGGATGTGGGGTCTGCCCCACTTGCCTTCATTGGCACAGTAACGCTCGCCTCCAGTCCACTGGCTGCGGCCGAAAGCATTAGGCAAACTCTGGGCATGGAGAGTGGCTGGGCGGAGCGGCATTCGGATTGGACGCACGCACTGCTCGGTTTGCGCCGCGCCGTGGAGGACACAGGGGTGCTGGTTGTCATCAACGGTGTGGTGGGCAACAACACGCATCAACGGCTCGACCCGGAGGAGTTTCGAGGATTTGTGCTCTGCGATGATTACGCGCCGCTCATTTTCATGAATGGCGCGGATTTCAAGTCGGCACAGATGTTCACGCTTGCCCATGAACTTGCGCACCTGTGGCTGGGAAAGGATGGCGTGTTTAATCTTCTGGATCTTCAGCCATTCGAGGCGGAGGTAGAACAGTTCTGCAATCGCGTTGCAGCCGAGGTCTTGATACCCACATCCGAGCTTGAGAATTGCTGGCCGGGGGTGAAAGCGTCGGATGACCCCTTCAGGGATTTGGCGCGGCGATTCAAGGTCAGCCCGATGGTTGCCGCCCGCCGAGTATTGGATCACGGATTGATCTCGCCGGAGAAGTTTTTCAGTTTCCTGCAGGCGGACCGGGATGCGGAAAAACAGAAGCAGCAAAAGCGGGCTGGGGGTGGAGATTTTTACCGCACGCAAGAGGTTCGTGTGGGGCATCGGTTCGGCGGAGCGGTAATTCGCGCCGCGCGCGAGGGGCGACTGCTCTATCGGGACGCATACAGGCTAACCGGTTTGTCTGGAAAAACGTTTGATCAGTTCTCCGAGCAGTTGGGATTTAGCAGGGCATGAGTGCAACTCCTGAAAAGTTTGTGCTCGATGCCAATGTCTTCATTCAAGCGAAGCGCAGGTTTTATGCTTTCGATTTCTGTCCGGGCTCCTGGGATATGCTGATTTGGCACCAACAGCATGGGCGTCTTTGCAGTATCGACAAGGTGCAGAACGAGATACTCCGTGGTGGCGATGACCTAGCTGAGTGGGTGAAAAATCAGTTTGGCCCGAGTGCTTTCGCTGCTACTTCAACGGCGGAGGTCACTGCGGCTTACTCCCAGATGCTCAACTGGGTGGTAGCGCAGTCGCATTTTCGGGATATAGCAAAGGCCGAATTTCAACAAGTTGCAGATGGCTGGCTTGCCGCCTATGCAAAAGCCAATGACTGCGTTGTGGTGACCATGGAGGAGTACGACCCTTTTAGAACCACCAAAGTTCCATTGGTGAATGTGTGTCGTGCGTTTGATGTGCCGACCATTAGTCCGTTTGATTTACTGCGCCGCTTTCGAGTGCAGCTGGAATGGGGCCCCGCCAAATAAATCAGCGCGTCGAAACAGTGACGGATGGTGAGCCGAGTCGCCCCGCCTGAATACCGCTCGTAGACGGGGCGTTCGGCGTTCAATTGTGCGGCCTGCGAGCGGGGATGCCGCCATCTCGTCCAACGCCCTCCTAACTTACTTTACGGTGCGGCTTCCTCGTCGGTCTGCGCGCGTCCCGTTCGTGAAGTCAGAGTGCCGCGGACCGGCTTGCGTTTGCGGGCGCCGTTGATGCGTTTGCGCCGGGGGATGTGCCGCTGTGCGGCGCGCGCCAGAAACCGGAACACATACTCCTCGGTGAAGCGGATTGTCCGGAATCCCAGCCTTATACACTCGATGGTACCCTCGCGCGCCCATTCCAGGACGATCTGTTCGTGAACATGCGAACAAACTGCGACAACGCGTTTGTCGAACAGGGGCGGTTTTAGCGCACCCCGCGACGATACCGCGCGCGCGAGTTGCAGAAACGGAGCGAAAAGCGATTTCATTTTAAACCGACCCAGATCTGACTACTGGCACCAGTAGGTTTACTTCAGGCGTGTAATCGGTTATCCTGTATGCCATGAACCCAAGAATTTCCATGGATCCGCAGATCTGTCACGGCAAGCCGGTTATTCGGGGAACCCGCGTTTTGGTCTCAACGCTTTTAGGAGCCCTTGCTGGCGGTGATTTGATGGAGCACATCGAGGAGGATTATAAGGTCACGAGAGCGGACATTGCCGCCGCTCTGGAATTCGCGAAGGACGCAAGTGAATACCAAATATCCAGCTACGAGGCCGTGGCGTGAAGTTTTTGCTGGATGAGAATTTTCCAAGAAGTGTGACCGCTTTTCTTGAGGAAAAGCGGCACGAGGTGATTGATTTGCGGGTTATAGGGTTGCTCGGCGCGAGTGATGCCGTAATTGCGGAAAAAGCGATTGAAGCGGGTGCTGTGGTCCTCACGACGGACCGTGATTTCTTCCACACTTTTCCGAATGTCTATCCCACCCATTTTGGCGTCGTGGTGATTGCGTTGCGCCAACCGAATCGGAGTCTGATCGCCCAGAAGCTTGAGTGGTTTCTTGCCAATGTGAGCGAGGACCAATGGAAAAATCGAGTGTTTCAGCTCAGAGATACCACTTGGCTGACGCGACCGCCCATCATTTAGCCCTTCGTATATGAGAGCGGAGGACACGCCTGCAAACATGCAGTGGCAGGCGTTTCAGGCGGCGAAGGAAAAGGACCGCTGGGCAACCGATGGCTGAAAGAAAATGAACACTGACCCCTAGTTCCCTCGCGAGTTTCTCCAATGACGGAGGGCTGACGTGGACGCACCAGCCCACCGAGTTTCCGGCCATCAGCAGCGTGCAGCGTGAGGCGCTCATGCAGTTGAATGAGGGTCCATTGTTCTTTTGTTCCTTCACCGATATTGCGGCAAACGCGAAAAAGCCGAATGACATGGATTCTCCGTCTCAGGGGGGAACGCTCCACGGGGCCGGTCTGTTTGCCGCGCTGTCCGATGATGAAGGCAAGACGTGGCCTTACAAACGGCTCGTCACTCCGGGTGGTCCGGAGAAAGGCGCAGGGGACAAGGCGCAGGGGACAGACACTTTTTTTCTCCCAAAGAAACCATGTCATTCTCACATACCTCTCCAAATTCTCCAAATTCGATCCCTCCCTCCCACACCCTCATGGCGTTTCTGTGTTCGGTCGGCGCGGGGGCTTCTTCCCTATGCAGGCACCAGATCGATTTTGATTTTCCTGCCGAGCGCGTGTGCTGCACGCGTCAAAGTTGCCAGTGTGACAGATGTGTTTTCTGGGTCGAGCAGTCGGTCTAGTGCCGCCCGCGAGGTTCGCATCTGCTTCGCCATCGAAACCTTTGGAACGTCTTTTTCACGCATGAGGTCAACGATCTTGAGGGCTATCGCCCGCTTGATAGCGGCAGCTTCAATTTCCTCAAGGATACCTTCCTCAAGAAGGAAATCATCTAGAGTGCTTACATCATGCGGTTTTTTGGCGGGAGTCAAATTGGGTGTGTGCATCTTTTCTCTTAAAGGCTAGAGCCTTGTCCTCGGTTGGTGTTTTCTGCGTTTTCTTGATAAATCCGTGCAGCAGCACGATTCGTCCGTACGGCACATAAAAAAGACAGCGGGCTATTCGATTCGGTAAATTCGAGCGCAATTCCCATAGCCCGTCTCCCAGACTCCGAACCAGCGGCATTCCAAGAGGCCAGCGGAATTGCAAAGTTTTCAGATCCTCGCCAATCGCCCGCCGCTCACTTTCCGGCAGCGACTTGAGCTATTCACGCACAGGTTCTCTGCAGTCATGATTAGAAAGAAAAGAGGCGAATGCACCCACCCCAACGCCCGCTTCCAACACTAAGCTATTTGACTTACATTTTTTGTAGAGTTATACTTTTGCTGTGAATCGCACATCCGCAATTGAGACCGTTTCGTTCACCACCAAGGGCCAGATAGTGATCCCCGCCAAGTTACGCAGGCTGTTTCAGATCGAGAGCGGGACGAAGGCGATTGTAGAGGCCACACCTGAAGGCATTCTCCTTAAACCCGTCACAAACCAGGTCATTTCCCGCCTCCATGGAATTTTAAAGCCCAAGCCTGAATCACAACCCTTTTCAGATGAATGGGAGGAACATCGACGTCGGGAATCTGACCTAGAGGACAGATAACGTGAAGACGTGTTTTGTTCTCGATAGCTATGCATTGCTAGCCTTTTTACGGGGCGAGCCCTCCGGTTCGATGGTTGCTGCCCATCTACAGAGGGCAAATGAATCCAGTTCGCCGTTACTCATGACTGAGGTGAACTACGCCGAGGTAAATTACATGATCCTCAGAAAGGACGGCGCGGCCGCATGGGCTCTGGTCAAGCGAGAGTTGCGGGCTCTCCCCATTGATTTTTATCCTGCCGACCGGTCTTTGGCGCAATGGGCGGCTGACTTCAAATCACGCTTTCGCCTGAGTCTGGCGGATGCATTTGCAGCGGCTTTAGCAAAAGAGCGGGGCGCAAAACTCATCACAGGTGACCCTGAGTTCAAACCCCTTGAAACAGAAATTCCCATCGAGTGGATCAAATGAACTCGCTCCCGGAGGCTTGGGAATCGTCAAGAGGAGCCGTGCACTGGCAGGACTCAAACAGCGCTCTAGTGCATTGTACCATTGAAATCGGATACACTATGTGCTTGTGTTGATAGGTGACTAAAAACCGTTTGATTCTTACGCCCCCTGAACGTCGCGAACTGAACCGCAGACTCCGATCTCGGACTTTGCGAGTGGATGATGTGCGAAGAGC
>CAMDSZ010000245.1 GCA_945906945.1 Akkermansia muciniphila
TGAAACGCCCAGTGTTTTTTCGCCAACTCCGGATCCGGGCCGGGAGGCTTGCCCGCGCGCGGATCGGTTGCGCCGGTTTGAATCCAGTGCGTGAGGACGGCGATCTGCTCAGCGGAAAGACGCTTGCCTTCCGGAGGCATTTTCAAGTCCGGGTCCGCGTAGGAAACGGCTTGAAGGAGCAGGCTCTTTTCAGGGGCACCTGCGATGAGTGCGGGGCCGGTGTCTCCGCCCTTGAGCATGGAGGAGGCGGTCTCCATCGAAAGGCCTCCCTTGGTTTTGTTTTTTGAGGCGCTGTGGCATTCCATGCAGTGGGTCTCGAGCAGGGGACGCACTGACTTTTCAAAAAACTCGAGCTTCGCTGGATCTGGTGGACTCGCCGCGTGAGTTGAGGCTGGGGCGGTTGCTGCGGCGGTTGCTGCAGCGACGGACGCAGTTGCGCCGAACGCTGGGGACGACAAGGCCATCGCCGCCAGGGTAATCTTGGAGATGCGATTTAGGCGGGCGAAGTTCATGCGAGGATTTCTTTTACAACCTTGCCATGCACGTCGGTGAGGCGAAAGTCGCGCCCGGCATGGCGGTAGGTGAGCTTTTCGTGATCCATGCCGAGCAGATGCAGGATAGTGGCATGCAGATCATGGACGTGGACCGGGTTCTCCACCGCCTTGAATCCGAACTCGTCGGTGGCGCCGTGAATGGTCCCTCCCTTCACTCCGCCTCCGGCCATCCAGGCGGAAAAGCCCCAGTGATTGTGGTCGCGTCCGTTGACTTTTCCGGAATTGGATCCTGGCATTGGCAGTTCCACCACGGGTGTGCGGCCGAATTCCCCGGACCAGACCACCAGGGTGTCGTCCAAGAGGCCGCGCTGTTTGAGATCGAGCAGTAGCGCCCCCGTGCCCTGGTCGCTTTCCCGCGCCAGCTTGCGGTGGTTCGCCTCGACTTCGTCATGGGCATCCCAAGGCTGGCCGGGGGAATGCCATAGCTGGATAAAGCGCACGCCCCGTTCGATGAGCCGCCGCGCGATCATGCACTGACGGCTGTAAGTGGAGGAGCCGTAGAGTTCGTGCATGGATTGCGGCTCCTTTGAAAGGTCGAATGCGTCGGTGGCTTCCATCTGCATGCGGTAAGCGAGCTCGAAGGCCTGGATGCGAGCTTCCAGCTGACCATCCTCAGCGCGGGGCGCTTGGTGCATGCGGTTGAGAGTCGCGAGCAAATCGAGCTGCGAGCGCTGCTGTTCGCGCGAGAGCGAACGGTTGCGGACGTTCTCGATGAGCTTCTCCACCTCGGTGTGCTTGCTGTCAATGTAGGTGCCTTGAAGCGACGCAGGCAAAAAGGCGGACTGCCAGTTCGGCGCACCGCCGGTGGGATAGCCTCCCGCGCAAAGGGTCACGAAACCCGGGAGATTCTCGTTTTCGGTTCCGAGACCATAATTGATCCAGGAGCCAAGGCTTGGGCGCGGAAGACGCGCTTCGCCGCAGTTCATCAACATCAGCGAGGGCTCGTGGTTGGGCACGTTCGCCTGCATGGAGCGGATCACCACCATTTCGTCCACCGATTTTGCGACGTTGGGAAAGATCTCGCTCACGTCGATTCCTGACTGCCCGTATTTGGCAAATGCAAAGGGTGACCCGAAAGCTGCTCCGGTTTGGCGTTCCGTTTTGAGGTTTGTAGAGGGCAGCGGCTTTCCGTGCAGGCGTGTTAGCTCAGGCTTTGGATCAAACGTGTCCACCTGCGAGGGGCCGCCGTTTGCGAACAGGTGAATGACCCTCCGCGCCTTTCCCTTGAAATGAGATGACTTTGCTCCCATTGAGGATTTCACCCCAAGAGTCGTTTCGGCGTGAAGCCCTGGGTTTGCAAGTCCCGCGAGCCCAAGCATGCCAAACCCCATCCCGCACCGTTCCAGAAATGAGCGGCGTGAAAGGACTTCGGGGAGGGTGACGGCAGGGTGGTGCATAAATTGGACGGGAGCCGAGTTTATCACGATGAACGGTCAACATGACAACCCCGGAACATTCATTTGCTTGGAGGGTGATAGAGCGTTTAGACAAAGAGCTGATGCCTAACACAGATCTCCGCCCGAAATCCCCGCCCGTGGTTTTAAGCGTGGCCGGATCCGACAACAGCGCCGGTGCCGGTATTCAGGCGGATCTTAAGGCCATGAGCGCTTTGGAAGTGTATGGCGTGACTGCTGTAACCTGTGTCGTGGCCGAGATCCCTGGGCGTGTGACCGCCATCCACCCGGTGCCGCCCGAGGTGGTTTCGGAGCAGATCCGGATTTTGTTCGAGGGATTTCCCATCGCAGCGATTAAAACCGGAATGCTCTACTCGGCCGCAACGCTCAATGCGGTGGTGGATGCGTTGTCGGCGTGCCGTGCCGCTTCCAACCGCTCAATTCCTCTGGTGGTGGATCCCGTGATGGTTGCGACTTCAGGGGATTCGCTCATGGAGAACACGGCCCTCGAGGTATACCGCCTGCGCCTGCTTCCAATGTCAGACCTGGTGACTCCAAACCTCGACGAGGTGGAGGTTTTGCTGGGGTCGAAAGTTTCAGACCGCTCACAGATGCGGGAGGCTGGCCATTCTCTGGCCCGTGAGTTCGGAACCGCTTTTTTGATCAAGGGCGGTCATTTGGGCGGGGAGGTTGCAGCCGATCTGCTGGTCGAGCGGGACGGAAGCGAAAGCTGGTTCGAGGCTCCCTTTGTGCGCGGGGTTTCAACTCACGGCACTGGTTGTACGTATTCCGCAGCGATCGCTGCGCGTTTGGGCAGTGGTCTGCCGCTGCGGACGGCCGTCGCCGAGGCAAAACATTACCTGAGTGCCGCCATTGCGGGGTTCATCCGCTGGCAGCACGAGTCTGGCGCCGTCGATGCACTCAACCACTTTGTGCGGCGAGAGCAGTAGATTTGCGGAGTGGGCTGCCGCGCCTAGGATCTATCCCACGCGTTTCTTTGCATCGCCCTGAATCCAAGACCAGAGGGATTCCAGCGATGCTTTCACGCGCGGCTTGATTTCTGCGAGCTCGGTGGCGTTAAACCTGGCGCCGTTTTCGGGTGTCGATTTGGCGTAGAGGTAGAACTTGATCTTCGGCTCGGTTCCCGATGGGCGCACGGCCACGCGGCGACCGTCCTCGAGCTCGAGCATCAACATATTCTCCTTCGGAATCCGGTCGCCTTCGACGTCGATGAATTCTTCTTTTGCAAAATTCTGGATCTTGATCACCGCAGATCCATCCATCTCCCGGGGAGGGTTTGATGCAAATGACTCCACTAGGCGCGCGATTTGTGCGGCGCCCTCGGCTCCTTCAAAGGTGAGGGAGCCGTTTTGCTCCCAATAAAAGCCGTACGTCGCATAAATTTCATCCAGCAATTCCGGCAGCGTCAGGCCGCGCGAGTGCGCATAGGCGGCGACCTCGGCGAAAACGATCGCCGCGCCGTTGCCGTCCTTGTCACGGACGAAATCCGCGGCGCTGTAGCCGTAGCTCTCTTCACCGCCGCAGACGTAGTAGCTGGAGTGCTGGAGACGCGCGGCGCGGGTTTCGGATTCGGAGCGGGCGCGGTATCCGGCGCGGATGTCGGCGGGGAGGGCTGCCTCGTATTTACCGAGTTTGCTCCCGATGTATTTGAATCCGGTGAGGGTCTCGACGCACCTGAGCCCGTTCGCGTTGGCGATGGCTTTCTGGAGGTCGGTGGTGACGAAGGTTTTGATGATCACGCAGCGCTCCGCATTTTCTGGGGTGATGACCCCCTGCTCTTTGAGCTTGTGGATCCGGTACCAGGCCATCAGGGAGCCGATTTGGTTTCCGCTGAAAAGCTCCATGCCACCGCTGCGGTTGCGAACTGCCACTCCCATGCGGTCGCAGTCAGGATCGGTCGCAATCACCACATCAGCGTTCTGTTCGGAAGCGAGTTTGATTGCCAGCGAAAGCGCCTCGGCATTTTCCGGATTTGGGCTTTTCACCGTCGGGAATCTTCCGTCCTGAATCTCCTGTTCGGGAACGGTGATGCAGGTTAAGCCGAGACGGCGTAGCATCGGCAGGATGATGATTCCTCCGGTTCCGTGGATAGAGGTGAAGATGAATTTCACGCCCTTTGCCGCTGCGACCATGGGTTTGTCGAGCACGAGGGTTTCGAGTCGCGCCATGTAAGCAGCGTCGTTTTCCGCTCCCAAAACCGTGACGCTTCCGTGTCGTTCAGAGGGCAGCGGGGTGTAGGCGTCGGTTTGAATGCCGTTCACCCTGGCAATGATCCCGTTTGCATGCGGTTCTACCACTTGTGCCCCCTCGTTGAAGTACACTTTGTAGCCATTGTCGTGCGGGGGATTATGGCTGGCGGTAATGACGATGCCCGCCTGGGCATCCTGTTCGCGCACGGTGAAGGAAAGCTGAGGGGTGGATCGAGGTCCCTGGAAAAGGAAAACATCGACTCCGTTTTCCGCCGCAACCTTCGCGGTGAGCGCCGCGAATTCGCGTGAAAAATGGCGGGTGTCGTGCGCGACTACAAGGCGCGGCCTGCCGGGGTGGCCGTGTTTGGTGTGAAACTCTCTGAGATACGCGACGAGCCCCTGGGTTGCGCGGGAGACGTTGAAGAAGTTCATTGCGTTGGTCCCAACGCAGGGATGTTCCGGACGCCCAAGTGCCTGAGGATGTGCGCGCTCGGCGACTGTGACAGTCCGACCGATTGTCCTGCCGCGCAAGCCGCCGGTGCCGAATGCCAGTGTTCTGAAAAAGCGGTCGTTGAGTTCAGTCCAATTCGCCGCATCCAACAGCTCCGCGATGCTGTCGGCAACAACGGGGTCCTTGGAGCTCGCCAGAAGCTGAAGCGCGTTTTGAGCGCTCATTGCGAGCAGGTTTCCCGTTTCAGCTGCCTTTTCAAGGCGCCCAATAAGATCGTTCATGTCTGTGATGGTTGCTGATTTTTCGCTGTGTGTAAACGTGAGGATGCGCAATCGTACAAAGTGCGTGAAGGTGGCTTTTTTTGCGACAAAGCGCCTCTGCTTGGGTCTTCCGGTGGTCAGTGAGGTGAACATTGTCGGCTTCATTGAAAGCGCGTGGGATGATTGGGAGTGAAATGCCGCAGGTTTCCCCAGGCGATAAGGCGCGGTTTAATCGAACCAAGTCAAATCACGGTCCCCCCTGGGAGCGCGCAGCCCCAGCTGCGCAGACACGCTCACATCAGGATGTCGCCTCCGCCGTGGCCCTTTCGCAGCCTGTGGCCCTTTCACAGCCTGTGGCTGCTGCACCCTTTTTTGGTGCAACCCGTGTCTGGGCGCAGCTGGGGCTACGCGCTCCCAGGGGGGCGCTTGGCAGGGTTCCCAGGGGCGCTAATTAGTTGGACACGGGATGGTCTTTTCAGTAGCCAAGCAACTATGGCTGTTAAAGTTTTAATCACTGGTGCTGCGGGTTACCTCGGGTCGACGTTGTGTCAGCACCTTCTGGCGGCGGGGAATGAGGTGGTTGCCTTGGATAACCTCACATTCGGACCCGCAAATCTGAACCATTTGTGCGCGGAACCTCGCTTTAAATTCGTCCGCGACGATTGTCGGAATGAAACAGCCCTGAAATCCCTCATGCGGGATGTTGATGTCATCATCCCACTGGCGGCGGTGGTCGGCATGCCCGCTTGTAACCGCGACCCCCTTCTTGCACAGTCGATCAATCTCGACGCCATCCGGATGATTAACCGTCTCCGCAGCCCTTCACAGCTGGTGGTGTATCCGAATACCAACAGCGGGTACGGGGTGCAGTCTGGGACAAGCTTTTGCACCGAGGAAACGCCTTTGGAACCGATCTCGGTTTACGGGCAGACCAAGTGCCAGGCGGAGTTGGAACTGCTCGATTCGCCCAATTCAATCACTCTGCGGCTGGCGACCGTCTTCGGCATGTCGCCCAGGATGCGGCTGGATTTGCTCGTGAACCACTTTGTCTACGCAGCCGTGACCGACGGCTACCTGGTGATCTTTGAAAAGGATTTCAAGCGCAACTTCGTTCACGTGCGGGATGTTGCAGATTGCTTTGTTCATTGCATCGGGAACGCCGACAAGATGTCCGGCCGCGCCTACAATGTCGGGCTTGAGACGGCCAATCTCTCGAAGGCTGAACTGGCGCAGAAGGTGAAGGAGTTTGTGCCGAATTTTTACATTCACTACGCCGAAGTCGGAAGCGACCCCGACAAGCGCAACTATATTGTCTCCAACCAACGCCTGAAGGAGGCTGGCTTCGAGGCGAAGCGCTCGCTTGATTTCGGGATCCCCGAGCTGATCAAGGGCTACCAGATGTTCGGGCGTGGGCAGTACAAGAACGTCTAGCCCGTGAACTTCCCAGATCACTTGACGGCTGTGATCCTCGCGGGTGGTCTGGGGACTCGTTTGCGAGA
>CAMDSZ010000246.1 GCA_945906945.1 Akkermansia muciniphila
CATCTGCGGTCTGAGGATCTCAGGGAAGGTCACGGGCTCCTCCGAGTCGGGCCGATGCAAGAGATAGAACGGCACGCCAACGCTTCCATATCGGTTGAGCTCTTCGGTGATCGATGCGTCGCCCCGAGTCCAATCGGCCTTGAGCATGACTACGCCCTTGTCCCGGAAGGCGGCAAGCACCTCGGAGTTTGAGAGGGTCACCCTTTCATTCACCTTGCAATTCAAACACCAGTCGGCGGTGAAATCTACGAACACCGGTTGTTTTGCAGCGAGTGCGCTCGCTAGTTTTTCCTTGGAGTACGGGAGCCAGCCGGCCGCGTCGGATGCGTCGCGCAGCGAGTTCGCCCCGGGAATCGGTGCGCCCAGTGGGCCATGCAGAAAAAAGCGGTAACCGATCGCCGCCAGCAAGAGCGCGAGTGCAAGTGTGAAGAGTCGCCAGCGCCAGATGCCAATCATCCAACAACCGATCCCCAAGCATAACAGAAACGCGCATGCGCCTGAAATCGCAGCAACGCCGCTCGCCATGCCAAGAATGTCTAGAAGCCACACTGCGACTCCCAGAATGAGAAACCCCATGGCTTGTTTCAGGCGTTCCATCCAGGCTCCGGGTTTTGGCAGCAACCGCAACAGGCGCGGGTTGGATGTTAAAAGGAGATATGGCAGGCTCATCCCAGTGCCGATCGTCAGAAAAATCGCAACGACGATTGCCGGAGGCTGACTTACCGCAAAGCCGAGCGTGACGCCCAGATACGGCGCCGTGCAGGACGTTCCTAGCAGTGTTGTGAACATCCCGTGAAGGAATGCGCCTAAGTGTCCCTCTTTGGACGCAAGTTGGCTGAGTGTCTGGTTTGTTCCGCTTGAAAGTGTAATCTCAAACACTCCCAGCAAATTCAGACCAAAAACGAATAAAGCGCTGATTAGCCCCAAAAGAATCCATGGGTTTTGAAACTGAAACCCCCAGTTCAAAGTATGGCCCGCCTGCTGTAGCATTATCACGGCGGCGGCCAGCCCAAGAAAAAACACCAACACTCCGGCGCAGAACGACAGGCCAAGGCGTAACACTTTTCGAGGGTCCTGCCCCGCCTGCTGCGTGAAGGTGAATATTTTCAGCGCAATCACCGGAAGCACGCATGGCATCAGATTGAGCAGCAGTCCGCCGAGGAACGCTGCCCAGAGTACCCCCGCTAGAGGGCGCGAGGGTCTCTCTGCGACACTCCCTTTCGCCGTGGATTGATCCTTGGTCGCTGTGGGCGAGGCTTTGCTCGTCGCCAAAATCTCCCATCCGTTTCGCGCTCCGTTTGCAGATTGCACCACGACAAGCACAGACCAAGGTTCGCGGGCCGGAGATTCAGTCTTGAAGCGGATTTTGTACCGCTTGCCACCCGCGGCCGTGGGCGGTTCAACTTCCGGATGCTCGGCCGTGGTTCCCTGCGGAGGAATCGGAAAAACCTCCACAGCATCCGAATCGCTGATGCCCTCAAGTGTGAGAAACGCTGCTCCATCCGTGCGGGTCCAATCGCTTTTGAATGGCGCCGGGTCTTTTCTTGGTAGTTTGGCGCGCCAGTCGGCAAAGAGATCTTGATTGGCAGGCTGCGCTTCACCACTGGATATCGGAAGCGAAAGCGAAATCTCCGCATCACCCGGGAGACAAGTCTCTGCGCATACATACCATTTGAGGGCCGCTTTTAGTTCAATGGAGTTCCCTTCCAGAGTCTGCTCGGTGGTGAATTCAACCGGTAAAAGGAGGTCGCCTTCGTAGACGTGTGTGAACAAATCTCCCTCCGATTTTAGCAGGTGCGGCAGTGGCCACTGAATGGGGCCTGCGTGAATGCCTTTTGGAAGCGTCCACTGGGCCTCCGGCGCTGCGCCTGAATCGCCTGGGAACCTCCAATACAAATGCCACCCTTTTGCGACCTTGAAACGGATCCCCACCGTGAAAGGCCGTCCTGGGCTTACCTCTTTTGTGTCCGCGATGAGGGTTGCCTCGGCTTTTGGTGGCATCCCGAAAAACTGGGCCTCTGAACTCTGCGTGCAGAACAATAGCCAAAGCAGGCTTAGGGCAAGGGAGGGGAGTTTCAACTGGTCAAACACCCATGCACCTTGTCTATGGACGCGCCAAAAGTCCAATCTGGACGGGCGGCTTTTGGGGGCAGAGGCGTCGGTGTCTTTGGGCTGCCTCATGCATTTAAGTTGCAACAAGGCCGGGTTTGCCTGAATTTAAAGGTAGCTATGAAGAGCATGCTTTTCGGCCTTGTGCTGAGTTTCTTAAGCGCCGTTTGCCTGGAGGCAGTGGAGCCATTGAAGGTGTCGGTTTTTTCAACAATCCTGAATGAGATTGCGCAGAAGGTCGGCGGTGACGCAGTAAAATCCATTGGTCATGTTCCTGTTGGGGCCGACCCCCATGAGTTTGAGCCGCGACCTTCGGATCTGAAGGTGGTTTCCAGCGCCGATGTAATTCTGCTCTCTGCAAAACACATGGAGGGGTATGTCGGGAAGCTGCGTGAGGTTTCCGGCAAAGGGCGAGTCATTGAGGTTGGCGCGCAGATTTCGTCGGTGTGGGTCGAGCGGGAGGCGCATTCCCATGGCGAGGGGGCCAAGGCCGAGCCACACAAGCATGAGAAAATTGAGGACCCACACTGGTGGCATAGTGTGGAGAATATGCGGAAGGCTGTCGGGGTCATTCGAGATGAGTTCTCCAAACTACGGCCCGAGCACAAGGCTCTGTTTGGTAGCAATGCTGCCGTCTATGACAAGGAGTTGGTGGACCTGCAACAATGGGCGAAGCGACGAATCGCGGAATTGCCACGGGATCGCCGCAAGCTTGTGACTTCTCATGAAGCTTTTGAGTACTTTGCGAAGGATTTTGGGTTCAAGGTGTTTTATGTTGAAGGGCTGACTGCATCGGATCAGCCGGCATCAAAGAAAGTCGCGGACTTGCTGGAGACCGTTCAGGCACAGAAAGTGAAGGCGGTCTTTGCTCAGGATTCCGTAAACCCAAAGGTGCTCAAAGAAATCACCTCGAGCACGGGCGCGAAGTTGGGTGGACAACTGTGGGCTGATGGACTCGGTACAGGCGATGCCGCAACCTATGACGGCATGTTCCGTCACAACGTGAACACATTGGTGGAGGCGTTGAAGTAGTTCATGAAAGGCTCACCGCTATTACGCGCAGCGTTCACGCTTTGCGTTTTGCTGGCGTTGAGCTGGCCATTGAGCGTCATCACGCGTTCCGTCGAAAATGGAGCCTCTCCAGCGCAGGAGTCACCAGCCGCGTCAGCGCCGAGTGCAGGATCCAGGCTCCCGTTGCAAATGACTTTCTCTCGCCCGGCGAAAAGCGCGGAGTTGTTGTACTCGGGTAAACGCATCTGGTTTGCGGAGCGTCCACCCGCAAGCGTTTCTGTGACTTTGGACATTCCTTTTCCGCAGGAGGGAGTTGAATTGGAGGCGCGCGCGCAATGGGAGGACGAGGAACAATCCGCGCTTCGATTGCAGCTTATCACTCCGCAGGGAGACGAAATCGACCGTAGCGTGTGGGCAAGGCAAACACTTCAAGCCATCGTGCCTTTCCCATGAGTCATCATTCGCTTGAGGTTCGTGATTTAACAGTGAGTTACCGGAGAATACCGGCAATTCATCACTTGGATTTTTCAGTCCCATGCGGACAAAGCGTCGCCGTGCTCGGTCCCAATGGCGCTGGAAAATCAACGCTATTAAAGGCGATTGCAGGTCTTGTTGACCTCGAAAGTGGAGGCGTCCTATTCCATGGCAAGCGCATGAGCGGAGCGTCGCAAGAGTTCGCCTATTTGCCGCAGCGCGAAATGGTGGACTGGGACTTTCCCACAACGGTGCGCGGTGTTGTGGAGATGGGGCGGTATTTGAGTTTGCGTTGGTGGAAACGATTTTCAACAAGCGATGAAGCCGCAGTCGAATCCGCGTTGGAGTCGATGCAGTTGACTCCCCTTCAAGACCGGCAGATTTCGGCGCTCTCTGGGGGACAACAGCAGCGTGTTTTTCTCGCACGTGCTCTCGCGCAGGAAGCGCATGTGCTGCTTTTGGACGAACCTTTCACGGGCCTCGATCAGCCCAGCATGGAGTCGCTCAGGGAGGTGCTTCGCACTCTTCGTAGCCAGGGAAAGCTGTTGCTCATTTCACACCATGACCTCTCCAGTGTGCAGGATACTTTTGATCGCGTCATTCTGCTCAATGGGGAGTTGATAGCCGATGGTCCGGTTAAGGAAACCTTTACTCGCCAGAATTTGGAGCGCACTTACGGGATGCGCGTTTTTTCGGGACTCAGCCATGGACTTCCTATTTGAACCTTTTCAACACGCATTCATGCAGCGCGCATTGGTGGCATGCGTGGTCATCGGATTCTTGAATGGATTTCTCGGAGCATTTGTAGTGCTGCGTCGAATGGCGTTGATGGCCGATTCACTTTCTCATTCGCTGTTGCCCGGGCTAGCCGTCGGGGTGCTGCTGTTCAATCTGGCGCCGCTTGGATTATTTGTGGGCGCCTTGAGCGCAGCGCTGATGGTTGCACTCGGTGCGCAGATCCTTGCACGAGGTTCTCGTGTGAAGGAAGACACGGCGTTGGGTGTTCTTTATACGGTAGCGTTTTCCGCCGGGGTTGTGCTGTTGCACTTTGTAAAAGTGCGCGTGTCTCTGATGCACTATCTCTTCGGGAACATTCTGGGGGTATCCAACCAAGACCTCTGGGTTGGATACGGCGTGGCGCTTGCTGTTCTGCCGTTGCTCGTGGCGTTGGAGCGGCCGCTGCAGTTGCTTTTGTTTGATCCTGCGGTCGCACGCAGCCAAGGCATCAGGACCGGGCTGTTGAACGTGGTCTTGGTGGTGGCGCTGGTGTTGACGATGGTTAGCTCTCTGCAGGCGGTCGGGGTGATTCTCCTTCTCGGGCTTCTAATATCACCTGCCGCGACCGTCTATCTCCTGTGTGATTCCTTTCCAGTGATGCTCTGGGGCGGCGGCGTGCTGGGCATGATCGGCGCAGTCACTGGTCTGTGGTTGAGTTATTGGATAGGGGTCCCATCCGGGGCGTGCATCGTACTGGTGTTGGGGGCGTTCTTCTGTCTCGCTTATCTTTTTAGCCCTCGCTACGGCTATATTCCTCAGTTGATAAAAAGCCGGCATTTCCACGAGGAAAGTCTCGCCCGTTGGAACGACCATGGGCACGGACATTGATGCGCCTAACGTGGCGTGATCTATTTTCGATTGGTTATGGCCGGAGTCTTCAGTGCGCGCTCTTCAGCGAATGGACAGGCGAGGCGCCTCTCAAATCAGAGACCAGACGTCTGGAAATATGTGCCGATGGTTGCTGCTCACCTCGCACACGCTTGCCTCACGCTTTTGTTATTTGATGCAGTGAGTCCTGAAGCTCGCGATCCGATGGGTAACGGTTTGCAGCGAGGCCTGTCGGGATTTTCGCTAGTATCAACGTTCGTCTTGGCTTGAACCGCGGACGGCTTGATGACACTGGGGCAATACTTGTTGCAAGTATCGTTTCAAGACGCCGCTAGCATGGTTTCCGCAAGCCCGAATGGAATCCGATGACTAGTCTAGGTCTGTCTTCGCCGATTCAGTGATGCCTGTTCAACACACAGGACGGGCGGGAATTGGCCCGCCGCGTCCTTGATCGCCAATTAGGCGTTCTGCGTTGGAGGGTTGTCCGTGTTGGCGGCTGCCTCTGCTGCAAGCTTCGCTGCGGCTGCTGCCTCGCGATCAGCCTTGGCCTTGCGGTTTGCGGCGGCGCGTTTTTCTGTAATCTCAACGGCGCGTTGGTCAAAGTCTTCGTAGCGGGAACGCAGTACGTCGAAAGAGGATTTTTGAAGCACATACACGTCGCAGTAGCTCGCTGCTCGGATGCTGGCGTTTCTCTTGTCGCCGGACACGAGGGCCATTTCACCGAACGGTGATCCAGTCGGGAGCGTGGCTACTTTGTTGTCGCCCACGTAAACCTCCGCGGTGCCATTAGTGAGAAAATACATGCAGGTGCCGAACTCCCCTTCCCGGATGATGTAATCTCCCGGAGTAAATGCTTCTGTGGTGAGCATTCCGACAACCTCGCGGATGAAGATTTCTTTGACCCCTTGGAAAAACTCGACCTTCTCGAGGATGTCCTTGTTCAGGTACACCAACACATCGATCGAAAGAGCGTTAGGAAGGGTGCCGAGCACTTCGGCATCAGAGACGTTCTTACGCGATTCCCAGAGATACGCGTAGTAGTCCCGAACACGATCCTGCATGTCCAGCGGGAGCTGCTTGATCCGCATGAACTCGCCAATGACCTCATTCCTGCTGTCAAAGGCGGCTCGGGCTGCGTTGCTG
>CAMDSZ010000247.1 GCA_945906945.1 Akkermansia muciniphila
TGGGGACTCGTTTGCGAGAGGTTGTTGCAGACCGGCCGAAAGTGTTGGCCGATGTCGCCGAAAAGCCTTTCCTCTCCTACCTGTTTGACCAACTGCTGGCAGAGGGGTTCCGCTCTGCGGTACTCTGCACGGGCTACCGGGCGGAAATGGTGTCGGCCCAGTACGGCGAGGCTTACGGCGCGCTCCGTTTGCGTTATTCTTGCGAGACGACTCCACTTGGAACCGGCGGCGCGATCAGGCAGGCGCTGCCTCTGGTGGAAACCCGCTATGCGAGCATTTTGAACGGCGACTCCTTTTTTGGCGCCGGATTTTTTCCTCTTTGGAAGGCGGTAGGTGAAAGCGGTGCGGGCGCCGGAATGTTGTTGGCGCATGTGGGGGATGCGGCCCGTTACGGGCGCGTCGAGATCAGCGACACCGGTTGGATTCTCGGGTTGCACGAGAAAGACGGCTTGAGTACGCCGGGGCTTATCAACGCTGGCAAATACATTGTCCAAAAGGAGTGGATTGAATCGATTCCAGCGGGGCGCGCCGTCTCTTTGGAGAGGGAGGTTTTCCCAGACTGGGTGAGGAGGGGATTTCTGGGGGTTGAATCCGGTGCGCCATTCGTGGATATTGGCACCCCGTCTTCGCTGGTTGAAGGACATCAGTTGTTTAGAGACATTGAGTCCTCTTCGAGAGCTGGAGACCGTTGAGTCTTCCATCCCCATGATCATCACGCGCACTCCATTCAGAATCTCGTTTTTTGGCGGGGGCACGGATTACCCAGGGTGGTATAGGCAGAACGGGGGGGCGGTATTAGCGACGACCATCAACAAGTACTGTTACCTGACCTGCCGGTACCTGCCGCCGTTTTTCGAGCACAGAATCCGAGTCGTCTATTCTTTCATAGAACGATGCAATGAGATCGATGAGATTCAGCATCCATCCGTGCGTGAAACCTTGCGGCATCTGAATTTCAGCAGAGGCTTGGAAATCCACCATGACGGCGACTTGCCCGCGCGAAGCGGGATGGGCTCGAGCTCAGCCTTCACAGTGGGTCTGCTGAATGCGCTTCATGCGTTGCAGGGGAAGTTTATTGGGAAAAAGCAGCTCAGCATGGACAGCATCCACATCGAGCAGAACATCCTCAAAGAAACGGTCGGCTCCCAGGACCAGGTGATGGCCGCTTATGGAGGATTCAATCGGGTCGTGTTTGCCGAATCCGGCGGGATTTCCGTTGAGCCAGTGATCATTTCGCAAGACCGCTTGAAAGAGCTCTCCAGTCATTTGCTGCTGTTTTACACGGGGATCAAACGGACAGCATCGGACATCGCAGGCACGTATGTGGATTCGCTTCACACAAAGGATCGTCAGCTCCGGGAGATGCGCGGGATGGTGGATGAAGCGCTCCGGATCATATCCGGCGGCGAAGATATTCAAAAGTTCGGCAGTTTGTTGCACGAGGCATGGGTTTTGAAGCGCTCGCTTGGCGCTAAAATTTCCAACTCAGAGCTCGATGAGATGTACGATCAAGCGCGGTCGGCTGGCGCGATCGGCGGAAAGCTGACGGGCGCAGGGGGAGGCGGTTTCCTTTTGTTGTTTGCGCCTCCGGAGTTGCACTCGAAGATCAAGGACTCCTTGCAGGGTGTCTTACATGTGCCGTTTGACTTTGAATCCAGCGGCAGCAGGGTCATTCACTTTGACCACGAGGAAGATTTTTCGGCAGCTGAGCAGGAGAAGCAGCGACTTGGAAATGTGGTCTATCGCGAATTCGAATAGTTCGGGGGCGACTCGTAGATCCGGGCCTTTGGACGCTCTTTTTGAGATCGTCTTTGGGGGCTCTCAGTTTCCCAGCGGAGTGCCGCTCGAAATGCGTTCGACTGCTTTCGACGGCAGCCAGCCCGTGCCGATTCCCGGGATGGCACATTGAAACCAGCCAGCGCTCTCGCCAAGAATCCGTAGTCGGCTTCCGACCGGCAATTCCCCCAGTGATCGCGCCGGATCAGCCGGCGCGCCGCGGACCGTCACGCTGCGTTCACGCACGAGCGCGGCGTCTGCCTCCAGTGCGGCGTCGTATTTCCAAGCCCCACCCAATGCAGCTATGCAGGAACCGCAGACCGCGATCAATGCCGCGAGTTTTGGACGACGCCCCAAGGACGCAACTCCCCACGCCCCTACGCAGGCCCAAAGGCCTGCCGCAAATAACCACGATTCCATGCCGACAGTTTTCGCACTGCGGAGCGCGCTCCACCAATGTTGTGGCGGTGTGATTGCGCCTGTGGCGCGGCGTGCGTCCTCCAGCGCTTTGATCGACTCCTTGTGGCCGGGGTCGATGCGAAGGGCCCGTTCCCATTCCAGCATGGCTCCTGCCGAGTCGCCGAGGGATTCCCGTGCGCGGGCAATGTTAAACCTCACAGATGCAGTATCCGCGTCGATAAGCGCTAGCTCATAGGCCTGCTCAGCTTCGGCGAATTTTCCTTCCTTAAATAACGTGGTCCCTTTTTCAAAAGCCGACTGCGCTGAATCCAGCGCAGTCGCTGATCCGAGGAGGCTCAAAAACAGCATCGCCACCGCTGCGCAGAAAGGACGGGTGTGGATCCTATCGCGCGAACGGCGGGGCAGGTGGGGCGAGTCGGCTTTTGGAGTATTCATCGGCAGATTGCCTCCAGCAGGGACCGCACGCGTTCACGCTCCTCGCCCTTAATTTCCAAATGTGATTTCATCCCGCCGAACCTCAGGTTGGCGTCCGCATCAAAAAGCCAGCGCAGGTCACTCGCTCGAGCTTCATCCAGAGAGAGGGCGCTGGAAACATCCGAGAGGTCCATGGCATCCGCTGGAAGGCCGTTTTTTGCCGCTGCCCGCAGCTGCAATACGCGTTTTGCTTGCCTGAAAAATGACTCGCGCTCCGCGCTTGAAAGAAGTTGCTGCTGGATGCGGGTTGCTTCGCGCAAAAGTCTCGGAGCGGGACCCGCCTTCGCAATTCTCCGCGCATTCCATCTGAGGAACACTCCGAGTAAAAGGCCGGCACCGAGCGCCGCCTGGATGCCCCAAAACCACTCACGGCTTTTCCAAAACTCGTGACGATCCACCGCTGGTTGCGCGTTCTCCAGGAGGACTGGGGCCGCTTGCGGCGCCTCTTCCACCGCGGGTTCCTTCTGCTTTTTGGCGCTTTGATCCGGGAGAGCTGCTGCGGTCTCCTGTGGGACTTTCTGCTGCTCAACCTTTGGCGCGCCGTCGACAGTTAAGCCCGCGGGGATGCTTTGCTGGGTCTGGTAACTTCCTGAGTCTGGGTCAAACGCGGCAAATTCAAACACGGGTGATTGCGATTGATTTGTCTCCGGGACAGCCGCGATTTTGAAAGTTTTGATCCCTCGGAAACCAAATTCGTCGGACTTGGAGAAGGAGATCTCCGGGGGATAAATGCGCCAGCCGTCTGGGTTTTTAATGGGCGGCGCTTCGATTCGGTCAAAGTTGCCCTCCCCCTCGATCTGCAGCGTCATGACCAAGGGTTCGCCCATTTTGATGCGAGATTGCGCGGCGTTGGCACTGAAGCGGAAACGGCCGATCGCGCCACGAAACGACTCGGGCTTTCCCTCTGCGGGTAGTTCGGCGACTTGTACGGGGTGCTCTCCGAGGGAGAGTCGTTTTTCCTGTAAAACGGTAGGCTGGTTGTCGAATGGGAACCCGTCAAAGATTCCGCCGAATGGGCCCCGGTTCGCATTGCGCTTTTTTTGGGCAGAGGCCATCTGGATATTGAAATGGATCGGGCCCAGAGGCACCTGGCCGCTTTTGATGGCGGTCAAAACAGTCTTGAAAAAGAGCGTGTCGTATTCGCGGCCGTCCCTGACGAGCTGGCGCTGCTGCGGCTGTTGAAAGGGGACTTTGGTGAAGGCATCGGTTTCGAACTGGGGCAGGCGTTCAATTCTCCAGCGTACCTCCGTTGGGACCAGCAAGCGGACTTCGACGGGGAAAGCCTCCCCGACATAGACCTGCCTGCGGGGAATCTCGCATTCCACAAACGGCATCGCTCCTGGTTGCTGCGAGGGATCCTGTCCGGCATCCAGCACGCGCAAGACGATGGGTTGGGTTTCATAGCGCTGCCCTTTTACCTGCACTGGGATCGGTGGAATTGAAATTTCACCGATCCGTGTCGGCGAGACCAGATAGCGGTGAGTGATGCTCACCGAGAGTTCGAAGTTATTCAGAGTCGTCTGGATCGAGGGCCCCAAGTACTGCACCTGCGCCCCTTCGATGTTCAGCTCAGGGGGCTGTCTCGGCTCCTGCGAGCCATTGACAGTAAGCGCCAGTTGGACGGGCTCGCCGGCGGTTGTCGTGGGGGGCTGCAGCGCCGCGGTGACGGAAATTTCCGCTGCAAAAGATTGGATTGGCGCAACGCATCCCGCGCCTACTGCGAAAGCCCACAAGGCCCAGAGGAACGGCAGCAGCGAAAGAGAAAGTCTTCCCGTAGGTGTGAAGCTAATCTTCTTACTGGGGCTGGGCTGGGCGCTTGTCATTTTGGAAACCAAGGAATGTACGGGAGAAGTGCGGCGTGTCGTCAACGACTGGAGCGACTGGAGTGATTGCAGTCCCGTTATGGCGGGACTTTGGCTCACCAGGTTTTCCCCTCTTTTGAGCGGGCTGGGTTTTTTTGCTGCTCGGTGCCCCACAGGTTGACTCTTCTGTCCTCACTGCGCAGCGCCTCCAGCAGCGCGGCCGCCTGTTCGCGGGTGATCTTCCCATCACCGCCCTGCTGCTGTTCGGGTTTCTTTTCCTCCTGCTTGCCGTCCTTACCTTCAGCGGGGACGTTCTTGAGTTCGCCGCGTTCCTTCTGCTCGGGGTTTTCCTCCTCCTTTGTTGGCGGAGCTTCGCCATCTTTTGGTTCCTTTTTCTCCCCATCACCCGGATCGTTCTCGGGCTTGCCGGTTTGGTCTTTGCCTTGAGAATCCTTC
Source organism: Akkermansia muciniphila (assembly GCA_945906945.1). Lineage (GTDB taxonomy): Bacteria > Verrucomicrobiota > Verrucomicrobiia > Chthoniobacterales > Chthoniobacteraceae > Chth-196. The sequence continues at coordinate 4,929 of CAMDSZ010000247.1, forward strand.
TGATCCTTGGAGCCACGCTGTTTTGAGGAGTCTTTCTGCTCGTTTTGTTCCCCGTCTTTGGACTCGGATTTCTCGCCTTCGGAGTCCTGTTCGTTCTCCTGCTTGTCCTTGTCGTCTTTCTTGTCCTTTTTGTCGTTCTTCTCGTTTTTCTGCTGAGGTGGCGGTGGGGGTTGGGCGAGTATTTTCTTTACCAAATCGCGGTTCACGGCCGCGTCCTCGAATGAAGCATCCTGACGGATGGATTCCTCGTAATGGTCGATGGCCTGCTGCAGCGCGTTGGTGTCTTGGCCCCGGCGTCCCTGCCTTGCCTGTTGCACAAGGGTGTTCGCAAAATTGTACTCGGCCCGGCTGCGAATCGTTGGATCCTTTGAATTGAGTGCCTTGCCAAAGGCATCGATCGCCTCCGCCCACTGTTTGTTTTTGTACGCCGCAGCTCCAAGGTTGAAGGCGCGCTGCGCGGAATCACGGTCGGCGGCCAACTCCGCGTTGAACGCCTCCTGCGCGGCAGCGTATTCGCCGGCATCATACAGGGCGCGGCCACTTTTTTTCTCGTCCGCTTGCGCTGTCGGGCGTGTCGTTACTGGGGAGCCTTCGGGGGCACTGTTCGTCGCTGCTGCAATATTCGTCGCTGCGCTCGCCGTAGTGGATTGCAGCACGTGCGCCATGCCTCCAGTAAACAGCCCGATGGTAATCAGCGCGATTGCACGGCGTCTGACGCCTTCGCTCATGAGAAACCCTGTAGCGATCAAGAGCAACGCCGCCCCAAGCGGCCATTGGTAGCGCTCTATCGCAACTGATCGACCTTCCAACTGCACTTCGTGTTCGTCCATGACGGCGATTCCTTCCAGCGCTATTCTGCGCATCTCCGCGGGGCCGGACAATAACCTTGTGTAGAAACCGCCCCCCGCTTGAGCGATCTGCCGCAGCCTTCCCTCGTCCAGTTTGGACTGCACCACGTTGCCGGAGGAATCCTTGATGTATTCAATCCCGCCCCCCTGCGGCGCGGGCACCGCAAGCACGGCGCCTTCCGGGCTGCCCACGCCTACGGTGAAAATTCGCATTTTAGCGGAAAGCTCCTGAGAAATAGCCACGGCGTCCTCCTCCAATTCCTCCCCGTCTGTGATCAACACAAGCGCCCGCTGTCCGCCTTCGGAATGGTCAAACGCTTCTTCTGCGCACCGCAGCGCGCTGGCGATGTTGGTTCCGGGTAACGGGATGAGTTCAGGCCCGAGTTCTTGCATGGCAGTCAGCACGGCTGCATGGTCCGCAGTCACCGGCGCCTGCAGGAAGGAGGACCCTGCAAAAGCCACCAGACCCACGCGGTCGCCCTTGAGCTGGCGGACCAAATCTTCCGCCGCCATCTGCGCGCGTTTGAGCCGAGAGGGCGGAAGATCCCC
>CAMDSZ010000248.1 GCA_945906945.1 Akkermansia muciniphila
GGTGAGTCGCCAGCCGCAAGGAATGCAGCGTCTCAGTCGTGATCACAACAAAGAGCTTTGTTCCGTTGTTGCCGCGGCGTTGAGCAGGCGGGGAACGGTTGCTCCGATGCAGTGAGCTGACTAGAAAAAGTTGCAGTTTTAGGTATCAGTTGGCGAGATGCGTCTAAGATGATGCGCTGCCTGCGGTCACAAGTTTAAATTACACACCCCAGATCAAACCTTCCCATGCGCTCCCTTCTTTTCGCCACACTACTTCCGCTTTTTCTGGAAGCTCCGCTGCCCGCTGCACCTCCAAACGTGATTCTCTTCCTTGCGGATGATCTCGGGTATGGAGACCTGGGCTGTTTCGGCAATTCCGTCATCCAGTCGCCCAATCTCGATGCTTTCGCCAAGCAAGGGGTTCGTCTCACTCAGTGTTATTCGGCGAGCGCTGTGTGCAGTCCTTCGCGCTCAGCTCTTCTCACCGGCCGCACCCCCTACCGGAATGGAGTCTATACTTGGTTGGCGGAAAACTCAGAGGTGCACCTGCGCCGTAGCGAAGTGACTCTTCCGACTCTTTTGCAAAAGGCAGGATTCGCCACAGCGCACACCGGAAAGTGGCACCTCAACGGCTTGTTCAACAACCCTGCCCAACCGCAGCCCGGAGACCATGGTTATGACTGGTGGATGGCCACTCAGAACAACGCGGCTCCGAGCCATGAAAATCCATCAAATTTTGTGCGCAACGGAACGCCAGTGGGTGAAATGCAAGGCTACTCCGCGCCGCTAGTGGTGGGGGAGGCAATGAACTGGCTTCGTGAAAAGCGGGATCCGGCCAAACCATTCTTTCTGACCGTTTGGACCCACGAGCCGCATTATCCGATCAAGTCGGACCCTAAATTCAAAGCCCTGTATCCGCAGCTTGCCGACGATGTGCAGCGCGAGCACCACGCCAACGTTACTCAGATGGACGCGGCCTTCGGGCAACTCGTAAAGACGCTTAGTGAACTGAAGCTCGAGGAAAATACATTCGTGTTCTTCACCTCCGACAACGGCCCCGAGGGCGACGGCATCAAGTCCCCCGGGCGCGGCTCCACCGGAGGGTTGCGAGGACGCAAGCGCGACTTGCACGAGGGTGGTATCCGGGTGCCGGGGATCGTCCGCTGGCCGGGAAAAATCCGAGCAAACTCCACGCTCGAAGTCCCCGTCATAGGCAGCGATCTGCTCCTCACCGTGCTTGCCTTGACCGGCGTAGATGCCGCTTCGCTGGGCAACCGCACCCTAGATGGAGTCAACATACTCCCTTTGCTTCGGTCCTCTTCCAAAAATGTCGAACGGACGCAGCCGCTCTTCTGGCGCCTCGACATGGCCCCCAACGCCAAGATCGCGATGAGAGTCGGGGACCTGAAAATCCTGTCAGATACAAGTCGTCAAACTTTTGAAATGTACGACTTGAACAAAGACCCGCAGGAAACAACCGACCTGCAGGAAAGCAGGCCCGTTGAGTTTGTGGAGCTCAAACAACGTCTACTCACCCACAACGCGTCAATCGAAGCCGAAGGGCCCGACTGGTGGAAGCGGCTTAATCCGAGTGGCGGAGTGGTTCCCGGATCCAAGCCCACGAAAGGGCAGGGGCAGTAATTACCAGTGGACTCGGTTCCGGCGGAGTCGAGCAGTCTCAAGTTGGCCGGGTCCCTGTCAGGCCAGCAGCGGCAAGCCACGCATTTTTTACCGTAAAACACGCTTATGAAAAACACTCTAGCCCTTGCGATATGCATGCTGCCATCGATGCTTGGACTCACGCGCACACTTCGCGCTGAGGACATCGTGATTTATGGCGCCACCTCCGGCGGCATCACTGCGGCGATTCAGGCGGCACGAGAGGGACATACTGCCGTGCTGATCGAGCCGACAAAATTCGTCGGCGGCCTCACAACTGGTGGTCTCGGCGCCACCGACATTGGAAACAAGCGTGCGATCGGCGGGCTGTCCCGCGAGTTTTATACCCGCATTTTTGAGTATTACGCCGACGATTCGAAGTGGAGGCAGCAAACCCGCGCCTCTTATTTTGAGCGCCGCCCCAACGGCAGCACTGCAGACGAGGGAACCATGTGGACTTTTGAACCGCACGTCGCCACGGAAGTGTACGACCGGATGCTCAAAGCCGCAGGCGGCAAGGTCAGCGTGGTCTTTGGCGAACGCCTCGACTTGAAGAACGGCGTGGTCAAGGAGGGGGCGCGCATTGTCAAAATTGTGATGGAGAGCGGACGTAGTTTTTCAGGCAAGATGTTTATCGATGCCAGTTACGAAGGGGATCTGATGGCCGGAGCTAGAGTCAGCTATCACGTTGGACGGGAAGCAAACTCTACTTACGGGGAAACGCTCAACGGAGTGCAGGTCGGGCACGACATCCATCATCAGTTCGAGGTGAAGGTCGATCCTTATGTGAAAAAGGGTGACCCATCCAGCGGTCTGCTGCCTGGTATCGAGAATGAAATTCCGGGGCCCGACGGTGCCGGTGACCGAAAGGTGCAGGCGTACAACTTCCGCATGTGCACAACCGACGCCGTGGAAAATCGTCGCGCTTGGGAAAAGCCCGCTGGATACGACGAGCGCTGGTTTGAGCTTGCGCTTCGAAATGTTGAGGCGGGCGACGAACGCGACTCCTGGGCTCCGACTCCGATGCCAAACCGCAAGACCGACACCAATAACAACAAGGCGATCAGCACAGATTTTATCGGACAGAACTGGGATTACGCCGAGGCTGATTACGCGACTCGCGCCAAGATCTGGCGTGCGCACGAGGAGTGGCAGAAGGGCTTGATGTGGACCTACGCGCATCACCCACGCGTGCCGGAGAAGATGCGTCTTGTCTACCAGCGCTTCGGTCTGGCCAAAGACGAGTTTACAGAAAACGGGAACTGGCCCCGGCAGCTTTATGTGCGGGAGGCGAGGCGCATGGTTTCGGACTATGTCATGTCCGAGAAAAACTGCCGCCGCACTGAGGTGATTGAGGACTCTGTGGGCATGGGAGCTTACAACATGGATTCCCACCACATTCAGCGTTACGTGACAAAGGAGGGGTTCGTACGCAACGAGGGTGATGTCCAGGTGGGCAGTAAGCCGTATCCGATCAGTTACCGCAGCCTCCGGCCAAAGGCGTCCGAGTGCACCAACCTTCTGGTGCCCGTCTGCATGAGTGCCAGCCACATCGCCTACGGGTCCATCCGCATGGAGCCCGTATTCATGGTGCTTGGTCAATCTGCGGCCACGGCTGCGGGGCTTGCGATCGAGCGTGGGACTTCCGTGCAGGCGATCGACTATGACGCATTGAAGGAGCGTCTGATGGCGTCCGGCCAGGTGCTCGATTTTGTTGCGCCACCGGCGGCGTCCGGCCATGGGATTTCCAAGGCGGCGTTGGCTGGACTGGTCTTGGACGACTCTGAGGCCGTTCTGAAAGGATTCGATTCAACGGGGCATACGACGCCGGGTTATGTCGGCGACGGTTACCGCCACGATGGCAACCAAGGCAAAGGGGCAATGTCTGCTCGATTTACGCCTGATCTTCCCACGGCGGGTCGTTATCGGGTTGCGGTTTCTTACGGTGAAAATGCGAACCGCGCGACAAACGTGCCCGTGACAGTGCGCCATGCGCGCGGAGAGGCAACGGTTTTAGTCAATCAGAAGCTCAAGCCCAAGGGGGACGGCCCGTTTCATGTGGTCGGTATCTTCGAGTTTGTTGCAGGGAGAGATGGTTGGGTGGAAATCGGCAACGCTGGCACGGATGGTCATGTGATTGTGGATGCGGTGCAGTGGCTGCCGGCAAGTGCGCCGTAGGTTTCGGGGAGGGGCAGGCTATCGCGACGCTCAGGGCGCAGAAAAGAGCCTCCCTTCAAAAGCCCCCCTGGGAGCGCGTAGCCCCAGCTGCGCATCGACGCACCCGAGCCCAAAGGTTCGTGGGGACAGGCACTTTTCTGCGTGCTTTTTTCGTTGGGGCAATCCCATCCAGCAGGAGCTGGGCACTGTCATGCATTGTCTTTGGTGTTTGGGGAGTCGATGCGCAGCTGGGGCTACGCGCTCCCAGGGATGCGTATAGCAGCGCATTCTCTTTGTTCGCGAAGTGCGAGGTAGTTGTTCCATGGCGCGTTGATGCGGGCGCGAATGTTTTCAGTCTCTGAGAGCGCTTGGCCTGCTTGCTCCACGGTCGAGGTTCGTGGGGACAGGCACTTCTCTGCGTGCTTTTCTGCTGGGGCAATCCCATCCAGCAGGAGCTGGGCGCTGTCATGGATTGTCTTTGGTGTTTGGGGAGTCGATGCGCAGCTGGGGCTACGCGCTCCCAGGGATGCGTCTTGCAGCGCATTCTCTTTGTTCGTGAAGTGCGAGGTAGTCGTTCCACGTCGTGTTGATGCGGGCGCGAATGTTTTCAGTCTCTGAGAGCCCTTGGCCTGCTTGCTCCACGGTCGGGCTAATTCCTCTGAGCGCTTTCACGAATCCAATCTCAGCCTCCCGGAGATTCGCAATCGCGGCATGCAGTATCTCTCCCAGTACCACGATATTCGCGTACTCCAGCAGTGGGGAGGCGGTAATTATCTTTTCGAGCTCAACGCGTGTGGAGGCACAGGCAAGGGCAAACCGGTGAAACGCTTCGTTTGGTGAAGCGATCGCGCTGACTCGATCGACAGCCCGCTCGCAGCGATTTACCCAGCGTAGCATTTGACCTGCAAGAATTCTCACCGCGGCCAGAAGCGAAGAGTCGAATGCTCGAACTGCCGCGAATGAGATAACCAGCCACTGAAAGACAAGAACGATCGCCGCACTGAGTAGAAAAATAAGCATGCTTCAAAAACCGTGCGACGTGGAGATTGGATTGCTTTGTGGATGCCGCACACTTCCCAAACAACTTCCGAAGGTGGGCGCGCGGAGGCCTGTTTAACGCGGTCCTTTGCCGCCGGGTTTCCTGAGGATATCAAACACCCCGTCGCAGCCATCCACCTTCATTTGGTAGACCATGTTTAGGAGGACTCCGAGGCGGCCTTTTGGAAAGCCACCTTTGTTGAGGAACCAACCCAGGTACTCCGATGGAAGCTCGTGTATTGGGAGGCCCGCGGGTGGGTAGTGCTTTGGACCATACTTGCCGAATGGCATGCGGGTGCGGCCGATCTCCTCCAAGTCTCTGAGCATTTGTTCCTGGAAACTATCCATGGCTCACAAGTCAATGGCGGGATCACGCGGATAGTCGAGATGTAAAGACGATGTTTAGAACGTGGGGGCGGGCATTTGAAAATGCGTGCTCCAATTCGGTGAAAAGGCTGCCTTTAATAAATTGAAAATCATGCTATTCGGAAGGTAGAGTCGGGAGATCGTTATGAAAACATTCGCCCCCCTGTTTGTTTGTATTTCTCTTCTCGCGGCATCTAACGCTTCCCTCAAGGCTGAGCTGCAGGCGGGAAGTGCGGTCGTGGATGTCACGCCGCCGAGGCTACCGGTGCTTGTTAACGGGGGAATGTTAAGCCGCTCTTTGTCGGCAGTGAAGACGCGGGTGAACGCACGGGCTTTGGTTCTCTCGGACAAGCAGGAGCGGATTGCGATTGTAGTGGTTGATAGCTGCATGATGGGCCGCGTTTTTCTTGATAGCGTCAAGGACGAGGCAAACCGGCGCCTGGATATTCGGGCCGATCGCATCTTGATCTCTGCCACCCACTCCCATAGCGCGCCGGCCTCAATGGGGTGCCTGGGTACGGATGCCGATCCGGATTATGTGCCGTTCCTGAGGGCCAGCATCCTGGAGGCCATCGAACGGGCGGCAAAAAACCTGGAGCCTGCGCGTGTGGGATTCGCGCGCGCCGATGCTGCGGATTTTACGGCTTTGCGCCAATGGATTCGCCGCCCCGATCGGATCGTGGAGGATCCATTTGGAAACAAGACCGTCCGCGCAAACATGCATGCGGGGCGGAATTGGGATGATGTCACGAGTGAGGCCGGGCCAAAGGATCCGGAATTGTCCCTCTTTTCAGTCCAAAGCAAAGGTGGACGGCCGATCTGCGTGCTTGGAAACTTTTCGATGCATTACTTCGGAGACTCGGACATCAGTGCGGATTACTTCGGGCTTTTCAGCGACGGACTCAGGGCGCGCATTGCACCATCCAGCGGCGAAGGGCATCCTGAATTTGTCGGAATCATGGCCCATGGCTGTAGTGGTGATATTTATCGCACGGATTACACCATCCCTGAGGCGCAGCGCCCGAAGCCGACGATTCAGGAATACACGGATGGGTTGCTCGCAATCGCGATGCACGCGTACGCAGGGATTGTGTATGAGGACGACGCTGTCCTCAGAATGGA
>CAMDSZ010000249.1 GCA_945906945.1 Akkermansia muciniphila
CCTTTGCAGTTCGCTACCGAGCCTTGTCCCCGTTGGAATTGGCCTACCCGGACTAGTCGATAGCAATCACGGCATCGTCCATGGACTATCCAATGTGAGTGGCTGGGATGAAATCCCAGTCAGCCGAATTCTAGGAGATCGCCTTGGCGTCCCGGTGATTCTGGAAAACGACGCGAATGCCATGGCTTACGGCGAATGGAAATACGGCGCTGCGGCTAGCACCAGACACGCTGTCTGCATCACTCTTGGCACCGGAGTGGGAGGGGGTCTCATTCTCGATGGAAAGCTATTTAGAGGCGCGCAGCTTGCGGCTGGAGAAGTCGGACACACAAGCATCGACTACCGGGGCGCAAAAGGTCCTTACGGAAACTTCGGATGTCTTGAGAGCTACGTAGGCAATCATTGGATCAGCAAACGCGCAAAGGAGGCCTACCAAGCCGCAAACCGCGTCACTCCCAGCCCGGAATGCACCCCAGAACACCTTGCAAAGGCCGCGCAGGATGGGTGCGCCGTCGCAAAAGCGATCTGGGACGCCGTCGGGGATGAAATTGGCACGGCGCTTTCAAACGTGATTTGGCTTCTTAATCCCGACGCAATCGTCATCGGCGGCGGTGTCGCCAAGGCGGGCCGCCTGATCTTTGAACCTCTCGAACGGTCTATCAGAGGCCGTACCTCGCGCGTCGTCCACGAGAAGTTACGTCTGCTCCCCGCGATGCTTGGGAATGACGCGGGAGCCATTGGATGCGGCGCACTTGCGCTTGAAGCGATCCGCTAAAATCTGCTTTCATTGAGTCATGGCCACATACGTCTACGAAACCATCCCCAAGAAGGCGGGCCAAAAGCCTCGCCAGTTTGAATACGAGCAGAGCATGAAAGACGCTCCATTGACCAAATGCCCCAAGACAGGGGATCCTGTGAAGCGCGTCATTACTGGCGGAACCATCATCACAAGAGGGACTTCCATTCTTTCGATGAACCGCCCAAAAAGCTCAGGCTAGGGCGTGTTTTCCAGCGGCCGGCGGGCGGAGCCGCTCCCATCCCGCGACAACAGCCCGGCGGGGCAGTTGTCCGATATTTGATAAAATATGTCCGCGCCCAACTCGGTGTTCGGCGCTAGGGTCGGGGACGTTTGCTATCATGAACCCACTAAACCGACTCCCCCTCCCCTCCATGCGTCGCTTACCCCTCGTCGTTCTCTCTTTCACTCTCGGCATCGGCTGCCTCGCCAAGGCCGAAGGACCAATCCGCGTCGCCTATGTTGACCCGAGCGGCGCTGAACAGGAACGGGCGGGCACTCTCCACAATGCAATGCGTGAAAATGGAAGGCGTGCGATTTATTTCGACTACTATAGCTCTGCGGAGGCGCTGACTGCAGATTTACGACGCCTGTATCACGTGGTGGTGGTTCGCAGTGACGATGGAAAAGAAAACTTTTCAGCTCTCCACCCCGAAAAGCGCGTCGTACTAATTCCCGAGAATCAAAATCCTGAGGCCATTAGAAACGCCGTATTGAGCGCAGTTCCGGATTCAGTCCGCAAGGATTGGGTTGCTTTCCTTGCGCAACGGGAGGAGGAAGTTCGTGAGAAAAATCAGAACGTGGCGAATTATGAGAAACGCGAAGAGGCTCTGACTTTTCAGCGTCCACTCAGCTTGAAGGGATCCATGGATCGGATCCAAGTGCCCGCAGACATGCGTCTCGAACTATTCGCAGAAGATCCAAACATTGGAAAACCAATTGCAATGACTTGGGACACTCGTGGGCGGTGTTGGGTGGCGAGCACCTTTGATTATCCACACGGCGTCACACCTGATTCCGTAGGTAACGACAAAATCACAATCTGTGAAGATACCGACGGTGACGGCAAGGCCGACAAATTCACGACCTTTGCGGACAAGCTGAATATTCCTACGGGTCTGTGTTTTGTGGATGGAGGTCTCATGGTGGCTCAGCCTCCAAACTTTTTGTTCCTCAAAGACACCAACGGCGATGACATTGCTGATGTGCGCGAAAAGCGGTTTGAAGGAGTGTGGGGCATCGGCGACACCCACGCTCAGGCAAGCAACCTGCATTACGGATACGACAACTGGCTCTACGGAGCGGTAGGATATTCAGGTTTTAAGGGAAATCTTAACGGCAAGAACCTCGAATTCCGGCAGGGAACCTACCGCTTCAAGGCTGATGGATCACAAATAGAATTCCTCCATCAATTCAGCAACAACACCTGGGGCCAGGGTTACAATTCCGCGGGCGATCAGTTTGGAGGAACAGCGAATAACGCGCCCATCTTCTACGGAGGCATTCCTCAGACAGCATTCGGCGCCTCAAAAGGGATGAGTGCGAAAAAAATCAACGTAGTGAGTGAAGCCCACCCGATCACCGAAAATTTCCGACAGGTGGATGTGATGGGCGGTTATACTGCGGCCGCTGGTGCTTCGTTTATTTACTCCGAGCAGTTGCCGCCACGAATGCAGGGCATGGCGATGGTTTGCGAACCAACCATGAAACTCGTTTCCCTCTTTAAAATCGTTCCCAGCGGGGCCGGCTACAAGGCTCTTGATGCGATGAATCTATTCGCAAGCAGCGACGAATGGACTTCTCCTGTGTACGCGGAAGTCGGCCCAGATGGGGCAGTTTGGATCGCGGATTGGCAGAATTTTATCATCCAGCACAACCCGACTCCATCCCTTGAACGAGGCGGATACAAGGCCGTGACAGGTCCCGGAGGCGCGCATGAGAATCCACTGAGAGATCACTCCCGTGGACGGATTTACAGGGTGGTTTGGAAAGACGCGAAACCGCAGACACAGAGAGCAGGCGGAACCGAGACCACCGAGGCGTTGCTGGCTGCGCTTGGAGGAAGCACTCAATTCGGCCGGTTAGCCGCCCAAAGAATCCTCGTCGAAACCAACCGAATTGAGGCCGTACCAGCGCTGCGTAAAAACGTCACTTCACTTGCCTCAACAAATTCAGCCGTGCACTCCTTGTGGGCCCTGCAGGGCCTTAAGCAACTCGATAGTGAAACCCACCGGTCCGCATTGTCCGCACGGGATGCTGACGTTCGCCGGAACGCGATTCGTGCACTTGGTACTGATAACGAATCCCAAAAGCTCTTTTTTGCAGCTGGAGTGCTTGCAGACACCAACGCTCACAACACCTTGGCCGCTTGGAGCAAACTCGCGGAATTTCCAACCACCGAGGAAATCAAAAAAATCGCGCGCGGAATTTATTCATCAACCCAAGGGTCGGAAGATGAATGGCTGCTCGAAGCCGCGAAAATGCTTGGCAAGCGGCACAACGCCATTCCTTTCACAGAGGGGCAAAACCTCTTGTCAAACCCCGGCCTTGAGTTGGCGGGCAGCGATGGCCTTCCCGAGGGATGGAAGCGCCGTGATTACAACAACGCCAGCCGGGGAGACGCCGTGAAATGGTCGCATACCACCGACAAGAAATCAGCCCACTCCGGCGAGCGCTGTATTCAAGCCGTAGCGACACAGCCAGTCGACTCCAGTATTTACTGCGAGGTCAACATCAAGCCGAACACGGAGTACCGACTCGCCGCCTGGATCAAGGCGAACGGAATCAAAGGCAAGCTCAGTTTAAACGATCACATCGGCCGCGCTGAAACGGAGAAGATCACAAGAAAAAGTGACTGGCAGTTGGTTGAGACAACCTTTCGCAGTGGAGAACGTACCAAAGCGAGCATCAACATCTTGTTCGTTGGGAGCGGTGAAGGGAGTTTTGACGACGTCAGTTTAACCGAACTGATCCCAATCCTGGAACCACAACTTCTCGCAGGCGATGCACAGCGCGGTGAGAAAGTTTTCCGTCAGCACCAAACCGCAGCCTGCGTGCTCTGCCACGCACTTGGTGGTCAGGGTAGCGCCGTAGGACCCGCGCTCGATGGGATCGCCTCGAGACAAAGCCCTGAATACATCAAGCAGAGCTTGGTTGAACCCAATGCGGTTCTCGCCAAGGGGTACGAAAACCTTGGGACTTCTCCAATGCCTCCAATGAACCTGATTTTATCCGCCCAGGAACTGGCAGACATCCAGATATTTCTCCAAACCTTAAAGTAGTGCTGCGGCTTCCCTGAGTTTCGGCAGTTCTGTGCGGTTTTTTATTCAGAGGCGTTCGTAAAAACGCAGCGCCTCTAGGTCGCTATGAAATTCGGATAAACAGACAACGCGTCCGCCTGATCCAGGATCCTGCGCGATGTAGCACCACCCCTTTTTCCCAACGACCAACACAAAGTGAGTTCCGCCCTCGGGCCGCCGGACACGAACGATCACAGGGGTGCCCTTTAACAAACTCCAATCCATCAAACGAAAACTGGGCAGGTCTTCGTAAGCGTGCCGCACTTTGCCCGGTTCATACTCGGCAGCCGCCTCCCAATAGAGCCATCCTCGCTCGGTGTAGCCATTGTACTCGGCAAGAAAACGGTTCAGGCGCTGGGGATCTACATCCATCCCGTAAAACGCGAGCGCCATCGCCGCGGATGTGACCGAACATCCCTCGGCTCCAAGCGTGTTGGGTGTTGTTCCGAGCAAATCCCCTTTCCACCTTTGATCGGCCTGCGCGAACAACGGAACATCGAGCTGCACCTTCCACGGGAAGTACAGCCCCCCGGACGGTGGCAGCTTCCCGACCCGGCCCCAGCGATGGAGGCAAACCCCGCAAATCACAAACAGCAACAATGCCACTCCAATTGCCTTTTGCATCGTCCGGCGCTCTGATTGCGAAGAGGCAGTTGGGTTCACTTCGTGGGCACAATTTTGGGACTGTGATTTGGGCACAGCAGCACCTTTCCAGAACGTCTGTCAGTCTGGGCATGCTCCAAGGCTGGGACTATTTCATTTAGCGTGTACCGCCCTGCAATCGGGGTGTGCAAAGCACCCGTTGCAGCCATGCTCATCAGCCTTTCAAACATTTCAGAGATCTTTCGGGCTTCAGCTTCACGATACCAGCGCGAGACCCAAAACCCGCGGAGAGTAATGTTCTTGAAGATCAACAAGCCATTTGGCACGCGCAACGGCTGTCGCGACATTGCGCCATAAGTGATCATTGTCCCGCTATCGGCAAGTGCTCCTGCAATACCAAGTGCGCTCTCGCCACCAACCGCATTCAATCCGAGCTTTAGCGGGCGTCCATCGGCGAGTTCTAGAATCCGCGATGAAAGCTTCTCGCCTTCGAGGATTACTTGGTCTGCGCCGATGTCACTGAGCTCCGAAATTAATTCGGGCCTCCTAACCACATTAATCGTCATCACTCCCATCGCCCTCGCGATTTGAATCACCGAACGACCAACCCCAGAATTTGAAGCGTTCTGAACAATAAAATCCCCCGGACTCAGCGAAACAAATTCTCTGAGCATACAGTCAGCTGTTGCTGGATTAATTCGGAGCATTGCCGCCTGCTCAGCTGGCACATCTGGATCCAGCGGTACGAGACTGCTCGCAAGGCATGTGCCCCATCGCCTCCAAGAACCAAATCCCGCTGGCAAAAGAACGCGCTGGCCTTCCTTGATCAAGTCTGAGCGACTTAGCACGACCCGTGCGACACCTTCGACACCCGGCACGCAAGGAGGCGTTGGAAGCGCTCCGTATTTACCCTCCAGCACATTGATGTCCGCTGGATTCACAGGCGCGTACTCAACCTCAAGCAAAACCTCTTCCGCCGCCGGCTCGCGAACATCCACCTCGCCCGGCTGCACCACTACGCTGGGAACGCCAAACTCACGGAGAACTACGGCAGGGCTGCGCATACTCTCCCTCATCATCCCGAGTACAGCGGATACATTTTTCATTCAAAATAAAACCACTCTGCCCCCGCGCTCCTCAAGCACATCTGGTCAAGGCGCCATCACCCCACGCTTGGAACGCATCTTCGTCTGGGGTTTGGTTTTCTTCGGCTCAGACTTCACGCTCTGCCTTCTCTGAACCTTGATACCCAGCTTTCTATAGAGCGTTGCAGCGGAGACCTTGAGCATACGGGCTGCCAAGTCGCGTGATCCCCCATTGAAATCGATCGTTTCCTGAATGTACTGCTTTTCCTGAACCGCACTAAACTCTGAAAGCGTATACCCGACGGGAAATTTCCTCGGGGCGTCCTTAGCCTCGACCGCCTGGTTTAAAAGATGCGGGGGCAGGTCCTTCACCCGAATCACACCCTCCTCACAAAGCGCACAAGCACGTTCGATCGCGTTCTCCAATTCACGCACATTCCCGGGCCAGCGATAGTTTCGAAGCACGGAAAGAACCTGTTCACCCAGTACAAACGGATCGCCTCTGCGCATCTGACCGGAATGCCTCAGG
>CAMDSZ010000250.1 GCA_945906945.1 Akkermansia muciniphila
TCTAATCATAGCGCATCATCTCTCGCTCAGCGGCGACACAATGCAGATGATGCAGGCGGTCTTGGACACGAACTTCTGGCTGGCCACCCACGTGGTGATCGTGACGCTCGGCTATTCGGCAACCTTCGTGGCAGGCTTGCTGGCAGCGCTCTATGTGATGCTCGGATTTTTCACGAGGGCGCTTCACGAGGAACTCGCGAAGTCACTCGTGAAAATGGTGTACGGGATCATATGCTTCGCGGCACTTTTCAGTTTGGTCGGCACGGTCCTTGGCGGAATCTGGGCCGACCAGTCGTGGGGCCGCTTCTGGGGGTGGGATGCGAAAGAAAACGGCGCTCTGATGATCGTACTATGGAACGCCTTATTCCTGCATGCACGCTGGGGGGGGCTCGCAAAACGCAACGGACTGATGGCGATCGCCCTTGGAGGAAATATCGTGACCTCCTGGTCCTGGTTTGGCGTGAACCTTCTTGGCATCGGGCTGCACTCCTACGGCTTCATGTCCGCAGCCTTCAACTGGCTGATGCTCTTTGTGGCCAGCCAGCTCGCGCTCATCGCGATTTCGCTTTTGCCACCGACTCTTTGGCGCAGCCAACCGAGGTGAATCCTCGGGTGCAGTCGCCGATAATCCGACGCGCCCCCGAAACCGTCGACCGTCTGACAGAACACAGGCGGGCGATGCATTTCACGAAAAGCTGCGCGTTATGATGAGTCGCGAATTTAAAACCTGCTTCCGTAGAACGCTAAAACCTATCCTCCAACCACTCACTCCACTTTGACCATGAAGCGTACAGGCATCCTATCCAGTGTCATTAGCATCCTCCTTCCAAGCCTCCTGAATGCGGGGGATGAACGACAAGTTGAAGTCGCAAAACAAGGCGGGTTTGTACCAAAGATCGCAGATGCGTCCGCAGAAGCAGAAAATTCGATCCAAAGCTTCAAGATCTCACCAGGCTTCAACCTGCAACTGTGGGCAGCAGAACCGCTCCTCGCGAACCCAGTCGCATTCGCACCGGACGAAAAGGGACGCTGGTACGTCGCGGAAACTTTCAGACTGCACGCTGGAGTAAGCGATATCCGAGCACATATGGAGTGGCTTGAGGCAGAGCTTTCCAGCAAGAACCTTGATGCGTTTCTAGCGATATTAAAGGGCGACCCGAAAGTTGATCTCGCAAAGAATGCGCAGAACTCAGAGCGCGTCCAGTTGGTGTGGGATTCGAAAGGAACCGGCAAGGCTGATAGCTCGAGTATCTTCGCTGAAGGATTCAACGGGCCGCTGGACGGAATCGCCGCCGGCGTGCTCGCTCGGAAAGGAAACGTGTATCTCACATCCATTCCGGATCTCTGGCTGCTCAAGGATACGAAAAATTCGAACACCGCCGACCAGCGGACTTCCCTGGCGAAGGGGTTCGGCATCAGAACAGCATTTTTGGGGCACGATTTGCACGGACTGCGAATGGGGCCCGACGGACGTCTATACTTCTCGGTTGGCGACCGCGGCGCAAATGCGACGGCGATTGATGGCAGCCGCGTTGAGAACACAGAGACGGGCGCTGTGTACCGGTGCGAACAGGACGGAAGCCGCCTTGAGATCTTTGCGCTCGGCCTACGAAACCCCCAGGAGCTTGCGTTTGATCAATTCGGCAACCTGTTTACGGGCGATAACAATTCCGACGCCGGTGATCCTGCGCGCTGGGTTTATGTTTTCCCAAAGAGCGACAGCGGTTGGCGCATTGGATGGCAGTTCATCAATCAACCCGATCGGCGCGGCCCGTGGCTATCGGAGCGGCTTTGTTACCCCGCATGGCCCGGACAGGCGGCATACCACTTACCTCCAGTCGCAGTGCTCGGAAACGGACCAAGCGGACTAACGTACCATCCCGGCACGGGCCTCTCGGAGGAATGGCACGATCACTTCTTACTTGCGAATTTCAGCGGCACCCCCGCCCGCAGCGGGATCTTGTCGGTGACGAACAAACCAAAAGGCGCCGGGTTCACCATGTCCGAGCCAAAGCAGCCAATCTGGAACATTCTAACAACGGATGTCGAATTTGGCACCGATGGAAACCTGTACCTTCTGGACTGGGTCAACGGCTGGGGCATGACAGGAAAAGGGCGTATCTTTGCGGCATCGATGGGAAAGAACGCATCCGATCCCCTGCTCGCCCAGACAAAAAAGCTGATCGAGGATGGAATGGAAAAGCGCTCGTTAGCAGACCTCGCGGCGCTAATGGGACATGCGGACATGCGGGTTCGGCAGGAGGCACAGTTTGAGATGGCGGCGCGTGGTGATTTAAAAGCGCTTGAAAATATCGCCAAAGGCGGCCGGACTCCGCTCGCTCGCATCCACGCGATCTGGGGTCTCGGGCAGATTGCGCGCGCGAAACAGCCCGTCGCCGCAAACGTCTTCCCCGCTCTAATGAAAGATGCCGATCCAGAGGTGCGGGCGCAGGCGGCCAAGACCGCATGCGACCTACCCGCCGAAACACTGCGGACTGCGGCATTTTTCAGCTCGATGGTTGATTGCTTAAAAGACGCAAGCCCGAGGGTTCGCTCATTCGCAGCAATCACGCTTGGCCGGGCAGCCGACCAAAGGGCGGTGCAGCCGTTGCTCGACACTTTAAAGCAAAACGACGACACGGACCCAGTGTTGCGGCATGCCGCTGCAATCGGTTTGGCCGGATGCGCATCTCCGGCGGCGCTGAGTGCATGCTGCACAAGTGAAAGCCGCGGTGTACGCCTCGGTGCGGTTGTGGCTCTCCGGCGGCTGAAGAGCCCCGAACTCGCGGCGTTCTTGGGTGACTCCGACCCGCTTGTCATCGCAGAGACGGCACGCGCCATACACGATGAATCCGTGGACGCTGCCCTGCCCAAATTGGCGACGCTGGCCTCCAACCTTGCAGAGGTGTGCAAGCTGCCCGCTGGAAGCAAGGAGGAGCCCGGTCCACGGGATGCAATTTTGCGTCGGGTTTTGAATGCAAACTTCCGTCTCGGGTCAGAGGCGCACGCGAAGCATCTTGCGGACTTCGCTGCGATGGAAAGCGGGCCAGAGGTGTTAAGGGTGGAGGCGCTCCAGTACCTGGCGACTTGGGCGAAGCCGCCGCGCCTGGACCGAGTTTTTGGACTGTTCCGCCCGCTGCCCGAACGCAGCGAAACCGTGGCGGCGAGTGCGATTCGATCGAGGATTCAAAGAATTCTTGAGCTGCCAGGTGACGCTGTGCGGAGCGCGGCTCTGAAACTCGTTTCTCAGTACAAGATCAAGGACTGTGGAGTCAACCTAGCGGCTTGGGTGAGCGACTCAAAACTCAACGCCAGCCTCAGGGGAGATGCGTTGAACGCCATGGCTGCATTACGGGATTCGAGCCTCGCTGAGGCTGTGCTGGCTGCAGCAGCAGATTCAAACGAGGCGCTGCGCAAGGAGGCAATTCGCCTTCAAATCGAACTTCGTTTGCCGGGCGCGATCGAGGGAATCCAGAAAATCCTCGCCTCCGGAAGCGTTGGCGATAAGCAGGCCGCCATACGTGCCCTTCCCGGACTGAAGGACCCGGCTGCCGATGCGCTCATTGAGTCCCTCGCCCAACAGCTGCTAAATAAAAAGCTCGCCGAACCGCTGCAGGTGGAGGTGTTGGAGGCGCTCGAAAAAGCGGAAAGCCTGAAAGGCCGGCTCGACTCCTACACAGCATCGCTAAACTCCGCTGACCCGCTTGCAGCTTATAGAGTTGCACTCAAGGGCGGAAACGCGGAGGCAGGGCACCGGATTTTCATGGAGAAAATCGAGGCTTCATGCGCCCGCTGCCACAAGGTCAAAAACGAGGGGGCGGAGGTGGGCCCGAACCTCACCAACGTCGCCTCGCGTGGCGATCGCGAGTACCTGCTTGAGTCAATCGTCAATCCAAACGCGAAAATCGCGCAGGGATTTGAAACCGTGATGATCACCCTTGACGACAATTCGCTGCATGCCGGAATCCTCAAAGGAGAAACTCCCACGGAAGTTTCGCTGATGCCGCCCGGCGGCGCCCTCGAGAAGCTGCCAAAGGCACGGATCAAATCGCGCGAATTTGGCCCCTCGGGAATGCCGCCGCTCGCGAGTGTCCTGTCCAAACGCGAGCTTCGCGATGTAGTGGAATACCTCTCAAGCCTGAAATAGAGCCGCACCGGCTGACCGGTTTCTGGTGCGCTTTAACCGAGCGAGTCAGGCCCGCAGTTCGCATTCGCCGCCGCCTACTGCGTGAGGTTCTTTTTGCACCCATCATCGGCGGGAGTGTCTGCGCCGAACTCTTCAACAGGTTGAGTAAAAAGATATCGCCATACATCCTCGTGCAGGAATTTGCGCTCAGCGTCCTTCGGTGAGGAACTTCCCGGAACGACGCTACTGTGAGCCTTTTTGTCGTCACCCTTGACATCCGCATCGGTAATAAGACGCCGACTCCGTCCGTAAGGCGGCTTCTCCCTGTCAACGTTCACCGTGGGCCCGAAATGATGCAACCCGAGCAGTTCCCAAGAGCGGCAGTAGTGCATCCCGCTCCATCCGCTGTCGAGCACGTGGGAAAAGCCAAAGAAACGGTTCTGCGGGGTCATGGATGGCAGCGCCTGCCATGTTTCAAACTGGTCGCGCGGTCCGCAGAACATCACCACCCGATCCACCCTCTGGTGCTTCGCGAAACGGGCCGCCGTGGTGCTTCCATGGGAGCTTCCCGCGACGATCACCTTGCTCCAGTCGACGCTCTCGCCGTCCTCGCTTAAAAACTGCCCCCAATTGCCGCCGGGATTTTCTTTCGCGAGCCATTTCAGAAACTGGTACACGCGCTCCGTCATTCCATCCGGTTTTGGAATCGACACCAAGTCGCTAAAATCTTCGCCTGTCGCCGCCTCAAGCCTAATCTTGCCAAGCAGCTTGTCGTCCGGACTGGGGGACATTTTCCCAAACTTGCCGAACCACCCATTCGCGTAATGCACCCGGATCGCGTGCAGTCCGTAACTGTTGACTCTCTCAAACAGGGGCGCACTGTGTCCCATCAACCAGACGACCAACTTTCCAACCGGCTCGACCCGGGTATCCACGCTGGCGTGCTGCAAATCCGCCGGCTTGCCCTTTGATTCGAGCAAAAAATCAATCTCGGGATGCGCCTGTACACGCTTATCAATGTCACTGGCCCGAGCACTGAACTCATATCGCCTCGGTGATGAATCCTTCAAGGCGGGGGCACCTTCCGCACTTGATACAAAAATGGCCGCGGAGGCGATAGCTAGAAAGCGACGTACAGGCATCCCCTAGGTTTGCCAAAATTCAACGCATCCGCAACATCGCAAGAGCCAATGGGCCGCACCCATCCGCACCCATCCGATCACGCAATTTAACGCTCAAACCGAGGGCGCAGTGAGCGCACGCCCATTATCATCCAAACCAAGACTTGCAATGAACGGCACGGCAAGACCAGCCCAAGTGGAAGCATCCGGGTAATGAGACGCATCTTCGCCAAAGGTGCTGCGTAGCATCTCGGTATCAATTACCCCAGGATTCAATGCGACGACGGCCACCCGTCCCGCTGTTTCCTGCGCAACCGCCTGAGACAAACCCTCGACCGCCCACTTACTGGCGCAGTATGGGGCCACCTCCGGGGAAGTGCTACGCCCCCAGCCCGAAGAAAGATTCACGATGACGCCCCCCCTTTTTTCCAACATCGCCGGCAGCAGGTGTCTCATCACAGCCGCAACACCCTTCACGTTCACATCCAGCACCCGGGAAAACTCCACCGCATCCACTTCCCAAATCGGGGCATTGTGGTTAATGAGCGCGGCGTTGTTGATTACCAGCTGAGGCGCCCCAAACCACCCCAGCACACGGGCACAAAAGGCCGCAACCTCCCCTTCCTCGGCCACATCGCACCGAGTGAAACAATGCTCCTCACCCAACTCCCCACTCAGCGCCGCCAGCCTATTCGAATCCCGAGCGCATCCAGCAACCCGCCATCCGGCCCGCGCAAACTCTACCGCCATCGCCCGCCCCAATCCACGTGTACAACCGGTGATAACAACTGTGCGTGGTCCCATCCGTTTCTTGTAAAGGGCCGGACGCCGGGAACTCCAGCGCGTTTTCATCCATCGTCAGCCCCGAAACCTGTCAGCCGTTTTTACCCTCATTCCATCACCGCTCCCCGCCGACCCCGGCCATCTCACTCTCAAACAAATCCGCATCCGCCCCACCCTTTTCAAACCCAGAACTGCCGGCCACGAAAAGCGCCCACTCCTCTCCCACCCAGCTTTGAATCTCC
>CAMDSZ010000251.1 GCA_945906945.1 Akkermansia muciniphila
CGACAGAGTTTCTGCGCCTTGGTTGGAGCCGGAAGCAGCTTATCCGCTTCATTGTCACGTCCGCGACCTACCGTCAGTCCTCGGATGGCCGTGAAGATCTCCTAGAGCGCGACCCATTCAACACGCTCCTCGCGCGCCAAGGCAGGCACCGTCTTGAGGCCGAGACTGTCCGCGACGTCTTCCTCGCAAGCAGCGGCTTACTCAACCCCCGCATCGGCGGCCCGAGCATTTATCCGCCTCTGCCCGCATTCGTGATGGCCTTTGGGCGCAACCGTTCCTGGCCTGAGAGCACCGGGCCGGAACGGTACCGGCGCGGGATGTACATTCATTTGCGACGCAACGTGCCCTATCCGATGCTGACCACCTTTGACGCGTCCGACGCGAGCGTCGCCTGCATCCAGCGCGAGCGTTCCAACTCTCCGCTCCAGGCTCTCACGCTGCTGAATGACCCGGTGTTCTTTGAATGCAGTGAGAAGCTTGGTGAACGACTGAGCGCCGTGCCCGGGGACCTCGATGCAAAGCTGCGGCACGGTTTTGAACTGTGTCTGGGCCGCTTGCCCCAGCTAGCGGAACTGCAGTCGATGCGCTCGCACCACGACGATCAGCTGCGAGTGGCCGGCGGCGATACCCGCCGCGCGATGGTCGCCGCCGCTCGACTTATCCTCAACCTTGACGAATTCATCACCCGCGAATGAACCCCGATTTCCCACCATTGAGCCGGAGAAAATTCCTCATGCAGTCCTGTGGCGGCATCGGCGGCGTGGCCCTGTCCAACCTCCTCGGTCTGGAGGGGCTGCTGGGCGACTCCGGTGAAGCCGGGACGCTCCGCACCCATCACAAGCCACGCGCGAAGAACTGCATCTACATTTACCTGGAGGGAGGCCCCAGCCAGATGGATCTTTACGATCCTAAACCGATGCTCAACCAGCTCGACGGCCAGTCCCTGCCCGAGTCGATGCTTAAGAACATGCGCTTTGCTTTCCTCGCGAAGGAATCCGCCCGCATCATGGGCACGCCGCGCACCTTCAGTCGTCACGGGCAGTGCGGGATGGAGCTCTCTGATCTGCTGCCTCACATCGGCTCGATCGCTGACGACATCTGCTTGGTGCGCTCGATGCACACGGACCAGTTTAATCATGTGCCCGGCCAGCTGCTAATGAATACCGGCTCCGCGATCTCCGGCCGGCCCAGCGTGGGCTCCTGGCTCTCGTACGGCCTTGGCAGCGAGAATCGGAACCTCCCCGAGTTTGTGGTCCTCGTCTGCGTCGGCCGCGGTGTGCCCGGTGGCTCTGCGAGTTGGTCCAGCGGGTTTCTGCCCTCCAAGTATTCGGGTGTGATGTTCCGCAACGAGGGCTCGCCAGTTCTCAACCTCGACAATCCCGAAACGGTCAGCCGCGAGATGCAGGAAATCAATATCCGCGGTGTGAACGAGCTCAATACTCTTCGCCACGCCCACGTCCGCGATCCCGAGATCGAAAGCCGCATTGCCGCATATGAACTCGCCTTCCGCATGCAGACTGCGGCACCGGAGCTGATGGACCTCTCCGGCGAATCAAAAGCCACCCTTGACTTGTACGGAATCAACCGTAGCGAGCCCAAGATCGAAGGCGGCAACACTCTCGGCGGTACCGGTCTGTTCGGCACCTTCGCCCGCAACTGTTTGATGGCCCGCCGACTTGTCGAACGCGGCGTGCGGGTTGTCCAGGTGATCCACGCATCGTGGGATCATCACAGCCGCATCAATACCGATCTGCCTCACAATTGCCTGATGGCCGACCAGCCGATTGCGGCTCTCGTGAAGGATCTCAAGCAGCGCGGCTTGCTCGAGGACACCCTTGTAATCTGCGGCTCTGAATTCGGCCGCACCGCCCTTGGTGAAAACCGCCCGGGCTCTAAGTCTGTCACCGGCCGCGACCATCATCCAAACGCCTTCAGCCTCTGGCTCGCCGGAGGCGGCATCAAGGGCGGCCAAGTCATTGGCAAGACCGACGACATTGCTTGGAATGTCGCAGAGAATCCCGTGCATGTGCACGACCTCCACGCATCGATCCTACATCTGTTCGGATTTGATCACACACGGCTCACACACCGCTTCCAAGGCCGCGACTACCGCCTCACCGATGTCGCCGGCCGGATCGTGCCTCAGCTTTTTTCGTGATTAAAAAGAGGCTCACGCGAAGAACTCAAAACGGAGCACGTGCACAGCCACCTTTAGCCCACAAATTCAAGGCCACCCTCGGCGTCACTCCAGGAAGTCCCGCCTGCGCATCGCACAAAGAACGAGGCCTCCTGCAATCGATGAAAGCCGTCTCACTGACACACCCCGAGCACAGCTCTTTAAAGCGTCACCCTGTTAATCGTAAATTTTCTGAGGATGAAGCTTGTCCAAAACCCAGCGATCGCACTGTGTTTTTAAATAGTCCCGCATTCGTGAGTTCTTGCTTCATTTTTTCACCTCGCGTTGATCTACCCCAAGGCAGCCTTTGCCTGGCCTTTGATGCTTCGCTTCAGTTTACCTCCTTTGCCGCGGTAGCATCCGCGTGTTTGCTTTTCACTGCCACGACCATGCGCGCTTTGCTTGCCTTCCTTGTATTCGGTTCCCTCTCGGCTTCTCTCTTGGCTGATGCCAAGCCCAACATCGTTTACATTCTGGCCGATGATCTCGGCTATGGCGATGTTCAGTGTCTGAACCCCGCCCGGGGTAAGATCAAAACTCCGTGCCTCGACAAGCTTGCGGCTGAAAGCATGACCTTCACCGACGCTCATAGCGGCTCATCGGTCTGCACGCCGACACGCTACGGCGTGCTGACGGGGCGCTACGCGTGGCGCACCCGTCTTCAGGGCGGTGTGTTAAGCGGCTACGACAAACCCCTCATCGCGGCGGATAGGCTAACCGTTCCGGGTTTGCTCAAACAGAATGGCTATCACACTGCCATCATCGGGAAGTGGCATCTTGGCTACACTGTCGAAGGCGGCGAAAAAGAGGGCGGCGGCAAAGAAAAGAAAAAAGGCGAAGGAGCAACACTGGGAGCGCTCACTCACGACGGACCCGTGACTCGTGGCTTCGATGAGTTCTTTGGTTTTCATCACGCACGCATGATGAAATCCGTTTTCGAGAAGGATCGTGTCACCCAAATCATCGAGCCGGTGGATATCCTGCCAGCGCTGGTGCAACGCAGCAGCGACTACATCGCAGAGCGCAGCAAGGCGGCTCAACCCTTCTTTCTCTACCTGGCTCTGAACTCGCCACACATACCGATTGTCCCCTCCAAGGAATGGCAGGGACAAAGCGGCCTGGGCGATTACGCGGACTTTGTGATGCAAACCGATTGGGCAGTCGGCCAAGTGCTCGCGGCACTGGACAAGGCGGGCGTCGCGAATAACACACTCCTTATTTTCACCAGCGACAACGGCTGCTCTCCCGCCGCAAAGGTAGACAAACTCCAAGCGCAGGGCCACTTCGCCAGTGCGCAGTTCCGGGGCTACAAGGCGGACATCTGGGATGGCGGTCATCGTGTTCCGTTCTTTGTTCGCTGGCCTGGCCGGGTGAAGGCTGCCTCGCAAAGCAACGACCTCATCTGCCACACCGATCTCATGGCCACCTGCGCCGCAATACTCGGCACAAACCTTCCCGATAACGCTGGGGAGGACAGCCTCAGCCTGCTCCCTGCCTTGACAGGCAACGCAACTGCCCCGATCCATACAGCAGTCGTGCACCACAGCATCTCGGGCCGATTCGCCATCCGGCAGGGACATTGGAAACTTGAGTTCTGCCCCGGTTCAGGCGGCTGGGGAAAACCCGGCGATGCCGACGCAAAGAAACAAGGCCTGCCCGACCTGCAACTCTACGATCTCAGCACGGACATCGGCGAAACGACGAACGTTTGCTCCCAAAACCCCGGTATCGCAGAACGCCTCACCCTCTTGCTCGAGCAAACCATCGCCAACGGCCGCAGCACCCCGGGCCCGAATCAAGCGAACGATGCTCCCATCATCGTCAACAAACCCAACACCAAGCCGCCCACAGACTAGTAGGCCCTCCCTTGCTTGCTTCCCTTGCTTGCTTCAAAGCGCCAGAGGCACGCGCTGATGACAGCCTCGTTCGGAGCTCGGCTTTGCGACGCAGGATGTTGAACTTTTCAGGAGGTTTGATCCGTCGCCCGCCCTGGGAGCGCGTAGCCCCAGCTGCGCCCCGACGCGAGTTGCGCAAAAGAAGCGGCACACCAGCGACTACAAAATCCATTTCCCGACCTTGCCCGCCAACTACCGTATCAACCCCACTCTCACGCCATTCGCCGCCCTGCTCTCGCACCGCTTTGCGAGACAGAAAGATTCTGTTACCTGCGATGCGCAGCGAGGGCGCGTTGGTTCAAAAAAGTCAGGACACCATGACGAAATCTTCCGGACTAATCGCGAGCTTTGGAAACGCTTTGATGACTTGTTGATCGGAAGTTACCAACCGAACGCCGAGTTCCTCGGCCAGAACCACAAACTCTGCATCGTAGGCGCTCAAATTCGACTCGAAGGCCTTGGCGAGCACACTGGCAGGATCGGGTTCCTTCTGAGTTGACCTAAGGTGATCCAATGCCTCGGCCCAGTGTGCGTCCGCCGTGGCTACGTCCATACCCTGCGTTCTCATGTAGGCGAAAAGAATGCTCCGAAACTCCGACCTCCAGAGGGGCGGCACCCACCAATGGCTGTCTTTTAGCAAGACAGCGTCGGCTAAGTCCGCTTTCGGCCCCGGCAAATGCAGGTAAGCAATCAGGTTTGAATCCGCAACTATCATGGGCGTCCAGTTTCCCGTGCTTCGCGGATCAAATCCTCCGTCAGTTGGCCGGGAGTCGCTGCCCGGAGGTTCCGAACTCGGGCGAGATAGGCAGGCACATCAAGGGCCTTGCCGAGCAGAACGCACTCCAAGCATTCGATCGCCTCACTATTGAGGCTCCGACGATGGGAGAGCGCCCGCCTTTTCAAGGCCTCGTGAAGAGGCTCCGGGATGTTTTTCAACGTGATCGTAGCCATTCCACAACCATAATAGTTTTATTGGTTATCTCAAGTAAGCACTTCCCCCCGTATCCCATTCCGTTGACCGAACCGCGTGCGTTTGCCTTTCTTGATCAACCAAGCGCGACCGTTCCTGTGCGGCTGCCTTCGGCCCGGACTCTGCGTCATTTGCAAACGAGGCGTGGATTGCCTGCGCGCAAGGTCAGAGGCCCGAGCGCCACGAATTTACTTTCCGCTCGGATCCCTCATCGCCGACGCCATCCCCAGCAGCGCATCCATGAGCTTGGGTGCCGCCTGCGGTTCCAAATAATTTGTGCCCGGCCACGTTTCGTATCCGCCCAACTCAAAGTGTCGCGGCGTCGGCAGGTACCCGTAGTATCCACCGGCCAACTCCACCATGAACGAATGCGCAAAGGGGCTGCGCCGCTTAAACTCCAGGCCCGTTTCCGCAAAAGTCTCGCAGGGCGAAGTGCCGATGCAGATCTCGCCGATCCGGAGCACTTGCGCCGGGGCCTTCGTTTCCGCCGAGGCTTGGGCAAGCCGCTGCACACGCCCCGCGTAAATCACGGGTAAAGAATTGCGCGTCTCCGGAGTCGCCGCCGCCTCGGTTTTTGAGGCCCACTCCAAGAGCGTCGCATCCACCTCGCGCCAGCGCACGGGCAGGACCTGCTGTTTCGCATCGAGCTTCGCCGTTTTCAGCCACTCAATTTTCGATAAGCCCGCATGCACTTTTGACGCCAGATCCTCCGCAACCGCGTTCATCTGTGCGTAGGGCTCCATCCGTGGGCGCGGTTGCCTGAAATTAATATTGTTTATATCCCCGCTAGTTCCGTTGGCCATGAGCCCGACAAAAGGCGGATACTGCGCTCCATCGGCCTGCATTCTTTTAAGCGCCTCGCAATACAGCCCGTAATAGTCAGCGGAAACGTGCCCCTGCCCTACCCCGCCCACGTAGTGCAGCGAATACGCGGAATAAACCGATATCAACCGTCCGCCCGATTCTCGCAGCGCAATCACCGAGACGCTCGGATCCGTCTGTCCGGCGGGCTCCAGCAAATCCGCGCTTCCCGAAGGCGGGTTCATCTTCACCCGATCAATTTTCCCGAACGGATTCACCGGCACGCTTCCCTCGCGCATTAACCAGCGTCGGATGAAAACATGTTCGGGCGCGTCGACCGTGAAGAAGCCAATTTCAGCAGTGCGCATCACACT
>CAMDSZ010000252.1 GCA_945906945.1 Akkermansia muciniphila
CGACGCCCTCATTTCTAGGGCTCCTAACGTCTGCCTTGGAATTTATACGGCTGACTGCTGCGCTGTTTTCATCGTGGACCCGCTTACTCGCGCAGTGGGATTAGTGCACTCAGGTGCAAAAGGCACAGCATTGCGAATTGTTTCAAAAACGCTGGCCTTAATGCACAGCCAGTTTGGATGCGAGCCTGCACGACTTGTCGTGGTGCTCAGTCCGTGCGTTCGTCCACCGTTGTACGAAGTTGATTTCGCAAGTGCCATCCGACAGGAATGCGAGAGGGCAGGGGTGGCGGAGGTCTGGGATGGAGGCGAATGCACCGGTTTAGACACCGAGCGCTATTATTCATACCGGGTAGAGAAGGGACTCACCGGACGAATGCTGGCGCTGCTGGGCATTTGATTTGTTGGATGCCCGCTACTCTCAGGAGTGCTCCTCCGGGCCGAATATCCTCGCAACGGTATCTGCCGCCTTCTTCCTGTGGGCTGGCTTCACGTGCATTGCAACGGCGCTTATCGCGGCGAGAATCGCCGCAAAGTCATCCGTGTAGCCCACCACTGGAAAAAAGTCCGGTATCAAGTCCAAAGGCGAAATGAAGTAGGCAAGCGCAGAGACAATCGCTCCCTTGGCCCACGCCGGTGTGTCAGCGTCTTTTAGGGTGTGAAATAAGATTAATGAATGCTCGATCAGAGCTCGACCGGCCGTCCTCGCGAAGCCTTTGATTTTCTCCCAAAAAGCGGAGTCGTTGAGCAGAGGTGGCATAAAACGCTTTTTGTATTAAGCTTTTATCTTGTTTAAAGCAAGCGTCGCAGACCGAATCGCGCAGCAGAAGCGCTGAGTTTTTTTGAGGGGATCTCTAAAGCATTTGCTCGACGAAGGTACGCCCTTCAAAGAACGAAAGATCATCGATGCTCTCGCCTGTTCCGACAAACCGCGCAGGGATGCCT
The DNA here is from genome assembly GCA_945906945.1 of Akkermansia muciniphila. Classification (GTDB taxonomy): domain Bacteria; phylum Verrucomicrobiota; class Verrucomicrobiia; order Chthoniobacterales; family Chthoniobacteraceae; genus Chth-196. The sequence goes on from CAMDSZ010000252.1 coordinate 943, forward strand.
AGTTCCTGTTGGATGGAGATGACGCAACCGCCTTTGCCTGAACCGTCAAGTTTGGTGACAATGATCCCGGAAATTCCGGTTGCCGCTTTAAATTCGCGAGCTTGAACGAGTGCGTTGCTTCCAGTGGTTGCATCCACCACCAGCAACGTTTCATGTGGTGCTGTGTCGTCCGATTTTGAGATTGCCCGACGCACCTTTGAAAGTTCCTGCATCAGGTTGTACTTCGTATGCAGTCGCCCAGCCGTATCGCAAATTAAAAACTCTACGTTTCGCGCCGCAGCCGCACGGTATGCATCATGGCAGATTGCCGCAGGGTCAGCATTATAAGGCCCCTTGATCAGATCGCATCCGATGCGCGTCGCCCAGACTTCAAGCTGTTCGATCGCCGCTGCCCGAAAAGTATCTGCGGCAGCGAGCAGGACGGAATGACCTTTCTTTTTGAGAAGGTTCGCGAGCTTTGCGCTCGATGTTGTCTTTCCGGTGCCATTGACTCCCACCACAAGAATGACTTTTGGCGACGCGGGAAGCGGGCGGAGCATCGGGGTGTCCCGAGGCATTACTTTGAGGATTTCATCCCGAGCGACCTCCACCACGCCGTCCGCCGTAAGCTTTTGCGGGTTTTCCTGCAGTTTCTTGAGAATCTGCATCGTCATCGGCACCCCAAGATCTGATCGGATGAGCGTTTCCTCAAGCTCATCCCAATCCACTGGTTTGCCAGTGAACTTTTGAAGAATAGTTTTGAAAAAGCCGAATGCCATTGTGGTTGCAGCTAGCGTGTATTGGTGAACACCTGTTCTTAGTCTTCGGTAGGTCTTCTGTGCAACGTCACGATAGCGTTTTTTGTGCACTTTCACCGCCAACAGGCAGGGTGGGGCCACGCGGCACTTCCTTACGGATGCGGTCAAGCAAACCATTCACAAAGCGCCCTGACTCTTCTGAGCCGAAGCGTTTCGCAATCTCGATTCCTTCATTGATTGCAACCGCTGGGGGAGCGTCCGTTGAGAAAACTAGCTCATAGACAGACATCCGAAGAATGCTGCGATCGACCGCAGCAAGCCTTTGGAGTTGATAATTTTGCGTGAAACGAACAATTAATGCGTCAATTTCATTCCGGTTTTCGCACACCCCTTTTACTAGAGACTCCGCAAAGGCTCTCGCCTTCGGGGCAATGGGTGGGGGTTGCTGCTTGTCTGCGTCTGAACTGGTGGATCGCAATCTCCAAAAATCGGCATCAGGCGCTTGAGTTTCAAATCCTTGGTGGTCCAACTGGAAAAGGTATTGGACAGCGGCCTCGCGACCATCCCGTCGAATGCCCACCTTAGATCCTCCCGCTTTCAACTCGGTCTGTTTTAATTCTGACATTTGGACTTCTAAGCTGAAGGGCTTTTGAGAGCCGAGGCACTTTTGCGAATGGCATTCACGGCTCTTAGCATTCTTACCGCGGCGCGTGCAGCCTCGACCCCACGATTGATCTGCGAGCCAAGGCAGCGCGCCTCCGCTTGATCCTGGTCTTTCACTAACAACACCTCGTGAAGCACTGGGATACGGTGAGTGATCGAGGTTTGTAAAAGCTGTTGAGTGATAGCTTGCGCGACCAACGTCGCATGCGCAGTCGAGCCGTCAATCAGTACACCAAATGCGGCAACACATTCAAAATCGCCTCCAGCAGCCATCAAATCTGCTGCGAGTGGTAGTTCAAAGGAGCCAGGCACCCAATGGACTTCAATGGAGGAACGCGGGCTTACTGCTCTCAGCTCGCTCTGAAAGTTCGAAACAAGGCCCTCAACCCACTCTAAGTTATAGAGGCTCGCAGCTACGCCAATTCTCCAAGGCGTTTCGCATCCGACGGGGCGTTCTGGCATCAAGCTAGACATAGGTAAAGAGCAAGGTGTGATTGAACACCTGTTCCTACACTAAGGCCGCTTCCCAAGATTGCGCAAATCCCAAATGTGACCTTCCATTTTTAATGCCACCGTCAATGCTTGAGCCATGAAAGTGGCACAGCAATACGCGGCCTACCATAGGAGCGGACGATGTTTTTGCGGGAGGCTTACCAGAGCCGTTTTATTCATGGCGCAGCTCTTGTATATCGCCAGTCAATCTGCACTCGGAGTTGACAAAGAACCTCTGCAGTTTCCCCCGGCAGGGTTCAACTTGGTGTTGGAGGAGACTTTCGAGTCGGCAGACTTAAACCGGGAGCTTTGGGAGACAAAGCTCAAGGTGTTTGGGCGCGAGGGAGACAGGTATCATAACAGTTCGTATTTGAATTATCTTGTCGACGACGACGTTCTGCTCGGGGGCGGTTCTCTCCGTCTAAGGGCTGCGCGCAGTACAATTCGTGGTGACGATCCTCCCGGAACGTACCAGTACACCGCTGGTATGGTGTCCTCACACGACCGGTTCGCCTTCACTTACGGGTACATTGAAATAAGGGCCCGGTTTCCCGGAGGAAAGGGCGCCTGGCCGTGCTTTTGGCTGATGCCGCAAAGTCATCAGTGGCCTCCGGAGTTCGATATTGCAGAATATTACGGGGCGAAAAAACTCATGCATCTGGGCTTGTGCCATGGAGATTTTCCAGAAGTGAACTGGGCCAGTGGCGGGAATCTTGACGTTGACTTCGAGGGGGCTTGGAACACCTTCGGGTTGCTTTGGCTTCCGGGCAAAGCCACGTGGATTCAAAATGGCTCTGTGAAGCACGAAAGCGAGGGCGCTCAGGTCCCAAGCGTTCCAATGTATGTTATCCTCAGTAACGGCGTCAGCAGCCGGTTTGGTCCCTCGGGGGCGCCGACTCCGGAAACGGTGTTCCCAAATTTCTTCGAGATCGACTACCTGCGTGTCTGGAGTTTCGATCAAGGCCGAGTCGAGGCGAATCCCCAAATCGGGCCTTCGTTTTTCGAGCCTCTAAAAAAATAAAGATCGTTTGATGGATGTAGGTCGGCGCCCTGTGCTCTGGGATATTTCCATGTCAGGTCTTAAGGATGGACCTATAGCTTTTCGCTGCCTTGGAGTCGAATTAAGTCGGACAGAATGCTCAACGACTCCTCTTTGACCGGATCATACCTAAGGGGCGCTGATTTGAAGGCCGCTTCCTCTTTCTTGTCGGGTTCAGTGGCGGGTTGCTTCTGCTCCTCGGAGGATGTTGGGTTGCCGGTGTCCAGAGTCTTCGGCTTTCGTTTGGGCTCGATGAATGTGATTGTTTCGAGCGGGCCGGCCTTCGCGTTATCCAAAGTGATACGGAATGCTTTTGGATTGCCGCTGCCCTTCATGGATTCACGTTCGTCATCGCGCTTTTCATTGCGCGCTTTGTCTTTCTCAAGTTCCTCTTTGCGGATGGTTTCATTGGTCGAAACCTTGTTGGTCAAGACGTAGTCGCGGATTCGCTTCAGGTCCTCGCGCACAAACCCGAACTCTGGATTTTTGTTAACTCTGAGAGCTGACAGTTTTTTGAGATCCTCGAGATGCAGAGGTGTCTTCCATCGCTCGTAATCCACCGGCGGAATCGTGTCGTAAGGCAATGGGTCTTTCAGTGCGGCTTCACCTATCTCGTCTTGGTCTGACATCGATGGGAGCACGATGTCACTCTCAACCCCACGGAGTTGGGTTGAACCGCCTGCGATACGATAAAATTTTTGGATCGTGAATTTAATCGAGCCAGCGTTTTTGGCGTTGGCCAAAGTTGGCATTACTCTTGCAAGCTCCACCATCTGTTGCACTGTACCTTTTCCATAGGTTTTGCTATCGCCAACAATTACCGCACGGCCGTAGTCCTGCATTGCAGCCGCAAAAATTTCGCTGGCTGACGCGCTCAGTCGGTTCACCAAGACAACCATCGGACCGTCGTATGCTACCGAAGGGTTCACGTCGCGGGAGACCGCAATCTCGCCATTCGGACCTTTTGTTTGCACTACCGGCCCCTCGCCAAAGAACAGACCAGAAAGATTAATTGCCTCCTCAAGCGAGCCTCCTGAGTCTCTTCTGAAATCCATGATTAAGCCATCGATGCCCTCGTTTTTAAGACGATTGAGCAGAAGTAAAGCATCGCGAGTAGTGCTTTTAGCGTCCGGGTCGTTGCCCTTGGCAAAGTCCCGGTAAAAAGACGGCAGCTCAATCATGCCAATCTTGAGTGTTCCACCATCGGGTTGCACCCACTCGATTAGCTCCGCGTGTGCTTCCCCATCCTTCAATTTGATTTCGTCCCGTTTTAACTCGATGGTGACGCGTTCCGATGCGTTGGTCGCACTGACTGGAATGATTTGAATGCGTACGATAGTATCCTTCTCTCCGCGGATCATGCTCACCACTTTGTCGAGGCGCATGTCCACGCAGTCAACAAACTCGGCGTCACCCTGCGCAACACCCACAATGCGGTCGCCAGGTTTGATTTGTTCGCTGCGACTTGCCGGTCCTCCAGCAACAATCTGCTCGACCTTCACGTAGCCCTCCTCGCTCTTTAAACGGGCGCCGATTCCAAACAGCGAAAGACGCATGCTGATGTTGAACTGCTCTTGGTCATCCTTCGCGAGGTATTCGGAATGAGGATCGTAAGACTTGGTGAGCGATGTGAGGAAAGTCTTGTGCACTTCCTTCGGCGTCCGCTCACGGAGGTCGCGGATAAACTCGTTGTAGCGTTTGGTAATCGCTAATACGGGTTCGGCTTTTTTGCTGTTGATCCTTTCTTGAATGAGCTCCGAGGCGATTCGGTCACGCCAAATACGGTCAGCGTCTTCTCGAGATTTAGGCCACGGCGCTTTTTGGCGATTGATTTCAACCGTGTGTTCGAGATTGAGTGCGATCTCCGAGGAGAGAATCTCCAGGACGTATTTTACCCGATCCTCGGCGCGTTCCTTAAGCACACTGTGGATTTGATCGGCCGCTTGGGTTCGGCCGAAGATGAGCTCGTCATCAAGGCTGGTGAGCCATCTCGCGGTGAAAGAGTCCACGTCGTCTTGAGTGAAAAAAAGGTGATTGTAGTCGAGATCATCCAGGTAGTTGTGGAGCAACTTTTCTGACATGGCGTTGTCCACGCGTTTCTTGGAGTAGTGTGCCTGCTCGAGTATGCTCACGACGGCAATCGCGACTTGGGATGGGTCAGGCTCAGCAGTTGGCGCTGTTCTGCCGATGGAAAAAGTGAATCCGAATGTGAGGGCGATGAGGGGGCGAGACAATTTCATGCGGTAGGTCGTTTTGCGAAGTTCAGATCAAACTGAGCGACGCCTCTAAAGCGATTCTGGCGCGTTTAGTAAAGCTGACACCCTCGAT
>CAMDSZ010000253.1 GCA_945906945.1 Akkermansia muciniphila
AGGCGATTTGAGTGATCCAGTTCGCAGTCAGTTTGGGTTTCATGTCATACAGGTGACAGACCGGAAAGATGGTGAGAAAATGACGCTTGAGTCGGTGAAGCCTCAGTTGCTGATATTCCTGAACCGCCAAAAGCACGACCAAGAGGTTCAAAAACTGCTCCAAAGCGTTAGGGAGAAAGCAGATGTGCAGTTAAAGCTGCAGTAGGTCCGCCCCTTTCGTCGCTTTACCTGAAGGCGTTTGTCTGGAGGCGACGAGGCAATCTTAAATTCCAGCGCTCCTAATTTAATAGGCGGTAAGATCCGAAGGCCGTTCCCACTCGGGGGGAACGGCCTTTTTGCTGCAGTCGAGCCAAGGCCGTCAGCAGATCGGCAGAGGTGCCTCTGAATTTTTGGAAGTGGATGCCCACGAAGTCAAAAACATGCGGTTTTGCTATTCGGAGCATTGACCCCTATTGGAACTGGTGGCAGAAAGTGGGGAGTTGTGGGGCGAAGTGGGTTGAAATTCCTGGGTTTAGCTCCTCTCATGTTTTGAATCTTTTAACTCAATTATTTTTAGGAACTTATGGCATTTACAAAGAACTCGACTCCGATTTTCTCGGGCGAGTTCCGCCATGCCCTAGATCCTAAAAATAGAGTTACAATTCCCTCGCGTTGGCGGAGTTCCGAAGCCGAAGAGTTTTTTATAATCCTCGACCGCTCGGGAGTCTTTGCAAGGGTGATGCCTCCGGAGCAGTTCCGCGCCGTTGGCGAACGATTGTCGCAGAATCCCGAGATTGCGCCGAGGGATCGGGCGGTGTTCTTAAGGCACTTTTATTCCCGCTCCATCCAGGTGGCCTCTGACAAGCAGGGCCGGTTAACGCTCCCGGAGGATTTGGCGACAAAGTTGGGTTTGGAGGGTGATGCTGTGCTTGTGGGGTCCCACGAGACTTTTGAGCTGTGGAACTCAAAGGCCTGGAGCGAGACCCAGCAGACTGAAAACGCGACCTTCGAGCGGGTTGCTGACCTAGTGGGGCTATGATCGAAATGGCTGAGCCAAAGAAGACTTTGAACGACGCTGGAGCCCTGTCGTTTTATCATCGCTCTGTGCTCTTGGACGAAGTGCTGGAGATGCTGCTTGTCGCGCCGGGTCGGACCTACTTGGACGGGACTCTTGGCGGCGGAGGGCATTCTGAAGCGCTGCTCGAGGCGGGTGCAATTGTGGTGGGCGTCGATCAGGATGAGGACGCCCTTGCCCACGCCAGGAAGCGATTGGCGAGGTTTGGAGAGCGTTTTATGGGGGTGCACGCTAGCTTCGGTGACGTTGCGGAGGTGTTGGGGGCGATGGGTATTCACCAACTCGACGGTGCTTTGTTGGATCTGGGAGTTTCGTCTTACCAGATTGATACCCCCGAGAGGGGCTTTTCCTTTCAAAATGATGGGCCGCTCGACATGCGTATGAACCGGTTGAGCCCTGTGAGTGCGCGGGAGCTTGTGAATACCGCGAGCGCAGAGCAGTTGGAGCGGATTTTCAGAGAATACGGCGAAGAGCCCAACGCCAAGAAAATCGCCCAGCGTTTGACGCGTGACCGCATGGTGCGCCCGCTTCAATCAACTTTTGATCTGGTTCGCTCGGTGGAATCTGTTTCGCCCAGACGCGGCAAGACGCATCCGGCCACCAAGGTGTTCCAAGCGCTGAGGATTGCCGTGAATCGTGAACTGGAAGTCATCCCCCGCGGGCTGGAGGGCTTGGCGCAACTCTTGCGTGTCGGCGCGAGGCTCGCAGTGATTACCTTCCATTCCCTCGAAGACCGGATCGTTAAACAATACTTCCAGCGCCATTCAACCCCCACTCTCGACCGACCTGAGTGGAGTGCTCCGCGTGCCAATCCGGATTGCATTTTTAAAAAGGTAACAGGAAAGCCGGTCATTCCGAGCGAGGCCGAGCAGCACGCGAACCCAAGGTCGCGCAGCGCCAAATTGCGTGTGGTGGAAAAGCTTCCTCCACCGTTATTGCGAACATCCGACGCAGGGCCACCGCACTGAAATATTCGACAAACCTCCCCAATTAGCACCACCCCGCCATGATCCACAACCGTCGTCGAAACGAGAATCTGCTACCTGCAGCCAAAATTGTACTGTTTTCCTTCCTCATCCTCGTTCTTGGTGCCGGGGGACTTTACTACGTAAATGCAAAAAACGAAGTGCACCGCTTCGGGGAGCAGAAGAAGCAACTGGAGCGCGAAATTCTGGCTACCGTGAATCGAGACGAGATGATTCTGGCTCGCATCGCAATGCTTTCTTCATACGAGTCGTTGCGCAAACGACAGCAGCAGGAAAAAGAGGCATTCGCGAAGCTTGTTCCTGTGAGTGATTCGGCATTGGTGCGGATTCCTGTGGGCGCGATAGGAGGTAACGCCAGCATGGCTGGCGGAGTTCGCGCCAGCGACGTGCAAGCGGTGTCCAACCCTCAATCTGGGCGACAATAAATGGGGGTCTCATCGCGCAAACGAGCATTTTGGATAGGGGCAGTCGCAGCCGTGATTTTCACGGGAGTGTCGCTTCGACTGGTTGATTTGCAGGTAGCGCGTCACGAGTACTACTCAACCCTCGCTCTAGAGAAGCATTCAGCGCGCCAAGTAATACCCGCGCGCCGTGGCTCCATCACGGATGCGACAGGCGAAATGCTCGCAACCAATGAGCCGGTTAAGACGGTGATCGTGGACGCCAGCATCACCAAGCGGCCCGACGAACTGGCGGAGGTCCTCGCCCGACATCTGCAGATGCCTCAGGATGTGGTGCGTCAGAAAATTGCGCGTGAGGTGTGGTCAGCACCCCGCGAAAGCATGTCGCCCTCTCCGTACATCGTAATTCAGCGGGAGGTTTCGGAGTTTACCGCAGAGGCGCTCATGAAGGAGCTTGGTCAGCGGAGGATTCGCGGTGTTTCCCTAGAGCAGGATTTCATACGGGTCTACCCGAACGGATCGATGTTGTGCCACGTGGTCGGATTTATGAATCGCGCCGGCGCGGGTGTCGAAGGCGTCGAGCGCGAAATGCAGCAATGGCTTAGCGGCCACGACGGGTTTCGCTACACCGAGCGCGATCGCACGGGCAGGGAAATGGTGGCGTTTCGAAAACTTGAGCGGCCAGCGCGGGACGGCAGCAACGTAAGACTCACAATTGATCTCGCCTTGCAGGACATTGTTGAAACCGAGATGGATGCTGTTGTCGCGCAATTCCGTCCGAAAATGGCGACGTGCATCCTGATGCGTCCGTCGACTGGCGAGATTCTGGCCATGGTTAATCGGCCTCACTACAATCTTAATCAGCGGGATGGCGTGCCAGATGAAGCGCGTAAAAACCGAGCGATCATGGATATGATCGAGCCGGGTTCCACCTTTAAGCTTGTCACCACTGCCGCGGCGTTAGACTGCAAGCTTGTAAAACCAGATACGGGAATTTACTGCGAACACGGGAAATTTACGTATGCGGGAACGACGCTGCATGACTCTCATCATGGATATGGGGAACTCACCGTTCACGATGTGCTTGTCAAATCCAGCAACATAGGCGTTGCAAAAATGGGGATCATGCTCGGGAGCCACCAGCTTTACGACTACATCAAGCGTTTCGGCTTCGGAGAGCGCACCGAAATCGCGCTTCCTGGTGAGATCCGAGGGATCATTCACCCGACTCATTTGTGGAGCAAGATTTCGATCACTCATGTGCCGATGGGGCACGAAGTTGGGGCAACGCCGTTGCAAGTTATTTCAGCGATGAGCACCGTAGCCAACCGTGGTGCGATGATGCAGCCTCAGATCATATCCTCGATTGTAGATGCAACAGGAAAAATCGAAGCCGACTATCCTCCAGTCGAGGTTCGGCGGGTGATTCCGACTGAGGTGGCTGAAATGGTTGTTTCTGCTCTGAAAGAGGTCGTAAGCAAAAAGGGAACGGCCGCAGCTGCGCATGTCCCTGGGTTTGAGGTTGCAGGCAAAACGGGAACGGCACAAAAAACATCGCCTAACGGCGGTTACGAGCACGGAAAATACGTGGTCTCCTTCGCCGGATTCCTGCCTGCTGACAAACCGGAGCTGTGTGGACTGGTGCTGATCGATGATGCACACACTGGAAACATCCCGAACTACGGAGGGACTGTCGCTGCGCCTGTTTTTTCCAGAATCGCAACAAGAGCCATGCGATATTTGAACAAGACCCCGTCGCCAGAATTTTTGAAAGTTCCAAATCCTCTCGCAAAAGCAGAAGAAAGGAAAAGCCGGTGAATCTTGCCGATCTTATTTCCAGAACACGCGTGATTGAGACGCGCGGTGACACTAACTTTGATATTTCCTCAATTGTTGCAGATTCACGAAGTGCGGTGGCTGGCTCACTTTTTGTCGCAATTTCTGGAAATCGTCAGGACGGCACAATGTTTATCCCTGACGCCGTGCAACGTGGTGCAAAAGCGGTGGTATTATCTGATCAAGCATTCAAGCAAATCGATTCTTCCGCAGTAAAAGCAACGTTTGTGTTAGTTCCGGATGTGCGTAATGCGGCTTCGGATCTCGCTGGAAAGTTTTTTGAGTATCCATCCAAAGGAATGCGTGTTGCCGGTGTGACTGGCACAAACGGGAAGACCACGACTGCATTTCTAATTCAGCATATTTGCGATGCAGAAATGCTGAGGTGCGGGTTGATTGGAACAGTCCACTACAAGGTGGGCGAGCGGACAATTCCTGCGTCGCGCACGACTCCAGACGCTGTCGAGATCCAGGGACTGCTTGCTCAAATGCGGGATGCGGGATGCAAGACTGTTGCGATGGAGGTGAGTTCTCACGCGATTCATCAAAGTCGCGTTCGGGGCATCGACTTTGACGCCGCAGTGTTTACGAACCTGACGCAAGACCATCTTGATTATCACAAGACAATGGAAGACTACTTTGAAGCGAAGTCGTCCTTACTGGTCAGTCTGGGTAGTCAACGGTTCAAGCCGGGTACAGCTGTCGTGAATATAGACGATCGCTACGGGGCTCAGCTGGCTGGGCGCTTGGAACGGGAAGGGGTTTCTTTGATTACTTTCGGTCAGGGATCGCGTGCCGATTTTCGCGCGAGTGCGATTCGAACCGAATTTAACGGCTCCAGCTTTCAGTTGGATGCACTCGGAAAGTCCTGGCTGGTGCGGCTGCCACTCATCGGGAAATTTAATGTGATGAATGCGCTTGCGTCGCTCGCGGCAGCTCATTTGTTGGGCGTTGATTTGCGTGCGGCGGTGCTTGCTTTGGCTACGGCTCCTTGCGTGCCCGGGAGACTCGAAGCAGTTCCGGGTCGGAGAGCTTTCAGGGTGTTTGTGGATTATGCGCACACAGACGACGCCCTCAGAAATGTTCTGCAAACACTCAGAGGCCTGAATCCTCGTAGGATTATCACGGTATTCGGCTGTGGTGGTGACCGAGACAGGGCGAAGCGTCCGCTCATGGGGGCGGCTGCGGCGGAACTCTCGGACTGGTCGATCGTAACTTCCGATAATCCTCGCAGTGAGACTCCCGAGTCCATCGCCGAAGAGATTGTCTCTGGAATGCGTGGAGCTTCGATGGAAGTCATCCTTGACCGCAAAGAAGCAATCCATCGCGCGGTTCAGATGGCTAGAGAGCATGATATTGTCCTGATTGCAGGCAAGGGACACGAAACCACTCAAGTGATCGGGTCGCGAATGGAGCCTTTCAGTGATGTCGCAGTAGCCCAGTCCGCGATCGAGAACCGGCCGGTTGATTTAGCGCGTTAACATGGACACGCTCACGTTACATAAATTGGCCGAAATGAGTGGAGGCGTCCCCGATGGAGATGTCTCATTGGAAGTTTCTCGTGTAGTGACTGATTCAAGGTCTGTAAAACCCGGGGAGCTATTTGTCGCACTTCGCGGTGAGCATTTTGACGGGCATGCGTTTCTTGGGGAGGTATTCGCAAAAGGTGTAAGAACAGCAGTGGTTGAAGCGAGTTGCAGTGTTGCTCCAAAGGGAATGTCGTTGATTCGGGTACCGGATACCTTGGAGGCATTGCAGAAACTTGCTTCAGAATATCGGAGGACTCTGGCAGTCCGGGTTGTAGGGATCACTGGATCGAGTGGAAAGACGACGACCAAGGATTTTACATTCTCAATACTATCTCAGCGAATGAGTGGGTGGTGCACTGCTGGAAATTTGAATAATCACATCGGCGTCCCATTG
>CAMDSZ010000254.1 GCA_945906945.1 Akkermansia muciniphila
AACGAGTTCCCCAGTGTACGCCAACATCAAGTGAGAGGGCTTCCCCGCTCCGGCCTTGGATCAGCCAACAAGGTTTCTCTTGAGCCGGCAGCCGCGAGGAAAACGAAAGAGGGAAAACATTTTTTCATTCCGACGCGGTCCACCCATTCACAGAGACATAATAGCGCAATATACCGCACATCCCTAATAAAGGCGCCAGTTTTGCAAAGTTTTTGTTAAAGGATTCCAGCCGCTAGCCGAAACTTACAATACTCAGAGATGAGTCAGGAGCCCTAACTGAACCATGGGTCGTTCCAGCACGGACGCTGGGAAACAAATACAAGAACGTAAAATTATGGCAGTTACAATCAATACCAACACATCGGCTTCCTACTCAGCCGCAAACCTCACCCGCTCCAGCGACCTGTTGCAGAAGAGCCTGGCTCGTCTGTCCAGCGGATCCCGCATCTCCACCCCATCTGATGATGCAGGCGGGTTGGCTGTGTCCATGAAGCTTTCAGCTTCCCTGAAGCGTACAGACGCTCAGGCAGCAAACGTTTCGAATGCGATCTCGTTCCTGCAGACCGCATCTGGCTCCCTCAAGAGCGCAGCTTCGGTTTTGGATCGTATGTCTGAGCTCGGCACTCTGGCGAGCGACGTGACGAAGAGCTCGGAAGACATCAGCAACTACTCCACCGAGTACACCAACCTGTACGAAGAACTCAAGAAGCTGACCGCTGACAAGTTCAACGGAATCAACTTGTTTGCTGCGGCAGACACTTCCTTGACCGTGTATCTTTCTGAAGATGGCGGCCAGAACATGAACATTACACAGAGCGCTCTTAGCACTGTGTTCGCGTCAATCACGACGCTTGATACCGTCACTGGTGGTAGCGCAAGCGCCGCTTCAGCAGCTATTCAGAGCCTCGCCACCATGATGGCGAAGAACGGCGCTGAATCCAGCCGCCTGCAGTTCGCTCTCGACTCCTTGTCCACCCAGAAGGTGAATGTGGAAGCCGCTAACAGCCGCATCTTCGACGTGGACGTCGCTGCTGAAACGACCCGCTTGGCACGTGCCAACATCCTCGTTCAGTCCGGTGCAGCTATGTTGGCCCAGGCCAATGCAGCCAGCCAGATTGCTCTCAAGCTGTTGCAGTAGTCTTAATTGCAAGTTTGCCCAACGACCCCCATCCTTCACTGGATGGGGGTTGTTTTTTGCCCTGAAACAATCCTCGCAGAACAACCAGTGGGTCGTGCGGTCTAAAAATTCGGCTCCAATAGTTGGCGTTGGTGAATTCAGTTGCTCGCTCCAAAGCGCCAGAGACGTGAGCTGATGACAGCCTCGCTCGGAGCTACGCTTCTGCGCTTCTGCCCCCCTAGGAGCGCGCAGCCCTAGCTGCGCCCAGACGCTGGGCGCAATGAAGAGGTTGCGTCGCAGCCGATGGGCCAAGGGAAGAATCCATCCTGATGTGAGCGTGTTCTGCGCAGCTGGGGCTGCGCGCTCCCAGGGGCCTGTCTGGCTGTAACACCCCCACCTACATCCTGCAAATCAGCAGTTCACGCTCGTAGATCAGTTCCCGTGGGAGGTGGGTGCGCAGGTCCAGAAACAGCTCCTCCTGCGAGATCAGCTCCTGGCGCCACGCCGCGCGGTCAAAGCGCTGCAGCTCCTCAAACTTTTCCTGAGGAAAATCCAGTCCGCTCCAGTCGATGTCAGAATAGTGCGGCACCCACCCGACGGGCGTTTCAACCGAACGGCCGCGCCCGTTGGAACGGTCCACGATCCATTTGAGCACCCGCATGTTCTCGCCAAAGCCCGGCCACATAAAGCGGCCCTCGGAGTCCTTGCGGAACCAGTTCACGCTGAAGATCCGCGGAGTCTCCTTCAAGGACCTCTGCATGCTGATCCAATGCCGGAAATATTCGCCCATGTTGTATCCGCAAAAAGGCAGCATCGCCATCGGGTCGCGCCTCACCCGCCCGACCTCACCCGCCGCAGCCGCCGTCATCTCGCTGCCCATCGTCGCCCCTGCGTAAACCCCGCCACTCCAGTTGAAAGCTTGGTAAACCAGCGGAATCGTCGTCCCGCGGCGTCCACCAAACACAATCGCGCTGATGGGCACGCCGTCCTTCCCGTCCCACGCCGGATCCATCGTCGGACACTGGGAGGCTGGGGCTGTAAATCGCGAGTTCGGATGCGCCGCCCGCAACCCCTTCTGGCTGGCGATCTCGGGCGTCCACTGGTTCCCCTGCCAGTCGGTGCACTTCGCCGGCGGCTCCTCGGTCATCCCCTCCCACCAGACACCGCCGTCGGGGGTCAGCGCCACGTTGGTGAAGATCGTGTTTTTGCGGAGAGCCGCCATCGCGCTGGGATTGGTCTTGTGGCCGGTCCCAGGCGCCACCCCGAAAAAGCCCGCCTCGGGATTGATCGCCCTCAGCCGTCCATCCGGGCCGGGCTGAATCCACGCGATATCGTCGCCCACCGTCCAAACCTTCCAGCCTTTGTCCGTAAAATGCTTGGGCGGGATCAACATTGAAAAATTCGTCTTCCCGCAAGCGCTTGGAAACGCCGCGGCGATATACGTTTTCTCCCCCTTAGGATCCTCCACGCCAAGAATGAGCATGTGCTCGGCCATCCAGCCCTCGTCACGCGCCATCGCAGAGGCAATCCGCAGTGCAAAACACTTCTTACCGAGCAGCGCATTTCCTCCATACCCCGAGCCGTAGCTCCAAATCTCACGGGTCTCGGGAAAATGCACGACGTACTTCTCCTTGTTGCAGGGCCATGGCACATCGCGCTGCCCGCTTTTCAAGGGCGCGCCCAGCGTATGCATGCAGGGAACCACGCGCTTGCCACCAGCATCGATGCGTTCGAAAACCTTTTTGCCAATGCGCGCCATGATGCGCATGTTCACCACGACGTACGGGGAATCGGTCAACTGCACTCCGAACTGCGCCATGGGCGAATCCAAGGGCCCCATGCTGAACGCCAGCACATACATGGTGCGCCCCTTCATGCATCCATGGAAAAGCTGGCGCAGCTTGGCCTTCATCTCGAACGGATTCACCCAGTTGTTTGTCGGGCCCGCCGCGTCCTTGGAATTGCTGCAAATAAAAGTCCGCTCCTCCACGCGCGCCACATCATCGGGATCGGACTTTGCGTAGAAACATCCGGGCCACGTCTTTTGATTCAGCCGAATGAAAGTGCCCGCATCAACCATCTGATCGCACAGCCGGTCGTACTCGCCTTTTGATCCATCCACCCAGTGCACCCGGTCCGGCTTGCACAGCGCCACCATCTTATCAACCCACCTGCGCAGGTGAACGTTTTTACTAAGCACTTTAGACGAACTCACCCGCTTTTTTGTGACTGGCATGACGCCGATCGTACAAAATCCACGCAGCAATGTCAGTGCATAAAGCCCTGAATTCAACACACCTCTAAAGCGCCTAGGCAACTTGAAGCAGACAACATTTCCACAGTTCGCCGGTCGCCTGCAGCATTTTACCCATCCAGATCGCGCGATGACGCGACGGGGATGATTCTCAAATTTATGGTTGTCAACCCAGAGCGCCTCGCGGAATCTCGCGCGCCTCCGACCCGAATCGCTTTCTGGTCCGCAATCACTTCCACAACCTCAAAACGTTTTCCCCATGAAAAACCACCTTCCATCCCTAGTCGCGATAGGAGCAATGCTCATTTGCCCCGCACGCGTGACCCTAGCCCAAAGCCCTATGCCCGAAACACCCTCCGACGTAAAAGCCGCTCCCGCCGACGCCATTAAAACCCCTTCAGGTTTGGCGTCCAAAATCCTTTCCAAAGGCACCGGATCCGAACACCCGTCCGCCGCGGACACGGTCACCGTTCACTACTCGGGCTGGACGACCGATGGCAAAATGTTCGATAGCTCAGTCAAACGCGGCGAGCCTACAAGCTTCCCGCTTGGCGGCGTCATCAAGGGCTGGACGGAAGGCGTCCAGTTGATGGTTGAAGGTGAAAAGCGCCGCTTCTGGATCCCAGCGGACCTGGCCTATGGAGAGAACCCCGGCGGCGGGCGCCCCGGCGGACTGCTGGTATTTGACATTGAACTCATCTCCATCAAAAAGGCACCAAAGCCACCGGAGCTACAGGCACCCGCCGATGCTGAAAAGTCAGCATCCGGAGTGTCTCTGAAAACAGTCAAAAAAGGCACCGGTGCAAAATCCCCGAAATCCGCAGACACGGTTCGAGTCAACCTCACGCTGTGGGGCGCCGACGGCAGGCTGCTCGAGAGCACCGAACAGCAGGGCGGGCCCGCCAGCATTCCATTGGACAAGCTGCGCATCGGCGGCTTGCCGGATGCAATCCAGACAATGGTCGATGGAGAAAAGAAGATCGTCTGGATCCCGGCCAATGTCGCTTTTGGCCCGACCCCCCCTCCCGGCGCGCCTGCAAGCGGGCTAGTTGTGGAAGTCGAATTGGTCTCGTTCAAGGAAGGTGTTCCTGCTCCAGCGGCCCCCGCGGATGTCGCAACCGCTCCAGCAGACGGTGAAAAAACTGCATCGGGACTCATCTCCAAGGTCATCAGCAAGGGATCCGGAGACGCGCACCCGAAGGCGACAGACACCGTGACGGTGCACTACTCCGGTTGGACCACTGATGGAAAACTTTTCGACAGCTCCGTGACCCGCGGCGAACCGAGCAGCTTCGGATTAAACCAGGTCATCAAGGGCTGGACGGAAGGCGTACAACTCATGGTGAAAGGCGAAAAACGCCGGTTCTGGATCCCAGCCGGACTGGCCTATGGCGAAAACCCAGGCGGCGGACGCCCGGGCGGCATGCTTGTATTTGATATCGAACTACTCGAGATCAAGAAGTAGTCGGCTACCATCCGCAACCGCAGAACTGACAGCCATCTTTTATGAGCACACCTTCTTTCTCCAACGTCACCGTGGATGCCAAGGCAAACATCTACTTCGACGGACGCGTCGTTTCACACACGATCCGATTCGCCGACGGATCAAAAAAAACAGCAGGCCTGATCTACGCAGGAGAGTACCACTTCGGCACAGGCGCAGCCGAGCGCATGGAGATCATCGCTGGCGAATGCAAGGTGGTGCTTGATGGCACCAAAGACACGCTCTCGATCGCAAGCGGCAGTCACTTTGATGTGGCAGCCAACAGCGGATTCACGATCACCGTTGCGGAAGGTATCTGCGAATACGTGTGCTCGTTTTTAGAATCCTAACCCGCGCCAAAGCTCAAACTCACCGATCAGAGCGGAAACGCTGCGATGCAGCGGCAAGAGCTAAAAAGTCAACGACCGCGCACCCGTAACCGGGTGGCGGTCGTCTTGTTTTTGCCCGTATTGAATCAATCTGCTGCGATGCGCGGCCGCCTTCGTTGAACGAAAATGGGGTATATTGAGTTGCAGCGAATTTCTCGAAAGCGCAGCAATTCCATTCCGTCGTACAGCACCGAATCCGCGCATATCCACTTAGCATCCGCTCACGTTTGAATTGCAAAACCATTCAGCCGCGCCTGCAGAAAGCCGCCCCTGAGATTGCGTACACTTTCAAATCCGAGCCCCTGCAGCGTGCATGCCGCAAAGTAACCCCGCTGTCCCTTCTGACAGTAGGTCACAATCACCCGATCCCGGGGAAGATCACCTGCTCTCCCCCGCAGTTCGCCCAGCGGGATGTGCAAGGCTCCAGCAAGGCGCCCGGATGCAGCCACCTCGTCAGCGTCCCTGACATCGAGCAACATCTCGCTTGAAGGGCGCCAAGACTCCGGCGCCACGGTCGCAACATCACCGCGCGCAATGTGGGCGGCCACATATCCCGCTACATTCACCGGATCATTCGCTGACCCGAAAGGAGGCGAGTACGCGAGATCCAGCGACTCGAGATCAAACACCGTCATCTTCGCGGTGATCGCCGTCGCGAGGACGTCGATGCGCTTGTCCACTCCAGCCTCGCCGATGGCCTGCGCGCCCAAAATGCGTCCAGTCCCCTCCTCGGCGATGAGTTTGATGAGAATCATTTTCGCCCCCGGATAATAGTGCGCATGACTGTAATCCCGCGTCAGGCTGGTAAAAAAAGTGAACCCCGCGCCTGCGGCCTGCTTTGAACTAAGGCCGGTGTACCCCACGGTCATGTGCAATAGCCTCACGATCGATGTGCCCAGCGCACCTGGATAATTCAACCGCCCTCCGGCCGCGTTC
>CAMDSZ010000255.1 GCA_945906945.1 Akkermansia muciniphila
CAGATCTGAACTCCGGGCCAGTGAGCTATCAGTGGCGCAAAAATGGCGAGCCGATCGCCGGTGCGCGCGCAGAAATCAGCCGCTTCCCTGAGGTCGCTCGGTTGCATTTAACGAACCTCGTGGAGGCAAACACGGCCCAGTACGACGTCGTATTCACAAACGCCCAAGGCGCGATTGCAAGCGAGCCACTGAGCCTGTTTGTCAAACTGAAGCCCAAGATTGTCGTCGGCCCCGCCGATCAAGTGGTCGCAGACAGCAGTGGAGCGAGTTTCAGGGTGGAATCCAAGGGCTGGGATTTGATTTATCAGTGGGAATGGAGTGCGTCCCAAGACGGGACTTATGCGGCAGAGCCTCTCGCGGACTTTGAAAGCGCAGGCGAGGTGCTGTCGCTTTCGGGTGTTGTCGCCGGCGGCTCGGGTGCGCTCGGCGGAGGGTACTTCCGCGTGCGCGTTTCAAACACGCTGGGAGGCGTTTTACGTGAGGCTGTGAGCGCCCCGGCGCGCCTGTGGGTGACCGCATCCGACGACATCAAGATCACGGCGCAGCCAGTGTTTGCCGGGCTTACGAGCGCAATCGTGGCCCCGGGCGGAACACCCGCGACGCTTTCGGTGAGCGCAACGGGCTCGGGCGTGCTCAGGTACCAGTGGCGCAAAGACGGCACCGCGATTAGCGGTGCAACTGCGAGCCTGTTACAGCTGCCCGCCGCCGACAACAACTCGGGCGGTGTCTACGATGTGCTGGTCTCTAACGGAGCAAACTTCGCCTACAGCAACCCGTGCACACTGGTGGTGGATCCGCGCATCGACGCGATCAGCATCCCATCCACTGCGAACATTGGCGCGGGCGTTCGACTGGAGGTGAAGGCGTCATCTCCTGGCATGCTAACCTACCAATGGCGCCGCCTCACTTCGTCTGGCGGATCCAATGTGACCAACGGCGGCGGGGTGAGTGGCGCAAACTCTGCGGTACTTGTCTTCTCGGATTTCCAAGCCGCGAACGCAGGTTCCTATAGCGTAACCGTGACGTCACCCAATGGCTCGCAGACTACGGCGTGGGCATCGGTCTCAACCGTCTCGAAAGTGTCGATCCTTACCCAGCCGGTGGGCGTGTCCAAAGCAGAAGGCCAGCGGGCCCAGCTTTCGGTGGTCGCTCAGGGTGGAGGATCCCTGTCGTACAAGTGGCTCAAAGACGGCGTGGCCGTCACGAGCTCCGCTTCGGCAAGGATCGCAAGCGCCGGGACCTCAAGCGTGCTCACCTTTGAGAGCATCAGGCCGAGCGATGCCGGCAATTATCAGGTGGAAGTGTCCAATGAGGGCGGCGCGCTTACGAGCGCGGCAGCTTCGGTGCTGGTCCAGGCCGCGTTGAGCGTGTCAATCGGTGAGCCGCCCGTGGTCAAAGTCGGGAGCGCTCTCGGTCTTACCGCCTCCGTGCAGGGTGCTGATAGCGTCAAATACCAGTGGTACCGGGGAACGGGGGCAGCCCTCTCGAAGCTAGCGGGCGCTACCGCTTCTCAACTCAGGCTCAATCCGGTGATGAGCTCCGATGCAGGCGCCTACACCTTGGAAGTCATTGATTCCGGCAACGCCACTCGAACTGCGAGGGCGTCTGTTGTCCTCAACGTGTTGAGCGCTCCGGAACTTTCAGTGTCGCTTGCCTCCCAGTCGGTAAAGTTGGGTTCACCCGTGGTCTTTGCCGTGTCCGCAAAATCCTCGAGCCCTCTTGTCTACCAGTGGTTCAAGGGATCGACCGAGCTGGCTGAAACCTCCTCACGCCTCCGCATCACCTCCGCGTCTGCGAGCGACTTCGGAAGCTACAAGGTGCGTGTGAGCGTGAGCGGCGATAATACCTTGTTTGCAGAGGCCACGGCTCAGCTCACCGAGGTGTCTGGCGCAGCGCGCAGCTCCGTTAACAACCAGGGCGCGTTGGGAACCCTCAACGCCGCGAGCCCGTCCCGCTGGTGGATTTACCGGGTGAATGCAACCGATCGCGGGACCTCCGCGGATTTCTCGCCCCGCTCCGGCATCTGGATTCTTGAGCGCAAGGAAGTGAAAGAGTCCGGGGTGCTTACTTCGGTGAGTGCCGGTCGCGCCGCATGGGTGTGGGCGGATGCTGATGGTGCGGTGGTTTGGGGAGAGGACGAACAGCAGGTGGCCGATGGCGATTCTTCGGCGGCGTCTGTGTTCTCGCTCATCGGACTTCGCGGATCCGCGCCGCTGCAATCTGTGGTGCTCGGGGGCGATGTGGATGAGAAGAGTGTTGCGGGCTGGTTCGGCGCTCCTGACACCATCCTAGGAACCTACGAAATGGACGAATCTCTCGACATCGAAATGACCTGGGACGAAGACCTGTTCACCGAGATGACTGGAACCACAAGTTGGGCCGATCTGCTGAAGTCGATTGGCTCGAAGGTGCAGTCCTCGAGCTCCGGCTCGTCGGGCGCGCTGATCGGGGACTAGTCCTTCAAGGAACAATCCACACCCATCCACCCCGATCCACACCGATTGACATGTGCCACCCAAACCCTGGGAGCGCGCAGCCCCAGCTGCGCATCGGCATGTTCGGCGCGTTGAACGTGCATCCGCAATTTGGGCTGCACGCTCCCAGAAGCGCAGCCCTCTTCACCATGACGCGCCCGCTGATGTCACTCTTTTCAGTTTGATCTGCACCGCTTTTGCGCGCTCACTTATCTCTCTGGCTCACCCCCACATTCCCTCATATTCCCAAAACACCCCCACATGCATCCATCCACCCCACATCAATCCGTCGCACCCCTGAACAGGCGGGAATTCCTGCAAAAAAGCGCTCAAGCCGGCGGAGTCCTCCTCTCCGCTCTACCGATCGCAAGGCACGCCCACGCCGCTAGCGGTGGCGGTCCGCTCAAGCTCGCTCTTGTCGGCGGCGGCGGCCGCGGATTGGGTGCAGCGAACCAGGCGCTGAGCACAGGACATCAGATCCAGCTGGTGGCCGTCGCCGAGCTGTTTCAGGACAAGGCCGAAGGCGCCGTTGCGACCATCAAGGCGCAGCACCCGAATGCCGTCGATGTGCCGCCGGAGCGCATTTTTCTCGGTTTCGAGGCCTACAAACAGGCGATCTCCGCTTGCGACGTGGTGATCCTCGCTTCTCCCTGCGTGTTCCGCCCCGCCATGTTTGAGGAGGCGGTGCGCCAGGGCAAACACGTGTTCATGGAAAAGCCGGTGGCGGTGGATGCCCCAGG
Source organism: Akkermansia muciniphila (assembly GCA_945906945.1). GTDB lineage: Bacteria > Verrucomicrobiota > Verrucomicrobiia > Chthoniobacterales > Chthoniobacteraceae > Chth-196. The sequence goes on from CAMDSZ010000255.1 coordinate 3,215, forward strand.
AATCCGGCGTGTTCTTGCTGCGGCCGCCGAGGCGAAGAAGAAAAACCTGAAGGTCGGCGTCGGCCTGCAGCGCCGCCACAAGCTGGGGTACCGTGAGGCGGTCAAGCGGGTACAGGACGGAGCCATCGGACAGATCTTTTACGCGCGTACCTTTTGGAACATGGGAACTGCCCGAGCAATGGTGCAGAGGCGCCCCGAGTGGAACGAGCTCGAGTACCAGCTGCACAACCAGTTTTATTTCGCGTGGCAATGCGGCGACATCCATGTCGACATGGGGTTGCATAACATCGACGTGATCAACTGGATCAAGGGAATGTATCCCGTCAGAGCCATGGGTGTGGCGGGAGCGGAGGTGCGCCGCGGGAAGGATGCTGGGAGTTTGTACGACCATTTTGCGATCGAATACGAGTATGCGGACGGCACCCGTTTGTTTGCGCAAAACCGCCAGATCGCCGGCTGTTTCAACTACGTTGCCGAAAACGCACACGGCACGCTCGGCTCGGTTGAAATGATCAACGAACGAAACATCTTCACCATCACCGGGCCGAATGCATGGAAGTACGAACCCGAAAAGCCCACGGTGAATCCCTACCAGCTCGAGCACGACGACTTGTTCAAAGCCATCGTCAACGATGAGCCTTACAACGAAGCGGAGCGGGGTGCCTTGAGCACCATGACTGCGATCATGGGTCGGATGGCTGGATATTCGGGTAAACGCATCGAGCTTGAGGAAGCGCTTGCTTCGCAAAAGCCTTTCAGCCGGGAGATCACATCCCTCAAAGACGAGCCACCGGTCCTGCCCGACGCGGACGGCGCTTATCCGATCCCCGTCCCAGGCCGCTACGACCCGCTCTAGTCGTAGAACCGCCTGCCGCCGGCCACTGGAAACAGTCGCGCACATACGCGAACAACGTCTGCCGAATCTGCCCCTGGGACCGCGTAGCCCCAGCTGCGCCTCGACTTGCCCTGCGCAGGTGACGTCCGAGCGGAGCTGGGGCTCCGCGCTCCCAGGGGGGGGAGCGTCGTCGCAAAAAAGCGCTACGCGCCCATCCCGTCCTCGAACGAACCGCCTGCCGCCGGCCACTGGAAATGGTCGCGCACATACGCGATCCCGTTCGCGCTGGTGTAATCCAAATCCTTATGCGCGCTCTCTGCTTCCACCACGAGCGGTGCGGATTTGCTTCCCATCAATTTGCAATATCGCTGCGGGTACCCGATTTGCAGCATCAATTCCGCGTAACGCTGCATGTTCAAATCCCCAGTGGCCAGATCCGTAAACTGCATTCCCCGCTTACCCCATTGCGGCTCCATGCTCCTGAGCGGGAACCCGGGCCGCACCGTGTGGTTCTTGATATGACACGCGTACACCCAAGGACCGACTTTCAAAAACCGGCTTTCAAAGGATTCGCCGTCCCAGCAATGCGAGGGATCCGCGTTGACCCCGAACGACTCGTCTCCGTCGCAAATCGAGGTCAGCATCAAAAACTCGTCCGCCGTCGCGGCTGCAGTCCCAGGGTGGATTTCATGACAAAGCTTGATCCTGAGCTTCCGGGCGTGCGCACGGATCTTCGCGGTCTTTTTGACAAAGCGCTCCTGCCCCTCCTTCAAAAGATCATACCCCGGTCCGGCCCAGAATCCCCATGGGTATCCGGAAGCCAGCTCCCATCCGAATGCGACGCCCCAGAACATCGGGAAAATCTTGACCCCCAGTTCCGCCAGCAGGTCGAGAAGCCTGAGCACATAGTCCTCGGCCCAAGCCTCGATTTCAGCCGGCGATTTTTTGGCGACGTCCTCGGGAATAAACGGGCGGATGCTCGGCGAACCTGTCCAAGCCGTGGTGTGGACCCAGATGGGGCAGTGGCCTGAAACCCCGTCGATGTGCAGTCCGTGTTTTTCAAAAGTGTCGCGGATTTCCTTCGCGCTCTGGAATCCGGATCCGCCCTGCAGCATGTAGTTGCTGGGCTGCGCGCCGGCGGCTCCGGAACGCTTTGCGTAGGCGAGGAAATCGTTCAGCGACTTTGCCCCGTGCTGGGCGCCTTCGATGGAGGGATGAAAAACGGTTTGGCTCATAGGATTTCTGGATGTTTGGGTGGATTGAGAGCGGCAAGTATGCGCGTGAAGACGCAGAAAATTCCAGCGCTTTTAAGCCGGAGCGATTCTGGTCGCCCGACCGGACCCGCACAAACCACGGCATCCCCCCCTGGGACCGCGTAGCCCCAGCTGCGCTTACACGATCACAACGGAACGGCTTGCCTTCCACTCAGCCGCTTCGCTGTCACGCCACTTCTTTGGTGTAATCCGCATCGAGGCGCAGCTGGGGCTACGCGCTCCCAGGGGTTCTCGAAGGAGCGAGACTTTGAGAACCAGCCATCCTTCGCCCCACGAGCTCTTATTCACGGCGCCGTCTGTCTTGAGGCGCATCGGCTGGGTTGATTCAAAAAAACTCGATTGGCATCCCTTGGCTGCGGCTCGAATTGCACGGATTTCTCGAACTTGCGATCGGTAGATCCCGGGGGCTTGGCGGTCTTTGCAAATCCTTTACAATATCTTTTCAAGCTGTTTTTTACGCTTGGGATCAGGTTTTTGATGGGAAGCCGGGGTGCGCCGGAGCCAGCGGCTATGCAGGGGGTGAATTTGATGGTTTTTCATGCTGCATTTATCGTGCAATTTGCTGATACTCACGCCTTACATGTTTCTCTCGCCACTTAAGGCGCGGGAATTTGTGAATGCCACCACCCCGTGTCACGTTCGAAATCTATCCACCCTAATCATGCCGATCGTCGCCGACAAATCCGTCGGAGGCGCTTCGATATTGCGTCGAATTTAGGCAACCCTGCATCAGGTCGTCGCGCTGCACGCGGGCGCGCGAGACGCAGTCGTTTGGCGGCTTCGTGGGCATCGAGGCTTGCGCATGAATTTGAAAATGCACCGTGGGTCGAGGCATT
>CAMDSZ010000256.1 GCA_945906945.1 Akkermansia muciniphila
CGCCCGTACCGCCACTCCCCGAAGATTCAATCGCCCCAAGGGAGAGGACTCCGTCGATTGTACCGCTGATGGTCTTCGGGGGTATTTTATTACTGGCCGGAGTCGGGCTTTGGTTGTTACTGACGGCAAAAAGACTCGGCATCGGTTGAGTCGAAAAACTTAATCGGTACACCACACACACCTGTATGCGTCCGCCCAAATGCATCCCTGGACTCTCTCGGGCTTTTGTTTACAGACCGGGCGGCCATCCACTTGAATGAAGTACGGAGACGCGCTTGGTAAACCACCACACGCGCCTGAGGTGGTCCCAGAAAGTTGGACCAGTAGTTCTAAGCTGGCGCGCTGAAACGGAGTCAAAGGCACCGTAAGGAAACGGAGTACGTTCTGGATGGGAAACCCCAAACAGAGACATGAAAAACAGCAGACGACTCAATCGTGCTGATTTTAAGGCCTGGGTGGCATTGGAGGCGATTAAGGGCATCCGTACGGTCCAACAGATCGCCTCGGAAAATGAGCTCCATCCCACGCAGGTGAGACAATGGAAAACCCAGATGCTTGAAGGCGCGGCCGAGGCGTTTGAGTCTGGAGGGAAGTGCAATGAGCATACCTTTCAGGCCCGGGAGGAGAGGCTAGAACGCAAAATTGGCCAGCTCGTCGTTGAGGTCGACTGGCTATCAAGAAAGTGCAAGAAGCTGGGGATCCGACCATTAGAAAGACCTTAGTATAGAGCACACATCCCCAGCTACGCTTGCGTCGCCAGTGCGAGTTGCTGGCAGTGAATCGAAGCCGGCTTCCGTCCTCAGGCGTGAGATCTATCGCAAGCGGCCAAGCTGGAGTGCCGCAATTTGGAGCCGATCTGGCTTCCATCAAAGTCCGGGCTAACGCGCCTGGCCGCGTAGCGCCTATTCCAGTGATTGTTTGGATGGAAGTGATTTTAGGCCGTCGACGAGGGTTTAAATTGTTCAAAATCAGCTTTTATGAACATAGAAAAGCTGGAGTTTGTGAAAAACGACTATTTGAAGACACGCCATGAGTAGCGTCGGCCAATCCCCTTCGCGAATATTCTGCTGTGCAGAGTATTGAAACTGGATATCGGCTGCTCTTCTCGCGCATTCGCCCCTTGTAGGGTTAATTTGGAGGGAGCTAGTGGAGCTGGGTAACTCCTTACATTTCGTCCACTTTTCAAACGGTGGGCATCATAATACCGCTCCAGATGCCCGCGTTGGCCCCTGTCTTGCTATGTGGGAGAACCGGCATGCAATTTCCAATCTTCACCAAAGCCCGAGTTCTCGTCGTCGACGACGAGGCCTCCAATGTGCGGCTTTTGGAGAGGATTCTGGAGCTGGCGCGCGTGGGAACGGTTCTGAGCACGACGGACTCAAGGGAAGCCCTCAATCTATTCACCTCCGAACAGCCGGACATTGTCCTGCTTGATTTGCACATGCCGCATGTCGACGGATTCACCATCCTTTCACAGATCCAAACCAGCGTTCCCGCGGGGGAATACCTGCCGGTGCTAGTGCTCACCGCAGACATCACACCGGAGACCCGCCAGCGCGCTCTAACCCTCGGCGCGCAAGACTTTTTGACCAAGCCATTTGACCACGCAGAAGTGCTCATGAGAATGCGCAACCTCTTGGAGGACCGATTTTTGCACAAAGAGCTCCGGATTCAGAACTCCAACCTCGAAACCCTCGTCACACAACGCACTGCCGAACTGCAGGAAACACTCGGCCGACTGAAAGCCACCCAGCAGCAACTCGTAAAGCAGGAACGTCTACGGGCCCTGGGCATGATGGCCAGCGGCATCGCCCACGATTTCAACAACGCACTCACGCTGGTGCTAGGCTACGCTGAACTTCTGAATCCGCATCTCGCCGCGCTTGCGGAGGATCGGGAGCGGCAACTACTCGCCAACCTCAAGGCGGCCGCACAGGACGCAGCACATGTGGTGAGTCGTTTGCGGGAGTTTTATCGCCCCGCCGGACACGGAGACCTACGCGTGCCTGTGGATATCAACGCCACTATCGAGCAAGCACTCACGCTGACGGCCCCGCGCTGGCGCGACAAATGCAGGGCTGAAGGGATTCAAATAGAACCAACCCTCGAACTCAGTCCCGTGCCAAACCTAATGGGCAACGCTGCGGAGCTTCGGGAGGTGCTCACGAACCTTATATTCAACGCAGTGGACGCGATGCCTCAAGGCGGAAAGATGAGCTTCCGCACATCAGCCGCAAACGGACGCATCGAAATTCAAATCATTGACACAGGCGTCGGCATGACGAAGGAGGAATCTGCCAGATGCCTCGAACCATTTTTTACGACAAAAGGCGAGTTAGGCACCGGGCTGGGACTTGCGAGCGTTTACGGTTTTGTGCAGCGCTATGGGGGTGCCATTCGAGTCGAAAGCGAAAAAGGAAACGGCGCCGCGTTTACGCTCACTTTGCCAGCCTCGGATGCAAAGATTGACCGAACACAGGCCATTCATTATCGCCCAGCAAAACAGTTGAATATTCTCGTAGTTGACGATCAGGAAATCATCCGTGAACTTATTTGCGAATTACTTCGCGGAGACGGCCATCACGTCAACGTTGCGGCAGCAGGAGCAGATGCATTAAAGCTTCTGGATCACGGAATTTTTGACCTCATTATTTCCGACTTGTCCATGCCCGACATGACTGGGGCGCAGCTGGCGAGCGAGGTCCGCTCAAAAGGAGACAAGACGCCGTTCATTCTTTTGACCGGCTTTGGCGATGAGATGCTCGCCCAAGGAGGTACTCCACCGGGGGTAAACCTCATTCTTAGCAAACCCGTCACCGGCCTCGCCTTGCACCAAGCGATGCAATCGGTGCTGGCGCAAACCAGCTCGCTGTATTAGCCCGCCCTCACCGCTGCGCCACATTTGATTCAGGCGCCGCTCATCAGGCGCCGCTCATCAGGCGCCGCTCATCAGGCGCCGCTCACTCAGCGATTGCGCCCGGCCAAACAGCAGAAGTGGGGCCCAGTATTTGACGCCCGCGTCCGCGGCTAAGCCTTCGCCCCACCGCAATCTAGCCCGCGATCCGATTCATAAATTAAGAAGCGGGCCTTGTGGCGGCAATCGCTGCATCCGCGTCAAAAAAAAGCGCATACCTCAGGTCTGGCGCGAGAGCTTACAAGGGGGATCGCGGATTGCTTGGCTTATGAAAATTGGACTCTCTTTTCCGGGGTGCCACCGCCGCGGCGGCGTGGAACGTGTTGTATTTGAATGCGCACAATTTCTCGCACTTCGGGGCCATGAAGTGAGCGTGCTGGCCAACGAATGCGAGACGATTAGAAACGTGCACCATCTCCCGATTCTTCCGGGCATTGAACCCAGTTTTCTGAAAGGTGCCGGCTATTTTAGGCGCAGCAGACTAAAGGCCTCTACGATGGATCTCAACGTGCTCGGAACGCACGGGGCAATCTGCCCCACAGGCGGAGTCCACTGGGTGCAAAGCGTCCACAGAGCCTGGCTCGAAAGAAGCGCGCGCTTCCGCGGTCGATTTTCTCTCGCACGGATGCGCCAGCGGCTCAACCCACTACATCCAGTGCTCTTGGAGTTGGAAAAAAGACACTTTAAAGCGAGAGCCTACCGCCGCCTGATCGCGACAACCCCCGAAGTGCGCCAGGATCTCCAGGACCTCTATAACATTCCCGAGTCCGACGTAGACATCATTCCAAACGGTTTTTCGCCCAGCGAATTCAATCCATACAGAAGGCAGGCAAATCGCAAAGAAATGCGCCGCCGGCTCGGTCTGCAGGACCACGAAATTGCTCTTCTCTTCGCTGCCAACGAACTCGGGCGTAAAGGCTACAAAACGATCTTGTCAGCGCTAAAAATTTTAAAGCCAACGCCCTACCGGCTCATTGTGGTAGGGCGTCCTCCGATTGAGGTGGTTCGAAAACAGGCTTTTGAAGCAGGTGTGGAAGATCTTGTGATCGCCTGCGGAAGCACTAGCGAAATTGCCCACTACCATGCCGCAGCGGATGCGTTCATCCTGCCAACCCAGTACGAGGCATTCAGCCTTGCGATCCTCGAGGCACTTGGAAGCGGGATCCCAGTGATCACAAGCTCAGTGCCTGGCGCGCGCAACGCCATTCAGCCGGGTCGAAACGGACTGCTGCTTCAAAGTCCTGAGGACGGGGAAGAGCTGGCCGCACTGTTAGGCGCACTGACGCCCGAAAAAATCAAACAAATGTCGAATGCAGCCCCGGACACCGTAATCCAATACCAGTGGCCGAGAGTCCTGATGCTTTACGAGGAGGTTTTGAAGCGTTTCAGCTCCTAAATGAGTACCAGTCTCGGCTGACTCCATGTTATCTAACATCCCATCGCCCAACGCTTGTGCGTGGGACCGACAAATATCCAAAGAGCTAAAACACCACCACAACTGTCTAAAGAAAACTGAATCCACCACGCCCATACACCCACCAGATGGCTCACCGCCAACTGATGCGTCTTCCGGCCCAAAACTGACGCAGCCAACGCACGGGGCCCCATCAGTCTCGATCTACTGATTTCTCATTCTGCAAAGATTGCGGCTCAGCACTTGGCAGAGCATCCGCAGAGACTGATTTCTTTTTCGAGAACATCTTTTTAACGAAAGACACCACCGCAACAATACCGATTATAAAAAACTTTTTGAAAGCAATCACCGCCGCGATCAGCGCTTTTAAAATGCCGGTCTTCGATGCGATTCCACCCGCTACAAGAGCCGCGAGGCCGTAGGATGCAAGCTTGTCAGTGCTTGGGTTGTAATCTCCATAGGTGTTTCCTTGCGTAAAATTCACCATGCTGAGGATTTCGGGCGTCGCTCTCTGAACTTGAGGCAGATCCCGCATCCCAGAGACTACGTTGAGCACGAGAATCCCTTTCCTACCCAAAATTCTGATGTTGTAGTTTAGCGTGTTGTCGCCCTCGGAGTCCCCAAACTTTATCTCTTTGGCCCAATAAAACTTGTGTGTGTCCTTGTCGTATCGAGGAGTCTCGGCCCAGCCCACAAGCTCCATCGTTGGATACCCGTTCTTCTCTCGCGTCTCATTCGCCGCGAGAGTCTCCTTTTTCATCTCCGCCAAAAGTTTTGTGTAATCGGTTTTTTCTGCATCGCTGTCGCTGACGTATCCGTCTTCGATGAAGTCGACAATCACACACCAAGCGCTGTGGTTGAAGGGATCGAAATCTGACGGCACGATCGCACCCAACAGCTTTGATCCCGAAGCCGGATTTCCCCAAATTCCCGTCAACAGCGTTTCGGTTCCTGCAGGATCGAGATATTTGAAATCCTGATTCAAGGCGATTGATGCGACGCCGTCTCTCAACTTGATTTCACCCGACTGATACCTGAGCCGATTTTTGAGGCTATCCAGCTCAACCCTTCGCGCGTCATTATCGGGAACCGCGAACACTTGAATTGCTGTAAGCAGCAGCCACAAAACAAACGAGCTAAACACGCCTATTTTTTGCATAAACATTTCATCTAAGGTTGATGGCGTTGAGAACACGAGATGCCGCATCAAAAACAGCGGGCGAGATAATGCCGAATACATGCCATGCGCAGTACGACCCCGCCCACGCTAACGAAGGATGATTCAAAATCGACCGATATTTGGAGGCAAGCGACTGGGGCACTATAGCCAGCGGGATCTTGCTCCCATCGAGCGGAGGAAACGGCAGCAGGTTAAAAACGCATAGCAATACGTTGAGCTTATAAGTGATGCTTACGATTTTTGCGACGAAGGACCAGATTCCCGCGGGGTCGCCCGCCGCTGACACCATTTGAGTCAGTGGCGCAGAGGCACTGACACGCAACACATGCCACTCGCAACCGACTCGAATCACCGACAGAGCGAGAAGGGCGATCATCAGGTTTGCAAGCGGGCCGGCCATGGACATCACCATGCAACGCCGGGGGTATCGCTGCGCCCATGCCGGATCATATGGCGCGTGAGCCCACCCGATGATGCTTCCACTGAAGAGAAAACTCAACAGTGGAACAACGACTGTTCCGAACGGTGCGCGTTTGATGTGAGGAGTAGGATCCAAAGTGACCTGTCCTGCATGCTTGGCTGTGTTATCCCCCAAGAGCGACGCCGCCCACGCATGTGCCGCCTCGTGA
>CAMDSZ010000257.1 GCA_945906945.1 Akkermansia muciniphila
GTGAATATTCGGCGGTGTTGTAGAAGTTGAAGGTGTAAAGACCATCCGCTCCGCGTGCCCAGAGCGTGGCGGCGGCGGCACGCAGCGTCTCCGGGGTTCCGAATCGGGCGAGGCCGCGCGGCATCCGCTCGATGACTCCATACACGGGCACGCGATGCCGGTGCGCGAGGGTGATCCACTCGTCGAGTGCGTTTGAACTAAAGGTGAAGCCGTTGCCGGCGATGACGGCGTCGATCCATCCCGCCTTCAGCCAGGTTTCAACATCGAGTCCGAGTTCCTTCGCGCGTGCGGGGCTATCGGGGACGCGGGTGACGAGACGCAATGGGTGGCCGTGTCGTTTCGCGGCTTCATAGAGGATCGTGCGCGCTTCGCGGACAAACTCCGTGAGAACGGCGGCGTTGACCTCACCATCGCGGAAGAACTTCGGGTAGCGCAGCCAGTCCAGCTCCACGCCGTCAAGGTTGTAGCGTCTGCAGGCCTCGCGCAGGATCGTGAGATAGTGGCTGCGTACTTCCGCCTTGGAGTAGTCGTAGAGCAGCTTCTCGCCATTCACCTCGCGGTTTGGACCCGCTCGCAGTTCCTTAGGCTGCGTTTGCACTCTTGCCCACATTTCTTGGGGACCGGGTCGCGCTTGGTCATTCAGCCAAGGCAGGAAGGCGTTGTTCCACTCCGCATCCGATGGCGGCTGAAGAAACCAATGCCGGTGCGTGCGCCGGAAATTATCCCAAAGATGCGCCCAGTTGAAGTAGGCGTGATGCTTGTCGTTCATGCGCATCGAGAAGAAGAAAGTGCGGCCATCCCGCCTCCAGAACTGGAGGATTGCCTGAAGCGGATCGTCGCCGAGGGCGGCAATGTGGGAGCGTTTCAATTCCCAGATGGGCAGCCCGAAATTGCCGCAGTAGGCGAGGCCGGTAGCCTCGGTCTTCGCCAGCGGTCCAATGCGCAGCGCAAGGTAGTCTTCGGGCGAGAGGATGGCCGGTAGAGGAACCGGTTTACCTGCGGGCACCCAGACGCTGTCGTGATGCTCCGGATAGGCAGGCCACTTAAGGTCATCGCTGTCGTTGTTAAACAGGATCCGTGGCAGTCCGCGACCTTCGAGAGTGGCGTCGGAACTTGAGGCAGCGGAGTGAAGCTCAATCAGCGACGCGAGCAGCAGGGCGGTGAGGAAGAAGCGTAGTCGAGCAGTCATAATATCGCTCTTCTTTTGTTTATTATTGCAGAAGCGCGCCTGCCACCTGCGCATAGACTCGCACCATGAAATCGTTCGGATGATTGGCGAAGCCCGGGCCGCTAATATCACAATAGCGTTTCCTCTTTAGGATTTTCTCGCTAACGGACCAGACATCCGCCACCGCGACATGCTCCGTTTCGAGGGTCTTTAACGCAGCAAGATACCCGTTCATTGGCGTCAGAGGGCGCCAGGTTTCATTTCGCAGCATGCTGGCGACCAGAATAAATTCTGTGTCTGCCTTGCTGGCGGACACCAGGTTCATCATGGCTTTAATATTGGCGATGTATTTTTCAACCGAGGTGCCGTTGGCATCATTCATGCCGAAGGCGATGATGAAAAGGTCCGGTTTTTCTGGAACAATAAAGTTCGGGGTCATCGTCTTGCCCCACCCTGAATTGGCGCCGCCACGCGAAGGATTCACAAACGTAATTCGGCCCCGATATTTTTGCCTCAGTCCCTGAATCAGCAACTCTCCCCATCCCGGCAGATACGGCGGACTGCTTTTGCTGGCGTTGGCTCCGAAAGAAATGCTGTCTCCCAGCAACGCAATTTTGAGCGGCTGACCGGCTTTTAATTTTTTCTTTGTGCCCGCCAGCTTCCCCGATCCATCTGAAGGAACCGGACCCGTCCAAGGCTCGTCATGCTCGTATGAAACCGCCAGTTGATACTCACTCGGAGCATCTGGATGGAGCGCTTCCTCCGTCACAAACGGAATTCCCGATTTTTCAGTCAATCGGATTAGGTTGCCATCCAGAACATAATCGACAGCCTCCTGATAGGTTATATCGAGCGTATAGTTTCGGACAGTTACGTTGCCGGACGGCACAAACAGCAAGCGCCCCGCCGCAGGCAACCCCCCGACGGAAACCGGTAAAATTGTTTCATTCACCATGCGCTGCGCTGCCCAGATCGGCAACAGGACCTCACTTAATTCATACCGGGGACGATCCTCTGCCTCGACAAAAAGTGAGACCGGACGGTCTTTTTTTAATTCAACGGCGGCGCCCGCGCAGGAAATCTCTTTGACATGAAGCGCCAGTTTTGCGCAGGGGAGATGCCCGTTAAGAAAGTCGGTGAGGGTAAAAATAGCCGCGCCGTGCCCCCCGTTAGGACAAGTCGCGGCAATAAACTGCTCGGAGCCGTCCGCATCTTTTGCGAACAAATGCAAGAGGGGATATCCTTTGATGACCAGCGGTATCATGACCCCAGCATGAGCTGTGCGCCTTCCCTGAAAGCCCGATAAGTCAAACGCTAGGTCGCACGAAAACCCTCCGGGAATTTCGGAAACCGCCTCCGGTTGCGTGGAAAACCGGACACCCTCAGCCTGAGCCGTCGCTGCGTAACACAGAACTGCTAACCCAAAAGCAACACTTGTTTTTACGACAGTGAGTGAGCGTATTTTCCTTTTGTAACCACTTCGGCAGTTCGCGTGCGCGGTGTCGTCGCGGCGCGCGTTAAAGCCGGGGACGTCGAGAGCGGTTCCAGGTGCAGTGGTGGGCTGTTTGGTTTCCGCGGCGGACAGCGGTGCCGGCGGTGCAGGCATGAGAGCTGTGAGCGTTGGGATATCCAAGCGCAGCAAAAGGCAGCGGAGCTGGGATAGCCCGCCAAGCAACGTCAAGCAAGGCTTGGATACTGCCCGCTTAACAGGTTTCAGAATCATCCATGCTAGGGTGAGTACGGGTTTCATGATGAACGCTATTTTACCTGGTCCGAGGCTTTGGCACGTCCGGCTTGTTTGGCTTTGACGAAGTCGAGGACCTTGTCGTTACTCACGCGAGTGTAAGGCGCAGGCATAGATGCGACCCAGGTGTCGTGGGCTTTCTGTAGGCGCTCTCGGATGTCAGTGTGTGCGATCGAGAGATCGTTTGATTCACTGGCATCCTTTGTTAGATTGAACAGTTGCACCTCCTGGGAGCCGGCACTCCCATGGACGAGCTTCCAGTCGGCATCGCGGATGGCCCACGTGGACTTTGAGACGGCGGGTCCGAAGACGAAGCGCCACGCGAGACTGCGCGCGGGAAATGGCTCCGCACCTCGCAGAGCGGGCAAGAGGTTTTTGCCTTCGAGTAGCGGATCTATGGGTTGACCGGCTAATGCAAGCGCAGTGGGAAGCAGATCGAGCGAGGATACTGGCAGGTCCACGGTCTGGCTGGGTTTGATAGTGCCGGGCCATTGCATGATGAAGGGGACACGAATGCCGCCTTCAAAGTTCTCTCCCTTCCAGCCGCGAAGGGGCTTGTTGTCCGCGCCAGTGCTTTCCGGACCGCCGTTGTCGCTCAGAAAAACGACGAGCGTTTCCTGCTCCAACTTCGCGGTCTGTAGAGCGGCGAGCACGCGTCCGATATTTTGATCCATGATGGAGATCATCGCTGCGTAGGTGCGGCGTTTGGTGTCGCTGATGTGAGCGAATTTTGCGATCGCCTCCGGCGGTGCTTCCAGTGGCGTATGCGGCGCGTTGAAGGCGAGGTAGAGCAAGAAAGGTGTGGATTTGTTTTCGTTGATGAATCGCACTGCTCGCTCGCCGAATGCATCCGTGAGATAACCACCCACGGGCACGGCCTTCCGGCCTTCGAGGATCTGTGCGATGCTCTTTTCGCCCGTTTGCGGGAGATACCAACTGCTGCCGCGTAGGAAGCCGAAATACTCGTCGAACCCCCGATCCAAGGGCTGCTGGCCGGGCTTGGTGCCCAGATGCCACTTGCCTACCATGCCGGTGCGGTAGCCTGCGGCCCGCATGTAGTCGGCAAACGTCGCGCCTTCGCTGAGTCCGGCAATGTCGGTGACATTGTTGTTCTCGCAACCTATGCGGTTCTGATCCACACCCATCAAAAAAGCTGCACGCGATGGCGCACATTGCGGTGCAGTGACATAGCCAGAAGAAAAACAGATGCCGTTCTTTGCAATGGAGTCGAGATGAGGAGTGGGGATGTCTTTGCAGCCATTGAATCCCGCATCGGCATAACCCATGTCATCGGCGAGGATGACGATGATGTTGGGTCTGCTCGTTTCAGCAGCGTGTAGTGTCGCTAGCGGCGCGAGAAGCAGTGTGGCTAGGAGGGAGAGATTTTTTTGTTTCATTGATAAGTTTTTCTTTCAAATCATGTCGATTGCTTTGCTGTTAGCCCATCGATATGGCTCATTTTGAAATCCACGATGAGGATTGAGTGCTTGCGTTCATAATCCCGAGACTTGCGGTAGGCGGTTGCGAAGATCGTGCCGTTATACAGTTGATTAATGCAGGCGCTCTGAATCATTGGCGGTGGCGGGCGGCGAGGCGAAGGCCTGTTCGAGGAAAATGGGGCCGACCGAGTCCGCATCCTTGGCGAATCCACTTCCGGAAAGGAGGGGCAGCAGAAGGATGGAGAAAAGGGGCAGTTTTGCTTTCATGGCCAGAGGTCATACCACTAGATACATGTGACGTGGCTTTCTTAGCTTGCGAGTGATCCGCGACCGGCTGAACCCGTGAGGACAAGAGCCTCAGCCAAGACGAACTGCCCTTGCCGCGTTTATGGGATGTCATGGGATGGGTGTCGGTCATGGTTTTTTCTGCAGACAGGCTCCGAAGATCACAAAGTCTGCGGGTTTGGCTGGGGTAAGGCTGAAGTCGGCCTTGTCCGGCTTGACTCCCTTCTCGAATCGGGCGTCTTTGAGGCTGAATGTCTTGCTCCGGATGTCCCCAGAGTTTCCAAGGAATATTTCGCCCGCTTTTCTTGTTGTGCCTTCCGTCTTTTTCCCCTTGGTCTGTTCTGTCCCGTTCGCATCGTAGTCGACGGAGAGAGTTGTTTGTCCCAGATCGAGGTAGAGGATCGTGAGGCTAAGCTCCGGACATGCACCTTTGGTGAAACGTGGATCCTTGAGCCGGAAATTCATCCTGCGCCTGGTCTCAGGGGGAGTGGCTGCCGACATCCATGCTGGTTGACCGGCAATCTCTCCCTCGGCGGTTTCTGATTCATGGGCGCCGAACTGCGGTTTAATCCACACCGCGTCCTTCAACTCGTCGAAGGAAAAATGCTTGATTGCAGCCTCGTTGATGGCGGCTTTGATTTTCGCCCAGCGCGCCGGATACACCGTGTCCTCGTGCAGGGCGGAGGCGAACAACTCGTCTTTGACGGCAACCTCTGGCTGGGAAAGCGTGAAGTAAATTTTTCGACCCTCCGGCTGCTCGAAGGTGCGGAAGAAAAAGGTCCGTTCCGGCGATTTCCCAGGGCGCCCCAACCATCCACGGACCTCTACAGTCAATCCATGGTCTACCGCTTTCGGCCCGGAGACCGAAGCCGGGTCCAAGGTTATCTGCTGCAACCGCTCGTAAGCCGCCTGATGCGCCTTGTCTTCCTCCACGAACTTAACCTCCCTGGAGGCGTCGATATAGTCGAGGCCACTGGCGACTGGATCGAGGCTGTAAACAACCGGGCCGCGGGCTAGGACCGCTTTTCCTTGTTGGGTCCGGATTCCGTTGATCCAGCGCCATTCCATGGAAAGCTCCAACTCCACACTGTCTCCTGCTGTCCACTCCCTGTCGATGGTCAGGAAAGTACCGGGATTGGCCGCTTCCGTCCAAGGCTTGCCATTTAGAAGAACCGTAGGATTCCGGCACCATGCGGGGATGCGGAAGGAGATAGACTGTTTGAGCGGGGATGATGGCTCGACTCGAAAACGGATTTTTCCAGTTGCCGGGTAATCAGTCTCCTGCACCAGCGTGATTGTTGCGCTGTTCCTCAGCTTCAGCCGCGCTTCGGATTCGCCGTAGAGGTTCACCGTGATCCGACCGTCACCGAGGGTATAGAAATAACGAGGGAGATAAGAGAGTGCGCGGCGGAGATTGCCGGGACAGCAGTAGGTATCCGATGGCCAATACGAACGGG
>CAMDSZ010000258.1 GCA_945906945.1 Akkermansia muciniphila
ATGCGCATCATCGCTTGACGAACCACGTCTTCGCTCAAAGTTCCATCAATGCCAAGCAGCCCTGGATTAACGCGATCACCCCGCATCGCATTGATGTGCGCGTAGCGCCAGTGCATATAGACGCGTACCGGATGTCGGCGACTTTCGCAGATTCTTGTATTCAGCCTTCGGACTTGCAACAGCGTGGGGAGAGCTTCCCCTGCGGGCCGTATTCCACGATGTCTGCTACCATTTTCAGAAACGGACGCTGAATCCGGAGAATACGCCAAGGTCTGGCGCGGCGCGATTGATACCAATCCGGCAGCCAACATCAAAAACTAGGTTCTCCGTAACCTGGAAGTTGAACCCCGTATTGCCGTTGAGCTGCACGGGTGCTTCAGGATTGGTGACAACCACCATCTCAAAGTAGGTGCTCACTCTTTCGGTGATTGGAATCCCTGTAGTAACCGACTGAAGCCAACGAAGCTGGCTGGAATCCGAGTCAGAGCGCTCAATGAAATCAAACTGGCTCATAATCCCAAGCGACCAGTTGTTCTGCAGCGTGATCGCAAACGGAAGGATGAGCCCGCCCGCCCATAGATGCTCACTGACGGCCGTGTGAGTTGGAATGGTTACGTAGGGCATCACCGCCAGAGCGGTCGGTCCCGAGTCGTTTCCCCATAGATTGTGCTTCACCCTCACGGTAACGTCACCAAACCCGTTTGAGTACGCCCTATCCCCGCCCTCGACTTGTCCGCTTATAGAGTGCGAGTTGACGATGACTTGCACATCCGTGTCGTGAGCGATTCCGCGCTTGAGGTTCAGCTGCCCAAAGACCCATTGCTTGGAGGTGGTTGAAGTGCCTCTGCGATCGCGTGAGAAGTCGACCATGCTCGCCTCAATCTGAAACATACTTTTCGGGACGGTGTATGGGGATTCAGTGGTGTCCGGCCGGTCGGTGCTCATCGGGCGCGACGCGTTGTCGCCGGCCATGGCATTAAAGGCGCCGAGACTCGCGGCCGAAAGGAGCACGAGTAAAACCCGGTGAAATTTACGCACAAAAGAATGTTAGTCTTGGCTAACTATGCCTGCAAACTTTGTTTTAGCTCGGACGGGTATCATCAATGCTGGCGCGCGCTCGTAGCTGAACCGGCGCGCTTGCTTAAGGTTCATCGGCGTAAGAGTCTGCCCGCGTGACGGAGGGCAGTGGACACGCGCGCCGGTGGGGAAGCGAATTCAGACCCTGCATCCAAGCTGTTAACGGATTTTAGTGCGCCCTGCGACGATACCGCGGGCGCTCGAACTTTGGCCTAATTGCGCTACGGTAGAAACATCTAAGCCTGCAAACACACCTGCAATCTGGGTGAGCGTGCGCTCAAGCAGCCAACTCGGCGTGACACTGTCCGGCAAAGCACCATGCTCGCGATATTGCACCAGACGCAGCTCACGCTTCAGCAGCATACGCCTCAGTGCACCGAGAACGTGTCCCATATTTCCGCGATATTCGGGGCCTCCCAACGCACCGCATTTGCCGTTTCGCCAAGTGCGGCATCGTCCACTTCACGTTCGACGGGTAGCTTGTATGTCAGCCACCAAAAGACGAGCATTCACGGGGGGTTACAGTCTTTGACGCGCTGCGTCAGGTGCTCGGGAATCGCAACCGGAGGATAGAACGGCGGCGGTGTGAGCAGGCGTTGCAGGAAGGCGTTCTGCGCGTCTATTGGGCGATTCTTGGCCTGTTTGGCTTTGGCGCGCGGAGTTACGTGGAAGGTGAACTTTGGTGCGGAGTGCGCCGTTTACGCGAAGTCAGCGGAAGTGTTTGGGGCATGCGGACATGCTACACCGGATCGGGCGTGGAGTCGAATTGGGTGGCGCGACGGGCAACCCATTTGGCGCAAAAATTCCGGATGGCCCAACGCGTCGACGTCTCTGCGCTGATCGAGCGAGCAACCCCCGCCCCCCCGGCTTTGGGGTACTGAGGACGTCAGTAGACGTGTGGACATTTAATGGTGCGTGTTCTGACTTCTGTTCTGACTTTCGTGATTTTCGCCCCGTAAAAATATCGCAAGTCGCTCCCATCCAGTAAAAAAGCATGCAGCGGGTGGCGGTAAGCCGAATTCTGTCACGCGGGGCCCGGAGACTCCGCGCGTGACGGTCATTTCTCTCATCCCGCCGAAGCGGAACGCCCTGCCGAGGCAGGGTGCGACTAATACCCGGGAACGGCCCCACCCGAAGGCGGAGCTGGCCAGACGCCAGACGCTCCCTGTTTTGTCTTGCACCACACGGGGTTTTTCGTGCCCCGCCGGTTGCCCGTCGGGCGGTGGGCTCTTACCCCGCCTTTTCACCCTTACCCCCGCATCCGAAGATGCCGGGGCGGTCTGTTTTCTGTGACACTTTCCGTTGCCAGACGCTTTCGCGACCGGCCCCCGCGTATTCTACACGGCGTGTTGTCTGGTGGTGTTCGGACTTTCCTCTGTCAGATCGCGCCTCCCGAAGGAGCCGCCTCTGCCAGCGACCGTCTGCCACCCGCTGCAACGCCACCCTAGCCGGAATCCCGCCGGGCGCAAGGGGGCGCATGTTCACGCAGGGATTGCCTACGCGGGACGCTCCGCTATCAACGTGCAGTGACCAATCCCAGCGACTCCTCTTCTTTCAAAGAACGGCTGCGCCAGGCCTGGGATGCATCGCAGTTTGTCAGTCTCACCCTAAGCGTGCCCGAGGCCGCCGAATCGGATTTGCGAAAAATCAAGGTGCGGCCCGTGCTTCTCAAGCGGGGCTGGGCGTTTTCCATCGTCCGCTGCCGCCGGACCCAGGAGCTCACTACAAACCTCCCACCCGATGGAGCCGTGGAGTGGATCTCCCGGGAATTTTCCGCCGGCTGGCGGGAGGCCCATCTTTTTACCCTGGGCGCCGACTTCAAGTTTCGCCGCGCGTCCGGTTGCGTCGTGAAGGAGCGCAAATCGCGTCCCACTTTCACCCAGGCGCCAGACAGCTCCCATGACAAGGAGCAACCGCTCCGGAGCGCCTTTGGATCGGAACCTTTCCTGCGCCGTCTGGGCGTGACCAATCCCGAGGGGCAGCCTAGGCCGGGCATGGCGGGAAAATTGAGACAGATCGTGAGATTCGTCGAACTGCTTGGACATCTCATGGACGCTTGGCGAACAGACGCCGAAAAGCCTCTCCAAGTTGCGGACATGGGAGCGGGCAAGGGGTACCTGACTTTTGCGATGGCGCGTGCCTTTGAAATGCGAGGATGGGATGTAGACATCGTCGGGGTCGAAGCGCGCGAGGAACTCGTTGAGGCGGGCAACGCCCTTGCAAAGGAATTGGGGTTCGCCCGCCTTCGTTTTGTACACGGCAAGATCGGCGAATGGACTCCGGCAAACGGGTTGGATGTGCTGGTTGCCTTGCATGCCTGCGACACCGCGACCGACGACGCGCTTTTTCACGGTATCAAAGCCGGGGCCGCGCTGGTTTTGACCTCACCTTGCTGTCACAAGGAGGTGCGTGCGCAGTTGGCCGCCCCGGAGTTTTTATCGGGAATATTGAAGCACGGGATTTTGCAGGAGCGGCAGGCGGAAATAATCACCGATGGCATTCGCGCGCTTGCTCTGGAGGGTTGCGGGTACGATGCGCGCGTGTTTGAGTTCGTTGATCCGGAGCATTCGGGCAAGAATCTGATGCTTGCTGCCATGCGGAAAAAAAAGAACGCCCAGCTCATTTCTTTTCCTTCGGATGAACTGAAGATTGTGATGCGCGAGTTCGGTATTAGCCGGCAGCGTTTGGTGGAGCTTTTGGAAAAAACTGCGTCATGAAGTATTGGAATGCTCATCAAATTTCGCGGCTATCAAAAATGCGCGAAGGGTTCATCGGTGGAACTGCGGGTGAAGCCGATTACTGGGCATCACTCGACGACCTGGAGCTGTACGAAAAAACTTTTGCACAGCGCATCGCTTGGAAATGGGATGCGGTGATTGGCGAGCTTGAATTGAGGAAGTGGAGTCCCTCTGCATCGCGGGTGGTTGATGCGGGCTGCGGTTCTGGAGTGGCCGGACGCAAATTTTTGGAGCAGTGGCGGGAATTGGTGAGTGAAGTGGTTTTGCTGGATCGCTCGCCCTTGGCGCGGAGTTATGCGGCAAAAGCCCTGCTTGCGCATCAGGTGGACGTCCGAGATGGAGGCTCTGCGCTTTCAAAGGAATTGGTGGCGGATGCCACCGTTTTGGTGAGCCATGTTGTGACCGAATTAAGTCCCGGGCAGTTGAGCGAATGGGTGGAGAGCGTTTCAGGCGCGCGTAGCTTGATTTGGGTGGAGGCGGCGACGCATGACGCGAGCAGGCGGTTGGTGGAATTTGTGCGGGAGCCTCTTTTGAAGGCGGGATGGAGCGCGGTCGCTCCATGCACGCATTCGTCACGGTGCCCCATGCGGACTGCGGAAAACGAGAGGCATTGGTGCCATCATTTTGCGCGCGTCCCTTCGTTTGTGCACCAGGATCCGGCATGGAAAGAGCTTTCATCTGCCGTCGGCGTGGATTTGCGGGTGTTGCCCTATAGTTTTCTGGTGATGGAAAAAAGCAGCCC
This sequence comes from Akkermansia muciniphila, assembly GCA_945906945.1. Taxonomy (GTDB): domain Bacteria; phylum Verrucomicrobiota; class Verrucomicrobiia; order Chthoniobacterales; family Chthoniobacteraceae; genus Chth-196. The sequence continues at coordinate 4,558 of CAMDSZ010000258.1, forward strand.
GGAAGCCGTTTCTCGATCGGCGGAGGATGCTGCTGCTGGAGCGGGGGCTGAGTCGTCGCCGATTGGGGCGCGGGGGTTGTGCCGCGTGATTGGCGCTCCCCGGGAGTTTAAGGGCTATTTGAAGGTGCTCAGGTGCGATGAGGCGGGGGTGGAAGAGGTGGTTCTGCAAAAAAGGGATGTGCCTGCGGCTTTTAAGGACCTTTCCCGCGGGGAGGGGGTGCCCGTTTACCGGTTCAGGGAGGAGTCTGGTAAAGTGCTGGATGCAAAACGCTTTAGTGAAGCAGGGGACGCCTGAGGCCGCGCACTGCTTCAGGGGACACCGGTGATCAGGCCCCTCTCCGGTGATGTTGTGGAGGGGCGGGATCTGCGCAGGCTTGCCGTTCGGGGACAAAGACGATAGTCTGCGGGGTTCCACGACTTAGTTTACGTGCTTTTTATATGAGTAACTCCATTTCCACTCCCGAGCGTTCGCAAAACCCGAGCGCTGCAGACCAAGGCGAACTGATCAGCGGCGCCGACATTCTTGTCGCATGCTTGGAGCGGGAGGGGGTTGATACGATTTTTGCGTATCCCGGCGGAGCCTCGATGCACATGCACCAGGCGCTGACACGTTCCTCGAAAATCCGCACGTATTTGCCGCGTCACGAGCAGGGCGGCGGGTTTTCCGCCGAAGGCTACGCCCGTGCGACTGGAAGGGCTGGAGTCGTGATGGCCACCTCCGGTCCCGGGGCCACGAACTTGGTGACTTGCATCGCGGACGCGTATTTGGATTCGATTCCGATGGTAGCCATCACCGGTCAGGTGCCGCAGCACATGATTGGGAAGGGCGCGTTTCAGGAAACCGACGTATTCTCGGTGACCGCCCAAGTGGTTAAGCACAACTATCTGGTGATGAATGTGAACGACATTCCTCGGATTGTGAAGGAGGCGTTTCATATCGCCCAGACGGGGCGTCCGGGCCCGGTCTTGATCGATATCCCGAAGAACATCCAGCAGGCGATGGGTCGGCTTGTGTTCTCCGAGAAAGTGAATCTGCGCGGATACGATCCGGTGCGCAAAGCGGACGATGCGGACCTCAAGGAGCTCGTCGAGTTGATTGGGCATGCGAAGCGCCCGATGCTTTATGTGGGTGGCGGCGTGATTTCTGGGGAAGCTTCCGCGGAGCTCAAGGAGTTCGCTCTCCGTGCCCAGATTCCAGTTGCCTCCACTTTGATGGGCATTGGTTGCTTTCCTGAGACGCATCCCCTTTCGCTGAGATGGCTCGGAATGCACGGAACCGTCTACGCGAACAACGCAGTCAACGAGGCCGATCTTTTGATCGCTGTTGGAGTGCGATTCGATGACCGCGTGACAGGAAAGCTCTCCGAGTTCGCCAAGCACGGAACGATTGTTCACATCGAAATCGATGAGTCCGAGATCAACAAGAACAAGCCG
>CAMDSZ010000259.1 GCA_945906945.1 Akkermansia muciniphila
AACTTCAAAACAACCGGGGGCATTGTGCCGGGGGGAAGCCGGCGCAGGTTTGCCGAAGCTAGATTGGCAATGGTACTGACCGCCAAATCCGAATTCTGCCCGGGTTTAAAAAAAATTTTTATCAGACTCACCCCGGGAAGAGACCGGCTTTCGATATGATCAATTCCACTGGCAAGCGTAAAAAAACGTTCGAACCGTCCGGTGATGTTGTTCTCAATCTGCTCGGGTGGCATTCCTGAAAAAAACGTCGCAACGACCACGACGGGAATGTCGATCTTTGGAAATAAATCCACAGGCATCCTCAGAAGGCTGGTCACGCCGACGAGGACCGTGAGCAAACATCCGACGACAATAAAATAAGGAAACCGCAGAGAAAACCGTGTCATTATCAAGGCCGGGGTGGCGACTCAGAGAAGAAATCGCAAGCGTTCATTGTGTTTTTATTTCAGATGGATGCATTTGGCGGCCGTATCTAATAACAAAGCAACGCTCCTTTGTTTGAAACTGTCGCCAGCTCTTATTCTTCGGAGCGTAAACTCATGCTATTTTCTGGAACCATGAGAGCCCGTGGATTTCGTAAACAAATAGGGTGAAACCTTTCGGACAACACGAACGCGCCCCCTGTTTTCATTTCGTTTTTAATGCCTGGACAATCTTAGTTTCTACCGACTGACCTGATTGCAGTTGGGACCGTGATCCAAGAACCACAAGGTCGTTCTCACCGATACCTGAGACAATCTCTGCTGCCATCGCAGTTTCCAATCCAAGTTTGACAATTCGTTCCTCCAGAACACCCTTGTCCGACACCAAGGTCACCGTCCGAGGTGTACCCCGAGAGAGAGCGGTCAGCGGCACAGTCAGAACATTGTCTCTCTGATCCAGAATTAACCGCACGTTCGCGTACATCCCTGGCAGAAGACTGCCATCGTTGTTTGGCACTTCTGCCTGCGCTTCCATACTCCGCGTTGCCTGGTCAATCTCTCCAGCCACCCGCGAGATGGTCCCCGATAATTCTCTATCCAAATTCGGAACGTATATAAGAATTGGCGTTCCGACTTTGACGTTTGTCACATGGGAGGAGGAGACGGCGAAGGCTAACCGCAGTTTGTCGGTGGCGACAAGTCTCACTAACGGAATGGCCGGAGCGCTAGGTGATAATCCGCCCCGAATTGAATCGCCCACATCTGCAAAACGCTTGGTGATGATGCCGTTGAAAGGAGCGGTGATGCGCATCAGTAAGCGCTTCGCCTCCAGGCGGGCAACATCCGACTGCGCGATCAGCACGCTTTGCTCTGCCGCGTGCGCTCCGGCTTCCGCAGCCGCCATGCCCGCCCGCGAGGAGACCTCCGCCGCGTGCGCTTCATCTACTGTCGCCGCAGCGGTCTGCTCACGCGCTTCTGAAAGATCAAGTTCTTGTTGGGCGACAAGCCCAGGCTTCACTGCACTCACGGAAAGCAATCTCTGGTATGTTTTGCCTGTTTCCGCGTGTGCCACTTCAGCACGCTTCAGCGCCGCTCCCAAACGCGTGACCTCGGAGGCTGCCTTCTTAATGTCCTCCCCGGCTTTTCTCAAATCAGCGTCTGCTCGGCTCTTGACTGCAAAAGCTCGCTGAACCTCCTCCTCAAACTCGGGTATCTCCGTCTCTGCGATCACCTGCCCCTCGGTTACGCGATCCCCAATATCCACGCCGATTTGCTTAACGAAACCGGCCACGCGCGCATGTAATTCAACGTCCTGACTGGGGCGAAATTCCGCATCAAAAACAATCTCCCGCCGCAAATTCTCGCGAGTCACCTGCGCGACGGCAACCACAGGAACCTTGGTTGAACTACTACCGGAGGGTGAGCTCACCTCTTTTTCCGACCTCCCGCATGAAGTCGCAAGCAGAGCCAAAACGCTACCCAAGAATCTGCCATAGATCATTAAAATCCTTTTCCGAATATAAGACTTTTTTGCATGCTTCGAACAGGAAGTAATTCTGTCTTTTTTTGAAACAGCGGAACATTCCTGCTGTAACCGGAATGAAATTTGGAAAATCGAAATAGAGCAAACTGTCTTCTGTAACGAATGCATGTCGCATTTTCCGCGAGTTTGAGGTGGACCCCGTCTTCTGGTCAGAGGACGCGTGAACTAAGCTACGGTGCCCGAGGCGTGCGGAGAACCTAAAGGGTGGTTGGGGAGTAATGCAATGGCAAAGGACAGGGCTTATTCGCGAACGCATGGAGGGCTAGGCTGTGGTGGGACGAGCCCCGCAGGGAAAAGCTCGGGTGCTGGCGCCAAGCCAGAAACAACACTTTCGATAGTATCCCACTCCCAAGAACGCCAATATCTCCCATGTGGCGCTGGTGTGGCACTGGGGACAGACACGTTTCGCTCTTGTCCGCAACCGTGAGGAACAATCGTGGTAACGAGCCCATAGGCTCAAAGGTTGGAGCAGGCTAAATTGGAATTATCCCAACGAAAGCCTCCTTTTTTGTGTCATAGCCGGCTGAAGCACAATCGCGGGTTGACCAAATCTCTGTTGATTTGGGAACACTGGAGTTGGCTCCAGTAGAGCGGTTGGCGGCTTTGATCCGTCCAGCCGACCCTTCACGAATCATACGCCCAGGCGCCGTGCTAACCCCTACCAGTTGCAACGCTCCTGCAGACTCCTGATTTTTCAACCCGTTTGATAAGCGTCTTGCGCATCTAAAAGCGCTGCGCGAGGAAATTTAGTGTGAGCAAGCCAGGCGTTCAGGCTTTTTTCTTCTTCTTTCCGCCATTGGAATCCTTGCCTTTCGACGACTCTTCAAACTGCCGATCCAGTTCCGCAGGGCGCGCGTCCTTGAATTGATCTAGCGCCCGCTCCAGCTTTTTCTTCGCAGCCGCCGCAGGCCCATCCAGCACCTTTGCCGCGATGTTGCTCTTCTCTCCGGCGTCGCGGCTTAGATCGTAAAACTCACCCGTGCGATAAAGTTTGAATGAATGATCAAAAGCATACTCACGGACTGTTGCGTTCGCATTCAACCTCGGTGAATACCAGGAATAAAGCCACTCCCGAGGCTTCGGGCGCTCACCCCGTAATTGAGCTGCAAAGCTCGTTCCGTCCACGTTCGTGGGGACTTTCACGCCGATGGCATCACAGAGCGTGGGAACAAAATCTGTGCTGCTGATGAGGTCGCTGCAAACGCCTGGCCGCTTGATAACGGCCGGCCAGTTTGCAATAAGTGGCACGTGCGTCCCGTTTGAGGTGGTCAGTCCTTTTCCGCCAACATACTCGCTGCCTTTAAATTGGCTTTTGATACTGTGGTGCGTGCCGTTGTCCCCGAGCACCATTAGAAGCGTGTTTTCGCGCAGTCCAAGCGCATTGAGTTTTTCCACCACGGCCCCAACCAGCTTGTCCATGTACGCTGTCATCTCCGCAAAGTGTTTCACATCGTTCTGGGCCGACGCGCTGTGGTTTTTAGGATCCCAGTCCGGACTGTCCGGGGTTGGCTGAAACGGGTCGTGGGTCAGGATCATTGGATAGTAGAGGAAAAAAGGCTCCTGCTGGTGCCGTTTGATGAAATCGAGCGCGAAATCGTTGACGAGATCCGGGCCGTATTCGCCGTTATGGAAATCCTTTTCCTGTCCGTTGTATTCAAGCCCAGGGTTGGCATACCGCAATAGTCGTCGGGTGTGTTGCCACAGACACGATTCATCAAAGCCGAAATGCCGAGGAGAATCCTCTTCATGCCCTAGCTGCCATTTTCCGCAGATGCCCGTGGCGTACCCGGCCTGCTTAAGAAGATTGCCAAAAGTTGTTTCCGAGCGGAGGAGGGTGCCAAAGTTGACGTAGTTTCTTACGTTGTAGCGGCCCGTCATGAGCTGGGCGCGTGTCGGGGTGCAAAGCGGTTGCACATGGCAATTTTCAAAGCGGAGGCCTGAAGCCGCAAGCCTGTCGAGGTTTGTGGTTTGGTAAGACTGCCCGCCGTTTGCGGTGACGCACTCGTATCCAAAGTCATCGACCAGAATCAGAATCACATTTGGGGGAGCCGCACAGATGGAAGCAGTGAGAGCGATGAGCGCTAGCAGGACAGTTCTCATTTTCTTTTAAAGCCAGGAGATGCTGTTCAGTGAAACGCTGTCGGGCCGTTGAAGTTGCTCTCAGTCCTGGAGACTCGATGCTTCACAAGAATCCCAGCTTCTGGACGGAAAGCGTTGGAGGCAGATATCCGCCGCGCGTTTGGTTCAACAAACACCGGCAAAAGCACGGCGTCTCGAGGTTGATTCGAAGACCTACTTTTTTGGCGCTCTTTTGCCGGGTTCTAAGGACCGAGCTGCATCCATTTTTGCAAGGTCTTCTGGCGTTGGAGAGCCGCCGAATTGCGCGTAGAAGCGTTCTTGGAACGGATTAATTTTCGGGCCGACCGCCTTTTCATTAACCATCAGTGGCAGGCAATCGCTCCACCACTTATCGAATGCACCGTCGAGTTCTTTGACGATCTCCGGGTGCTGCGCTGCGACGTCATTTTTCTGGCTGTAATCCGTCGAGAGATCAAACAGCTCCCACTTGGGCTCTGCGCCGCCCGCCTCGCTCACCATTGCCCAGCGGGTGTTGCGCACCGCCGCGACATGGTATTTCGCGAGGGTTGGATCGGAAAACCGCGCCCATCGTCCTTGATGCGTGAACAGATGCCGGTCGCTCCATGTTGCCTTCGGATCATTCAGAAGCGGCACCAGGCTTCTGCCCTCAACCTGCGTTTTAGTTTGAGCTGTGGGCTGTACTCCCACGATCTCGGCGAGGGTTGGGAAAAAATCAATGTGTGCACAGAGCGCCTTGCAGTCGCCCGGCTCGATCGAGCCTGGCCACCGCCAAAACGAGCTGGCCCGGGTCCCTCCAAGCCACGCCGTGCCCTTGGTGCCGCGCATCTCGGCGTTGAAGACTGGAACGCCTGCTGTGCCGCCGTTGTCGTTCATGAAGACAACCAGCGTGTCTTTGGCGATTCCCCAGGCGTCGAGATTCGAGAGTATCTTACCCACGTTCTGATCAATGTTGTGAAGCATTCCGAAGAAGCTTTCGGTTTCCGGCTTCAGTCCTTTGCCCTCGTAGAGAGCTTTGTCTTCGGGCCGCGCGATGTACGGGCCGTGCGGTGCATTTGACGGGATGTAGGCAAAGAAGGGCTTTTTGGCTTTGCGCTGCGCGTTCATCCATTCGGTGGCCTGTTGATAGAAAATATCGGTGCAATAGCCGGAGGTCTTTTCGAACTTCCCATTGTGAAGGATGAATGGATCGAAGTACTTGTTCGATGGAGCATCGCCGCATGAGCCCGGGTAAATCTGGCCGATGCCTCCAGCACCGTGTATGAACACTTCGTTAAACCCGCGTTTGTTTGGCTGATAGTCGTCCTCGTCGCCGAGGTGCCACTTTCCGAAGATGCCGGTGGCGTAGCCCGCCGCTTGGAGCTGTTGGGCGATAGTGGTGGCATTCAATGTCATCCGCTCCCGCTCGAGGATGGTGTGGGTGATGCCATTCTTGAACTCGTGCCGCCCGGTCATTAGCGCGCTGCGGGTTGGTGAACAGGTCGGGCTGACATGGAAATCCGAGAAACTCCTTCCCTCGCTTCGTAGCTTGTCCAGATTCGGGGTCTTGAGAACCGGGTTGCCATGCGCCGAGATGTCTCCAAAGCCCTGGTCGTCGGTAAGGATAAACAAAATGTTCGGCTGTTTGCCCGGTTGGATGGCTGCTTGCGAAGCCCCTGCGAGCAGCAGGGAAGCGAACATGAGGGGGAGGAGGATGCGGATCATAGGTGTGGCTTGCGGGGGTGACCGTGTCTTCGAGGCTTCACGGAATGGACTACTCTTGTCGCCAACGCCCAAACACCGTGGCGAGCCTAAAGTTTCGAGCATGACCCCAGCTGGTGTTATCAACCAGGTTCCGAGCTATGGCCGCCGCCGCAAGATGTCTAGATCTTCAGAAGGTCGTTCCGTAGGTACCCCCTGGG
>CAMDSZ010000260.1 GCA_945906945.1 Akkermansia muciniphila
CGAGCTATGGCCCCACCTTCGCCCTGCTTCAGCCCCGGACCGCGCTTCCTTTTCCTCTTTTCCTTTTCCTCCTTTTTATTCTCGAGCTTGGCTTAAAAATTCGACGCTTTTTCCTGCGTTTTCTCCCGAAAACACCCGGAAACGCTCCGGCCTGATTAGAAAATGAAAAATCCCGAATCCCTTCACCTTTCTCTGCGTGAACTAAACCTGAAGAGGCCCTTCCAAAGTCCTCCGCCTAAATCGGACATGAGTCGAATTGTTCACCTCTGCGTTCCCGAAAAGTTCATTCCCCCCTTCATCGCTTTCGTTGAAGAAAACTTCGATCCTAGCGAACACTCCTTCCTGATCGGTGGCCGACGCTCTCGCCACGCCAAATTCCCGACCCCAAAAAACCGAACCATTCGCTTCGATGGATGGTTTCAAAAAATTCGAAATTTTTGGCGGCTTTACCAAGCTGAGAAAATTCTAATCCATGGCCTATTTGACACGCCACTGATCTACCTTCTTGGACTCCAGCCCTGGTTGTTAAAAAAATGCTTCTGGCTTATTTGGGGAGGCGATCTTTATCAACACCAGCAACCTCGGCAGGGAATCAAATCCCATCTCAAAGAATTCTCTCGGAGGCGGGTCATAAAGCGACTCGGTCACATGGTGACTTACATTCCGGGCGACTATCACCACGCAGTCGAATGGTACTCTTCAAAGGCATTGCACCATGACTGCCTGTGCTATCTCAGCAACACATTTACCCCCTCCAAAAGAGGCCAGTCTTCTTCCCAGATACTCACAATTCAAGTCGGCAACTCTGCCTACCCCAGAAACAACCACTGTCAGGCCATCGATCTCATTTCAAAATTCAGAAACCAACCGATAACGATTATCGCACCTCTCTCTTATGGACCAAAAGAAGAGGCTGCGAGGGTTGCAGCCTACGGAAAACTTCACCTCGGTGATAAGTTTTTGCCTATTTTAGACTTTCTCCCTCTTGAGGAGTACCTCAACCTCCTGAATTCCGTCGATATCGGCGTTTTCAATCAGGACCATCAACAGGCTATGGGTAACATGCTGCAGCTCCTGGGCATGGGAAAAACAGTCTACTTACGGAAAGACACCAGCAGTTGGCTGCTGTTCCAAAGCTTGGGACTCCACGTTTTTGAAATTCAATCCTTCGATTTAACCCTTCTCACGCCACAGCAATCTAATCACAACGTCGAAATTATATCCCAAAACTTCTCCAAACAACGCCTGGCTCAACAATACAAAGCCATTTTCGGTTTCTAAAAAGCCATTCGATGGAACCAGAAATCAACCCGCCGCCTCGGGCCATTCCCGCTGAAGTTCTCGACTGGGACAGTCAGTTCTTTGGATTCAAGGTGGGTCGAGCCTTCGATCACCGTCTGAGCCGCGAATCCGCCGCGTCTCTTCTTGCATGGGGCCGCTTAAATGGGTTGCGCTGCCTTTATTTGAGTGCCGATCCTACTTGTCCCCAAACGCTTCACTTAGCTCACGTCGCCCAATTTAAATTCGTCGACCTGAAGCTCGACTTCGAAATCCGCCGCTCGGAGATGCGCCCCCCCCCCGAACAAGCCAGCTTCAAAAAGGTCACGGATCGCGATCTCCCCGCCCTCGCCCGGATCGCCCGGGAGTCTCATCTTGAAACCCGTTTCTTCATGGACTCCAATTTTCCATCGATCCGGGCAGCCGACTTATACGAAGCTTGGATCCGAAGAGATCACGCTCAACACCACGTTTTCTCAATTTCTGATTCCACAGGCTCTCCCCCCATGAATTACATCACCTGCCAACTCGACCGAGACGCGCTGGAGGGACGTATTGGACTTCTCGCCGTGGCAAACGAGGCGCGGGGCCGGGGGCTGGGCCAAGCCTTGGTTCAGGCGGCCCTCGACTGGTTCTGGAAGCAGGGCTGCCATTGTGTCCGAGTTGCAACACAAGGGGCCAACGTCGCTGCCCAAAGACTGTATCAGAAAGAAGGATTTCGGACCGCTTCCGCCCTTTTACAGTACCACCGCTGGTTCTAAAAATGTCTGCCCCGCACCCTCGAATCCCATTCAATCGCTCAGTCACTCTGGGAGCTGAACTCGACTACATTCGTGAAGCGCTCGATTCAGGCCAAATCTCGGGCGACCAGACTTTTTCAAAAAAGTGTCAGAAGTTGCTAGAGCAAACGCTGCAAACCCCTCGCGCGCTTGTAACAACCTCTTGCACCCATGCACTGGAAATCGCGGCACTACTTCTGAATATCAAGCCAGAGGACGAGGTGATCGTACCGTCCTTTACTTTTGTCTCAACCGCAACAGCTTTTGCCCTTCGGGGCGCTCGGATTGTTTTCGCCGATATTCGTCCGGATACCCTAAACTTGGACGAAACAAGGCTAACAGAAAGAATTTCACCCCGAACCCGGCTAATCGTACCGGTCCACTACGCGGGCGTGGGTTGTGAAATGGATTCTATTCTCGCTATCGCCGATCAGCATGGTGTTCCAGTTGTGGAAGACAATGCGCATGGGCTGTTCGGAAAGTATAGAGGCCGATGGCTTGGAACGATGGGCGCTCTGGGGACTCAGAGCTTTCACGAGACCAAGAATATTACCTGCGGTGAAGGCGGAGCTCTCCTTCTAAATGACCAAGCCCTTGCTGAACGTGCAGAAATCATCCGAGAAAAAGGTACAAATCGAGCCCGTTTTTTTCGGGGTCAGGTCGATAAGTATTCTTGGGTCGATATCGGATCCAGCTATGTTATCAGCGACGTTCTAGCGGCTTTTCTCTACGGTCAGCTCGAAAAATGGCCTTGGATTCAGAAGCGAAGATCAGAACTCTGGGGTCGCTATCAGTCGATCCTCCAATCTTGGAGTCGAGAGAACCTTGTGCATCAACCGTTCGTCCCAGAGCACTGTGATCAGGCTTGGCACATGTATTACTTGTTAATGCCATCTCTCGAAATCCGACAGGCCTTCATCCAACACCTCAAACAACGCGGAATCCTGGCCGTCTTCCATTATCTACCCCTCCATCTTTCCGAGTATGCCAGCCGCTGGCGAACAACAGATTCATTCGACTGCCCAATCGCACAAAACATCAGCGACCGGATTGTTCGTCTCCCCTTTTTCAATTCAATGAGCAACGACCAGCAGGATGAGGTCCTCGAGGCCGTCATGTCGTTCCAGTGCCAACCCTCAGAAACACGCGAGCCCGCCAACTGAACAAGCCGATCCAGGCCGCCGGCTCAAGGCCCTCCCATCCCGAAGTCACTCCTGCTCGCACTCAATTCCGAGGAGAAAGAGCCGGGGACAGGCAATTTTTTTACTCTTTCCTACCGGCACCATGGGCTTAGGCCGATATTCGGTTTCCTCACGCAATCGCGTACCTAGTCCACCGCACAAAATCACAACTTTCATTCAGAAATCACGCACGACGTTAAACGCGGCGCCTAACTCGTCAACCATTTCTCGACTGCTCTCGGCAGTCGATCCGGAAGCGATCGCGCGCATTGCTTGGGAAGGCTTGTTAGTACCCGTTGAAGTTGATGGATCGACTCGAGCCGATCATGGGCGACGGAGGCATTGAGATGGATAACAATTGGATGGCAAATGGCATGTGCCAGTAAAAATTACCTGTCCTCGGTTCTTCCATCCTCTTTAGGCCAAGCTTTACTTACTACAGATCTCCTGTTAATCCTATGTTCGCGTCTATCCTGTCTAAATAGAACATTCGCCGGGAGATAGATAAGTTTTCTCTATTAAAATGTGTCAGGCAAATTAAATTAATAAACCTAAATTTTATATAGAAATGAACCCGAACACAGATTCCATCCCCGCGATCTCGCAAGAACATATAGAAGCGAGCCGTGCTTTCCAGATTGGGCAGCAATGGCACAAATTTGCGTTTGAAATGTTTCCTGCACCATTCGGCAATCATAGGTTGCTGGACGTGGGGTGTGGCGGTGGCGGAGTTGCAGCAAAGGCTACAGCGCTGGGCTGGACGGCCACAGGCATAGACATTGCACCTAGAAACGTAGATTCATTAAGAAATATGGGGTTTGATGCGGAGGTAGTCGACCTGAATGGAGCACTTCCATTTCCCGACCGGTCATTCAGTTGCGTAACGTTTATCGAAGTGGCTGAGCATTTAGTGCGAGCCGAACATACGTTCTCCGAGATCTCTAGAGTGCTGATCCCCGGTGGAAAAGTATTGCTAACTACGCCGAATAATGCGTCTTATAGGCGGAGACTTAAGGCGCTGAAAGGGCGTGCGCCAGATGATGAGGGATACCATTATCGATTTTGGGTGAAGAAGCAGCTCGAAGCCAAGCTGGCAAAAGTGGGATTGTATATGAAGCGGTCAAATTCATATGGTTATCTACCGCTGATAGACGGCATCACTTTGTACAAAATAATGACCGGAAAACATCGGGTTTTTCGAATTGCGCATAATTTTGAACCCCTCTTTGCGGATCGTTTTGTCTGGTTGCTGCAAAAAAATTGAATAGCTGAACAAACACGGGAGGTATTTCTTAAAGAGAGCGCCGAGGACAGAGCAGAGAGCCCCGGGGACAGGCAATTCTTAAAACCCTCCAACTGCAAACCTCAAGCGCCCATGATTACTGGCAGGAGATTCGCTTTCAGTTGCTTCGCTAGTCGCTTGCATAGGTTTACGAAAGTTGTATTCCTTTAACGTAGTCGATGGGGTCAATTTCAGCAGAAGAAAGCGGTCCTTTATCAGGACCGACTAACTTGTCGACGCTCAAAAAGCCGGACCTGAAAGGCAGGTAGGGGGTACACCTGCGAAAAAATCCACCTATTACCGCGCGGCAAAAGAGCCAAAAACGCCCGACCTACGCCAGCAACTTACCAAAGTTCATCGCGACCCCGCTCAAGAGCGCATTCATTGCGTCTCCGCAGGTTCCTTTGAGCTGATTTCTTTCCAGCCGATGCCCGCTCTCCATATGACCGATCGTTGGCTCAATGACGTCACGCGTTTTTATCAATCGCCACAACCATTTTGGAAACGGTTTTAAGAATTGCCTGTCTCCCGCGCTTTTTGGGAGTGTCAAAGACGTTAGCCGATGAAAAAAAATTGCCTCGCTTGGATACTTTTGTTATTTTTTTGACGATATGAGCATTGATGGCATTCACGACAAAGTCATCGAGCTTCTTGTCGCCGAACCCGAACACGCCTCGTGGTCGAAATATTTAGACATTGGCGCGGGCCGCGGCTCTCTAATCACAAAGGTAAAGGCGAATTTCCCTGTCGAATCAAGCGCCTGCGATTACACCGATGCTCTGATGCAAATACCGGGCCAGAACGTCGATATTGCGAATCTGAACCACGAACCACTTCCCTACCCAGACGCATTATTTGATGTCGTTACCGCCACCGAGGTGATAGAGCATCTAGAAGACTTCCGCCGGGTTGTAAGGGAGATTTATCGCGTCCTGAAGCCTGGTGGCGTGTGCATCTTGAGCACGCCAAACATCCTTAACTTAAACTCTCGGCTTAGGTTTCTTTGGTTTGGGTTCTGGAACCTTTTTGGCCCGCTTCCAATCAAGCATAGAAGATCCTCGCCAAAGCCAGCAAGCATTCCGCAGTCAGCCATGGGCGTGCGAGCGAGATTCAGGGACAGGCACTTTACCAAAACCGATCGGGCTCCCCGCACGTCTTCAACCCGAACTCCGGGATAGAATGCTGCCCCGGGCAGCCCCGGGGACAGGCAATTCTTAAACCCGAACTCCGAAATAGGACTTTAGGAAAGGCTCAAGTTGCGCAGGCTTCCGGCACATCCAATGGGATTCTTCCAACTTCGGCGAAGTTGGAATTTCCCACGCTAATATCCGTTCAAGCAGGTGAATGTGCTTTTCAATTCCTCCCCATGCATGAGAAATCAATAACGCCGATTTGCGCGCTGCGCGTCCCAGAATCGCTCCTCCTAAAAACACAGCACTC
>CAMDSZ010000261.1 GCA_945906945.1 Akkermansia muciniphila
CTCGTTACCATCTTCATTTTACTCCAACCAGCGGTTCCTGGCTCAATCAAGTGGAGCGCTGGTTTGCTAAGATCACTGAACAACGCATTCGGCGCGGCGTGTTCAAAAACATCGATGAACTTATCGCCGCCATCGACGAGTTCATCGCCCGTAACAACAAAAATCCTAAACCCTTCATCTGGACCGCAACGCCCGAGCTTATTCTGGATCGTGTCGGAAGACTTTGTAAGCGGACTAATCGTTCAGTACACTAGTGTGCTGTCTTCTCGGTTCGGTTTGGTTTTTAGGAGGTGTCGCAATTCTTCTCGCGCGGCACCGTTTATTTTTGTCATTTGAATCGCGAAGGTGAGGGGACGTCGCCTTCTGGTATCCGACAAGCATGTTGTGCCACCCGCTGCGGGTTATTTCAGCGGGACGCTCCAAAGATGTCCCCCGGAGGTGATGAAAAGCGTCTTTCCATTCTCGCCGCCAAAGGCGCAGTTGCAGCACTCATCCGGGGCGGTCGGGATAACGTCGATCAATCGACCCGTTGATGAGAGGATGTAGCACCCCGCCTTGAAGCGTGTTGTTTCAAACTCCGTTGGCTTGTTCGTGCCGCCGGAAACGTAAATTCGACCCTGCGCGTCCATTTTCATCCCATCCGGGCCGCGACCGTCCCTCCAATCAAAGAGCACCTTGCGCGTTCCAGCCTTCACTTGACCGTTTTCGCCAAGTTCGTAGCGGAGAAGTTTCCGAGAGCCGCCGTGCGTATTGTTGTTGTTGTCTGCTATCATCAGGAAACGGCCGTCCTGGGAGATGAGGATGCCGTTGGGGCGTTCTGCGCCGTCGCAGAGGATGCGGGTGACCTTGCCCACGGAGTCGATGCGATAGACGCCTTCGATTTCCGTGCGCTTTGGAGAATTCGTTCCAAGCTCATCACCGATTGTTTCGGTGATCTCCATTCCTTTCCTTGACCCATACCGCGGATCCGTGAAGTAGATGTGCCCCTTTGAATCGATGCATAGATCATTCGGTGAGTTAAAGCGTCCGCCTCGATAACGATCCGCCAACACGGTGATTGATCCGTCTTTTTCGGTGCGTGTCACACGGCGGTTTTTTGTCTCACAGGCCACAAGCCGGCCTTCGCTGTCGAAAAGCAAACCATTGGATGCATTGTGGCGGAACACGTGGGTTTTACCATCAGGGCCTAGACGGTTGATGTGCTTGCCGTCCGTAAAGTAGAGTGAGTCATTCTTCCAAGCGGGGCCTTCGGTCGCGCCAATTGCCCCGTGGTCTTTGGGGTTTGCTTTCGCGGCAATCGGGGATCGCATTGAAGAGCAGGAAGCGAATAGGAGAATGGGTAGAAATCGAAGAAGCATAGGGGTGGAGATGGGCGATGGGAGATGGGTAAGACCTCAGACGCGACACGCATCAGGTCTCACCTCTTGAATCGTGGATCTGTGAAGTTTGGCGACCGGAGCGATGTGGCGCGATCCAAAAGACGTCCGCGTTTCAAGCGAGATTCTGTCTGGCTCCGCACCAGATGGCACTAGTGTGACTGTTGATAATCAGCTGTTTGTGATGGATTTGGGCGGTCATCGAGCCCCGTGTCACCGACCGCCACCCGCTGCAAATCGGCGTCAAATGCCAAGGCTGATCGATGCTCGGCCGAGGGGCGGCCAAAAAGACGAAAGGCTCACCCGCGTGGCTTGAAAAATCCGGAGACATCCATCCACTCCGCGGCGGCTTTGAGCCATCCATCCACTGGCAGATTCTTTTTACGCGTGCCAAAGCCGTGTCCGCCTTGTGAGTAGATATGAATTTCGGCAGGTAGACTTTGGCGCTTATAGCTCAGGTAAAGTTCAGCTGCCTCGATGGGGTTTGATTTGTCGTCATGTGCAACAATGAAGAAGCAGGGTGGCGCATCGGCCGGAATGCCAAAGCCCTCGCGGAAGGTGAGCTTCTTTTCGGGCTCGAGAAAACCGCCTCCGTAGACAAAAAGGGCGAAATCCGGTCCGCGCGGATCGTCAACTTCTGGCTTTTGTTCGTAGGTGCGCGGGGTGCGATCCCAGGAGGCGTGGCCGATGAGATTGCCGCCGGCGGAGAAGCCGATCACCCCGATGCGCTTCGGGTCGATGTTCCATTCTTTCGCACGGTGGCGGACGATGCCGAGCGAACGTTGGAGGTCCTGGACGGGGTATTGATAGGGGACGGCTTCATCGGAGGTCGGCGTGCGGTAGCGAAGCAGGATGGCTGTCACTCCAATGCTGTTGAGCCATTCACATACGCCAGTGCCTTCGTTGTTGGTGGAGAGAAACCAGTAGCCGCCACCCGGGCATACGATGACTGCCGCGCCGTTTGGATTGGCGGCGGGGTAAACCGTGATTGAGGGATCGCTGATGAAAGTTTCGTGTCCTGGGGTGCTGCCCTTCGGTCCGATGCGCTCAAGTGTTGCTTTTGATGGTTCGACGCGTTTGCCCGGAACGCCCTCGGGCCAGAGGGGCAGATTGGTTTCGGCGGCGTTGGTGCAAATCGCCGTGGCGAGAAGGAGTAACGTGATGTGTCGCATCGAGATGGTTTTCATACTTGAGGGAGGCCGTTAGCTTCTCGGCGGCATCGAGGCTTGTTGTCAAGACAACGAAGAACCGCGCGCGAACCGTGAAAATCCAGCGAAAGCGTTTTCTTTGCGATGAGCTTGCTCCGGCGTGAGATCAAAGTGCTTAGCCGGCGCGTGTTTGACCACAGGCCGAAGACTCCGGAGGCGCAGTTTTTGCGCGGTCCTCCGTCTCTTTGCTGCGCACGATGTTCAACTCGGCTTCGCCTCTTGGATATCGGTGGGATGCGGAAGCGGCTGGAGAATCTTGATGCGATCAGGCGCAGCGCATCTTTAGTACGCACGGGCTCGAGTAACATGCACCTGTCTACACGACTGGCGAACTCGCTTAATTTCGGAATTCGAGCCCTAAAAGCATCTAAAAGCTGATATCCGATCCACCGACCTTGACGAAACTCGCAACCCTTCTCATGTTTGAGTGTCCGTGACCCATTACCAGACCCTCGGCCTTCCGTCCGATTCCAAACCCGAGGCAATCCGCTCCGCTTACCGCTCACTGGTTGGCAAACATCACCCCGACAAGGGAGGCGACCCTCTTATTTTCAAGGCGGTGCAGGAAGCCTATACGGTGCTTAGCGACGCTGGCACTCGCCGTGCCTACGACGTGGCAATAAAAAAGAAACCCGTCGAATCACTTCCTGCGACCGCAGCCCTTTTTGTCGCGGAGTACTTTGCAGATTGTTAAACACCTATGATCCTCGCCTCCACAGTCATCGCGGAATATGAGGAGCAGGTCGCTTCCTTTTTTCGGCGCGCCAAATCCAAAGCCGAAGGAGAAGCCGCTCTCGCCGCCCACAGCGCTTTGCTGATGGCGGCGCTCCCGGAGCTGCTCTCCACAATCCGTGAGTCCCCCGCCTACGCGGGCATCGCATTCTACGGGCGCCTGAAGGCTGTCGACCTTCCCCTCATCAAGCGATTGGTTGCCAATAACGCAACAGCCGAGTCAGCGATTACGCAGATTCGCGCGGCAAAGGCGTTGCAGGTTTCGGCCAGTGCCAAGAAAGGGTGGGATTTCCTGCTCGGCTGCGATGTGGAAGCGCTCTGGAGCGCGATCCACTTGACCTTGTGCCGCCCAAAGCCGGTAAAAGCGGAGAAGATGCCGCATCCCGATGAGAACTCAGATGGGGACGATTATTTCCAGAGCGACGGGAAGTCAGATGATGACGGGGATGATGACGAGGATAGCAATGAGGAAGGATGCGACGACGATGACAACAGATAATACACTGGCAGTTCGAGCGGCATTGGAAAGCGGAGGAGGTGCAGCCGAAACGCAATTGGCTTTGATCGCTTCCACGGGAGGGGACCTGCAGCTCCAACTGGTGGTAGAAAAGCTCACCGCCGCTGAGATTAACGTACTCGTTGAGGAGTTCGACATGTCCAAGCCATCGGTGGCACATGCGTTTATTTCTCCGGAGCAATTCCTGGAAGCGTTCGACCGACTGGGTGCACGCTGGTCACAGATCGACGAAATCGAGCTCACTCGGGATTATGCCGAAATTCAGCGCGATGTGGAGGATTTTCTGTGCCCGATGATCCTGTCCACGGGAGATCCTGCCAGGATCAAGTTGATGGTCACCACTCTGTTCAAACATCCATTTGGGGGTGAATCCGTTCTTTTTGCTGCTCTGGAAAAAAAGGATTACTTCGAGTACATGACCGCTCCGCAGGATCATCCCATCACTCGCGGCACTTGGCAGGAACTTTTGAGTGTGGCCCGTGAACATTTTCCGAGCGGCTATGCGGAAATAGCGGAGCAGGCGCGCGCCATTTACCAGGACGGCGAGGGTGGTAGTTTGGAATTCGCCGGCGCTTTTATTTATGGGATGCACCAGGAGGCGATGAAGCACCACACCGCGCAGGAACCGGAGACCGAGGAGTTCGTGGACATTTAACCGGTCTTGAATGCGATGCAGGTTCAAATTATCGATTCGAGGCCACCGCTGAGTGTGGCGATTGCATTAGCGAAACAGGCACACTCTCCTTTGCTTGATCAGTGGAAGGGGGAATTAAGCGCCATGGTGAGTGAAGTCACGCGCAAGTATTTTGGCATGCTGACCGAAGAAGCTGTGCGAGATGGACTTGCCGCCTGCATCAATCTACTAAGCATCGGCCTCTTGCGGGCCAGTTCCGGCGCCATCGAACCGGAGATTTGGCTGCAGGCGTTGCAGACAGGCGGAATCCGCGGCGCGAGTAAGCTCGCCGTCGAACTGATCAAGGCCTGTGACGCGCTGCCGGATTACGCCCTCGTATTTGCGCCAAAAGAAGCAGCTCGGCCTTCGCTCTTACTTTCCCTGTTCGCGTATGCTGCCAAAACGGATGCTCTCAAAGCATACGGCCACTTGATGCGGGAGACGGCCCAGCGCACCGAAATCAAGCGGCAGATTGAACTGGCGGAGTGGCTCTTAAACCACACTTCAAGCGGCCGGGTGGCCCGCCGCGACATGGACGCGGCCTTTGGACTTGGCGCAGACTCGCCAGACGCCGAAACGGTCATCCACCGGATGCTTTCGTTGGCTTGCGGCGTCACAAAGCGGGATGTTTCCATGAATTTCGAGGCTGAACCGGACATGGCAGCCATGGAGTTCCCGGTCACTAAACTTGGCCCGAAGCTTTTGGCGCAAGCTCGCCAGCTCTATGACGAGCTTGAACTCAAAATTCCTGAGCATCTCAGGCTGGCCTTGCTTCTCAATCAGGTGAGCTGGTTTGACCGATTCATCCAGCCCGCGCGAAAATCGAAGCAGTGAAGGGATTGGATCGCGTGGGGTCGTATGGATTGGCCATCGGTGGACAAGGGTAGCCATGCGAGCGCGGAGCATTGTCTGCGCTCATGCGTTCCCTCGAGCCGTCGTTTTCCAGTTTTTTGATTCGATGAGTGCGCGAGGATGGCGGAGCGTCTGGCGTTTTCGATCGGGCTCAACGCAAAACGTGCTTGATTGGCAACGTGCTGCGCTACGCCAGAATCTCCCGCACCACGCGTGAGGGATCGACGCCGGTAAGCCGGAAATCAAGCCCCTGATGCCTGAAGGTAAACCGTTCGTGGTTGATCCCGAGTAGATGCAAGATGGTGGCATGCAGGTCGTGAACGTGCACTCCGTCTTTGGCAACATTGTAGCTAAAGTCATCGGTAGCTCCATGGGTGTACCCCGGCTTCACTCCGCCGCCCGCCATCCACATGGTGAAGCATCTCGGATGATGGTCGCGGCCCGCCTCGGGGCTGTCCCACTTGCCTTGTCCCGCAACACCGCGTCCGAATTCGCCGCCCCAAATTATCAGCGTGTCGTCGAGCAGTCCCCGCCGTTTTAGATCCATCACAAGCGCAGCGCTGGCTTGGTCTGTGTCC
>CAMDSZ010000262.1 GCA_945906945.1 Akkermansia muciniphila
GCGCCCGAGGCGCTGGACGCGCGCCGGGAGGATTTTCGTTCGGACATGTACGCACTGGGAGCCTCCATGTGGCACTCGTTGGTGGGGACGCCGCCGCATCCGAGTTTGAGCACGTCCATTCCGGAGCTTCTAGCAGCGAAGCGTCAACGGGTGGACTTGAAGACTGTGATGCCGACGGTTCACCCGTTCACTGCTGCGGCTCTCAACAAGACAATCGCGTTTGATCCGGATGCTCGCTACGTGGACTACGAATCGTTGGTGGCAGACCTGCGTCACGCCTTGGCGGCTTTGCATTCGGGTCACGATGGCTCTGCTGCTCCCGTACGAAAGCCGGGGTGGAAGTTTCCAGCGATGATTGCCGCTGCCGCCCTCGTCGTGGGGTTGGGTGGATTGTGGATCGCGTTGAAGGGCCGCAGTCCAGACGTTACAGTTGTCGAAGAGGCCGGCAGCACAGATGAATCTCGGTTGCAGTCCGCCTTGAAATTGATTGCGAAGGGGCAGCTGGACACGGCAATCCAGAGATTGGATCTCGTTTCCAAAACGCAATCTTTGAGCGAGCGGATGCGTGTTCTTTCCAAGGCTTCTTTGGCGATGGCTCAGGGGCTCGCGGGTAATGCGCCGCTTTTTGCAAAGGCGCTCGACGAGCTGGAATCTTTGGAGTTGAAAGACGAACCGGAATGGTCAGCGCTGGCGAAGTCCCTCGCGCAAACAGGCCGCAAGTCGTCCACCCAGCAAGATGCCGATGCAAATGTGGAACGGGAGGCAGTGCGTCAGATTTTCGCCGCGTTGTCTGCAATTTCGCAGTCTGATCTTCCAAAGGCGAAGGCTGCGTTGGAGGCGGCGAAAAAGATCAAGGCGGGCGATGCGGATCCTGAAGTTGCAGCGGTTCTTGTCCTGATTCCTGATCTCCTCAAAGATGTGGAGGCCGGTTTAAAAATTGTGAAGTTGGCGGGTGAAGTGGCCTCCGCGAGCGATCCTATCTCAATTCAAAAAGACGCAGAGTCCGCGCTCAATTTGATCCGGATCGCCAAGGCAATGAAACCATTCCTTGGCACGAAACTGGTCCAAATCAAGAAAGACGCCGGCGATGCGGTGGCGGCTATCAAAGCGAGGGAGGCAAAGAAGGTGGAAAAGAGCGAGGCACCCGCGCCTCAGGTTGTTCAAAAAGCTGAAGCGCCGGTGCCAGCGCAGCCGCCACCGGCTCCACCCACCTCACCTCTGGCGAAGGCATCGCCAGCGTTCTCCGTAGTGCAGGCAAAAGCGATGGAGCAGTTTCAAGTATTCAAGTTCAAGGAAGGCATTCGTGAGGCCGGCGCGTTTGTCGCTGCGTCTGATTCTGACAGGCGCCGACAGAAGTCTCTGATCGCGCAGTTGACGTCCGCGCAATTGGTTTTTGAGTGGGCGATAGCCGATATCAATCGAGTGGGAGGTGCATCTCCCGGAGCGGGTCGACCGCAATTGCCTGCGCCCATCATGAAAAATGGGAGTCCGTTCCAATCTATCCCAGCGGGTGCGGACGCCAATGAACTCCGGGTGCAGGTCGCGGGCAGTGCTCTTGTGCCAATCAAATGGGACAAGCTTTCGCCTCTCTTTCTCACGAAATGGATTCAGGCTCGGGTGGCCTCGGTGCCGGTTGGGCCGCAGCGGGGTGAACTGCTTTGGGGCGGAGCCAATCTGAATTTTCTGATGAGGTCTATGCCAAGTGCTGAGGCGTTTTCGAAAGAGGCCGCGAAGTCGAACGCCGATTATTTGCGTATCTACGCCGAAATGCTCGAGGAGCTGCAGGCACCCTAACGCGGCCCGCCGCTCTTGAAACTGCGCTGCAGTTTCACAGAACCCATTCTGTACTCCCAGTGCGGCTGCGCGACGGGTTCAGCGTGCACGGTCTGCGACTCCATCACTGCCGCCCTGCGGTCCCGTAAAACGCCTCCGCGTTTCCGCCGAAGAATGCATCTGCTTCGGAGGTGCTCCAGTCTTGGGTCCAGTTGTGTGTCGCTTCAAGCCAGCGCGAATATTCGCTCGCAAGCAGGCACACAGGCCAGTCCGATCCCCACATCAGCCGCTGTGGTCCGAATGCCTCGACGATCAGGTCAAAATACGGGCGCAATTGCGACGAGGTCCAATTGGCTTGATCGGCTTCGGTCACCATCCCTGAGACTTTGCAACACACATTCGGAGCCGCAGCCAGTTCCTTGATTTGAGATGCCCAGGGCTCGCGGATTCCCGAAGCAATCAGCGGCTTCGCGCAATGATCCAGCACAAAGGACTGTTCTGGAAAGCTCCGGACAAGCTCAATTGCGGCGGGCAGCTGTTTTGGGAAAATTAAGAGGTCGTAGCACAAATCAAACTTCTGCAAGCGGGCGATGCCCTGCATGAAGTCTTTTCCAACAAGAAACCGGTCGTCTGGTTCGTCCTGTGCCACGTGCCGAACACCAACGAACTTCGGATGGGCTGCGAACTTTTCGAGCTGCTCCTCCACACGGCTGGATCTGAGATCGACCCACCCAACAACGCCCAGAACTGAGGGGTGTTTGTCTGCGAGTGCGAGCAGCCAATCGTTTTCCCCAACACATTGACGGGCCTGCACTGCAATGGAGCCGCAGAGGCCAACCTGCTCCTGTAGTGTCTCCAAGTCTGCTGGAAGCCAAGTGCGGTGTAGTGGCGAGCCCGGGGGTATCCAGGGATATGCGCTTTCGGAGTAGTTCCAGAAGTGTTGGTGCGAATCAATGCGGCGGCTCATGCGGATCGGGAAAAAGAATTGGGGCCGAGACTATGTTCCCACCGAGACGACGGCTTTCAGCACGCCGTTGGCGGGGTTGAGCCAATCGGCGAAGCGTTCCTGCACTTCCTCCAGAGGTGCGCGGTGCGTGATCCATGGGTTTGTGTCTATTTTTCCGTCCTCGATCAGCTGGATGATCCGTGAGAAGTCGCTAGAGAGTGCATTGCGGCTCGCAAGCAGCGTCAGTTCTCGGCGGTGCATGAGTGGATGTCCGAAGTGCAGTTCCTCGGAAGTGACGCCCACGTAAACCAGCCGTCCCGCGAAGCTGAGGTAGCGCAATGCGGCGCTCATGGAATGATGGCTGCCGGTGGCGTCAATAACTACCTGTGGCAGCGTACCGCTTCCGATTGCTTCCAGTGCCTTCACGTTCTCCTCCACATCCTTTGAGAGGAGGGTGTCGGGGACCTTCATTGAGTCGCGGACAAACCCAAGCCTGCGCTCGTTTGTGTCCATCACAACAGTCCGGGCTCCGGAGAGCTTTGCAAATTCGACGACTGACAACCCGATTGGGCCTGCGCCAATGACGAGAACGATCTCGCCCGGTTTTGGCGCACCGCGTTCGACGGCGTGGCAGCCGATCGCCAGCGTCTCCACTAGTGCGAGTTGTTCAAAGGAAAGCTTGCGGGAGATATGCAGTTTCCTTGCCGGAAGTGTGAACATGGGGCGCATCCCGCCGTCGCAGTGCACTCCCAGCGTTTGGTGATGTTCACAACAGTTTGTATGGCCTGAGCGGCAGGAATAGCATTGCTGGCAGTTGATGTAGGGCTCCACAGAGCAGCGGTCGCCGGGCTGCACATTATTGACGCCTTCGCCAACCGCCACCACTTCCACCCCCAACTCGTGCCCCGGAATGCGCGGGTAGGAGTAAAACGGCATCTTGCCTAGGTATCCCGAATAGTCTGTTCCGCAGATGCCGACTTCATGGACTCGCACGACGGCCTCGCCGGCTGCGGGCGCTGGCGGTTCCTGGATATCGATGAGTTGCCAGTGCTTGGGTTCGACAAGTTGTAGAGCTTTCATTTCCCTTGAGTCGGTTAGTTGTTTTCCAAGCGCCCTTCGCTGTGGCCGATGTTTTTTACCGGTGCGAATAGCGCAAGCACGTCGCAAAGCAGCTCTTCGTCGATGGGCTCGGCAGCCCATTTTGCCCAGTTTTGGATATTCTTTGGATTCGCAGATCCCGCCACCGTGGTCGCGATGCCCTCGTGAGCGAGCGAGTACTGGAGCGCAAGTTTTGCAATGTCCACGCCGCGCTCGGCGCAGAGCGCTGCTGAGGCGCGTGCCGCGGCTTTTACCTCCTCTGGCTCCTTGAGCCATGCAGGCAGCGGCGCGTTTGTGAGCAAGCGCGCAGAGAACGGACCTGCGTTCATGGCGCCGACTTCCTTGGTTTGCAAAAGAGGCAGAAGCTCGTCTGCGAAGCGCGTGTTCTGGAGTGTGTACTGGTTGTAGGAAAGGACGCAGTCCAAAGGAACACGATCCAGTACCTCCCGGAAGACTTTCATCGGGTAGCCGGAGATTCCGATGAAACGTGCCTTGCCCTGCTGCTGAATCTTCCGCATTGCGGGGATGGTTTCCTCAATAATCTGTTCAAGGTCCACGAACTCGATGTCGTGGGCCAGCAGGATGTCGACGTGGTCGGTTCCAAGTCTGTGCAGGCTCACGTCCACACTTTCGAGGACTCGTTTGAACGAGAAATCAAAGTGCGTCAGATCGTACCGTCCGAGTTTTGTGCAGAGGGTGTAGCTGCTGCGGGGGATCCCTTTCAGTGCGACGCCGAGCAGCACCTCGCTCATCCCCCGGCCGTAAAAAGGCGATGTATCGATGAGATTAAGCCCGCACTCGAGCGCCGTATGCACGCTTTTGATGGCTTCATCAAGAGTGACATTTCGGAACTCTTGTCCGAGCGAACTGGCGCCGAAGGCGAGTTTGGGAATTTTGAGGCCGGTGTTTCCTAGGAATCGTGTTTCCATTTTACGCGGAGAGTTCGGGAAGATTGAAAATCAAAATCAGGAAGGGTTCAGCGTGTGCGGCAGCCCATCACCAGAAGAATATTTGCCCAGAGCGACTGGTCTGCAGTCTGAATGGTTAGCACGTGATCCGCAGAGCTCACTGCGTCGTAAAAATCCCATTTTTGGATCGGATCCAGGGAAAGCGTTAGTCCTGCTTTCGCAATTTCATCGCGGTATTCAGACCAGACAGGCGGCTCTCCCATCTGCGCATATGGATCGTCGGCCGGTATGCCCATGGTGTGAATCGAATCGAGCGGAACAGCCGCAAGCAACGCCCGTAGCACTTGTGTGCAATTCACAACTCCCGGAGAAAGGGCGAGGCTCACGATTTCGGCGTTTGGTCCGCGCTTGCTGGATGCAGGATAGTTGCCGTCAGCGATAAGGATTTTGGAGTGATGTCCGGCACGTGCAAGGACCTCCGTGATTTTGTGATGGAGTAATTGATGGTGAAGCATGGGAGCTGGATTTTCGCGTGATGATTTTTGTGTGGATGGGATCGCGTCACAGATGCGACGCAGTTGCGCTGCGAATTGCGACGCAGTTGCCCTGCGAATTGGCCGGAAAACTAATCAAAAGAAGTCGCGGAAACTCGTGATGGTGCGTACCGCGGCTTGATCCGAATCCGGCAGCGGCAGTATTTCAGCGGATACATAGCCATCGTATCCGCTTTCCTTGAGAATGTCCGCGATGGGACCAATCGATGTGTGCCCCATTCCGATTGCGCGCCGGTTTGAATCGGCGAAATGGATGTGCCCAAGAACCTGCTGCGAGGCGAGGCTTCGGAGGGCCCCGCAAATGTCTTCCTCTTCGATGTTCATATGGAAGAGGTCCGCGAGAATCTTTACCCCGCGGATTTTGCGCGACTGGATAAAGGAAGCCGCGTCAGTCTGGCGATTGAAGAGGTTGGTTTCATAACGGTTCAGCGGCTCGTAAAGAAAATGCGTTCCGAGCGCGGTTGCCGTATTGCCAGCCTCGAGCAGCGCCTCGGCGAGCCACTCCAGCGCTTGAGACCGCTCAACCCCTGCTTCGACGCGTCCCTGCATCGAGCCGAGAATAGCGGGCGCTCCAACCTTTGCCGCGCGTGCGATGATCTTTCCGATGAACGCCC
>CAMDSZ010000263.1 GCA_945906945.1 Akkermansia muciniphila
CCGGTTCGCAAAAGTGCTAGTGGCATCGGCTACGAACCCTTCAGGGCTAGAGTCAGGGCTAGAGTCAGGGCTAGAGTCGGCCCTGCTAAGTGAGCTTCGCGATGGCCCATTGAGCCGCTCCGAAATAGCCCAGCGACTGGGGCACAAAAGGATCTCCGGAGTCGTCAACCGCCTGATTCGACGGCTTATGCTCTCCGGAAGAATTGTGCAAACGCTTCCTGAGAAACCCAACAGTCGGTTGCAAAAGTATCGGCAGAAGTAATGTCGCTCGAGTGACTCTTGTGGCCTTTCGCGTACAGGCCCTCTGATCTCCTTGCATTTTCTGATTTGCAAGACGATTATGACTGCCAATCACACACAAATATGAGCACCGTCATTCAGCCGCGCGTGGATCTACCACGTCGCGTTGCAGCGGCCCGTGAAAAGGCAGGCATCTCGCAAGTAAAACTTTCCCAGCGTCTCGGGTTCAAAAACCGCCAATCTTTAGAGCAAATCGAAAGTGGTCTTCGCAAGGTCACTTCCGATGAATTGCTCACGATCATGGAAGCGACCCAGTGCGACTTGGATTACTTCACTGATCCCTTCCGTCTCGTTGGTGAGGGTGCCTTTTCATATAGGGCACAGGGCACGAAAAACTCCGATCTTGATCGGTGTGAGGACGTCGCCGGCCGTTGGCTTGCTCTTTGGCGTCACCTGGGAGCGGTCCGTGGTGAAAGACCAAGGGCGCTCCGCCCGAAACTGCCACTGAGCACAGACAGTCGTTTCGAGGACGCTCAGGCCCTCGGTGAAGCCCTTGCCCAGGAACTCAAGTTGGGGACGGTTCCTGCGGAAAAGCTAGAAGAGGCCATGGTCGAGCAACTTGAACTCGTAGTATTACACGTCGACCTTCCCTCGGGAGTGTCGGGGGCAGCGATACAGTTGCCGATGTGTGACACGATCCTAATCAACCGAGATGAGCCCCCCGGAAGGCGTGCGTTTGATTTGGCCCATGAGCTGTTTCATGTACTCACTTGGGACGCTATGCCTCCGGAACGTGTGGATCGGCAGGCTCCACGCGGTTACAAAGGAAAACGGACTGAGCAGCTCGCGGATAACTTTGCCGGTTCGCTCCTCATGCCGGAGGGTGCGCTGCGTCCTCTCTGGACCAAAAAGCCCAAAACGAGCTCGCTAGCCGAATGGATACAAGCTTTGGCCGAGCACTTTAAGGTGTCGTCCTCGGCGGTGTACTGGAGGTTGGCTGCGCTCCACTGTCTGGATAGCGAAACGACACCTAAACCTTTGTCTGGGATCGGGCAGGATCCTGTTAAAAAGCGGCCTCTCTTCTCACGGCCCTTCATGGAGCGTTTGGTTTGGGGAGTCGAACACGGTGAGATTTCAGTGAATCGTCTGCTGAAGATTCTCGATCTGTCCTTGGAAACCTTCCGTGAAACCTGCGCTGCCCACGGTGTCGAAGTGGACATCGGGCTCTAGGGCATGGCTTCAAAAAGTAAAAAACCGGTTGTTTTCGTGGATACGAACGTAATCATCGAAGCAACGCGTACTGGGTGCTGGAAAGCTCTGCTGGATCGGTTCAACGTGCATACTGTGCGTGAGATAAGTCTGGAGACTCAGCGGAAGCCATCTGGGGGCGCTGCCTACGTCGCCGTTGATAAGGAGCTGTTTGAGCAAAAAGTGACGGTCCACGAGGTCACCAACAAGCAACGCGCAGAAGCGCGTCTCCGTTTACCTCTCCTGGCACAACTGGATGCGGGCGAGAGCGACTTGCTGGCATATTTGGCGTCACAGAACCCTCACGCACTCTTGCTTACGACAGCGGATGCAGCGGCAGTCAAAGCTGCCTGTGCATTAAAGTTACAGGATCGCTTACGCTCTCTGGAAGAACTTGCGAAAGATTGCGGCCACACACCGAAACTCAACAAATGGTTCACCTCGACATGGCTTTTACGGCAGAAAACCCAGTTTGTTTTTGACGATACCTTTTAGCCCGTCTGCCGCCTCTCCCCTCGCATGAAACGCATCCACGACAGTCTTGAAAACGTCTTCACCCGGCACCGGCTCGTCTTTTGGTATGATGCCGAGGGCCAGTGGGAAAACGAGTTCACAGGATTTGAAGGCAGCGGGATCCAAAAGCTCCGGGTGGACGGCACCGAACTGCGAACCAAGGTGGCCATTCACCGCAACACCGACGCCACGGCGCGTTATCTCCTCTACTTTTCCACGGGCCGACCCAAGGACTCCGAAAACTGGCTGCTGGACCTGCTACTACAGGGGCACGAATACAAGGCGGATCGAATCTCGCTTGCGCTCCAAGAGGCAGGCTTGCCCTGGGAGTTCCGACCGGTTGTAGAGCAGCACGCCAAGTTCTTTGAATCCAGCAAACGGATGGCAGCGCTAAGCGTCCTGTTGAAGCCTGAGGATGATGAAGGCCGGCTGCGGCTTAACATGATGTCCGTACTCGCTAACACGGCCGCCGATACCGACGAGATGCTGCTCTCCTTCCTGAGGCAGTCTGCTGATCACGCCGGTGAGTTGCTCGAAAAGGAAGATCCCGTCGTCGCGGCCTTCGGGACGTCGAAACTGGTGGATGTGTTCTGGCGGCAAGTGGGCTTGAGCTTTGGATACAACAACGAAAAGCCGACGCTGCGCGACTTCGTCACCACGCTATTTCGCCATGCCAGCCCATTGGAAACGAACGTGCGTCTGGACCGGCACGCCGCCGTGTTTCTCCAACGCTGGAAGGATAGCGGTTCGGGCAGGGAAAGCTTTCGAAAATGGGCGGCCGTGATGGAGGCTGAACTCCACATCGGAGCGAAGCTCGAATCTTTGGAGGACGCCAGACAGGTGGAGGCAGCAGATACGTTTGCGGTGTTGGAGAAGTTCATGCTCAAGCGGCTTTGCACGCTGTTTGAAAAAAACGCGTCCGAGACGGAGATCCTCACAGCGATCCAGACGCGCCGCCGTTCGTTCTGGTTCGCGGATCATGCCGATGGATACGAGGCGCTCTCTCATGCAGTGGCCCTGCGGGAGTTGATCGCAGCAACGGAGATTCGCGTGGACACGATCGACAACGGGCTCAAACTCTATGCGCAAAGCTGGCATCGGGTGGACACTGCCTATCGCAAGTTTCAGCTCCATGTGCGCAGTCACGGTCAGGTGGCCTTGATGGAGCGTATCACCGAACTCGTGGAGAAATTGTATGTGAACAATTTCCTCCTCCCACTAGCCGATCAATGGAGCGATTGCGTGCGCAAGATGGACCGTTGGGAAAACACGACGCTTCCGCGTCAGACCCAGTTTTTCGAACGCCACGTGCGTCCGTTTTTGACGAAGGGGCACACGGTGTATGTCGTGATTTCCGACGCCCTGCGCTTTGAGGCTGCTGCGGAATTCGTGACGCTGTTACGACGTGAAAACCGTTGGAATGCAGAACTGGAGGCAATGTGCGCCTCGCTCCCGTCTTACACGCAGTTGGGGATGGCCTCGCTGTTGCCGGGTCGCGACCGGAGTATTGAGTTCCCAGCAACCACGGTCACGGTGGATGGCCTGAGTGCCACGGGCACGGAAGGACGGCAGACGATCCTCAGAAAGGTCGAAGGACTGAAGTCGGTGGCCATTCAAGCGGAGGCGTTTTTGGAAATGAATACGAACACGGAAGCACGCACGCTGACACGGGAGAACGACCTCATCTACATTTACCACAATGTCATCGACAAGGTCGGGGACTCGCCCTCGACCGAGGCAAAGACCAGCAAATCTGTGGAGGAAGCCTTTGAGGAGTTGCAGAAGATTCTCTCCAAAATCGCCAACGCCAATGGGAGCAACATGCTGCTCACCGCAGATCACGGTTTCCTGTTCCAGCAGTCCGAGGTTGCGGAAACGGATGAGACGCCTTTACCCGCTGCCACTGGACCGATCACCACCAACCGCCGTTTTGCCCTCGGAAACGGATTCTGCAAAAACGGAGCGATAAAGGTATTCACCGCAGAACAACTGCATTTGAACGGCGATTGGGAAGCCGCATTTCCCCTTTCACTGGGACGCTTTCCACTGCGGGGTTCAGGCAAACGGTACGTGCACGGTGGACTGAGCCTACAAGAAGTGGTTGTCCCCGTGGTGCACGTGCGCAAGACGCGGACGGACGATGTGAGCCGAGTGGAGGTGGATGTCCTGCGTGTACCGGCTCGGATTACCACCGGGCAAGTGGGGCTCACGTTGTATCAGGACCGCGCGGTAGAGGAAAAAACGCTGGGCCGTACACTAAAGGTTGGAGTGTACTCAAAGAACGGGGCGCTGCTTTCGGAGGAAAGCACGGTCCAGTTTGATTCCAAGGATGCCGAACCCCGTAACCGCGAGCAGAACCTCCTTTTGACGCTCTCCAGGAAAGCCGATACGCACCACAACCAAGATGTGGAGATCCGTTTGGACGAGCAGATTGCCGGCACCTCACAAACCACCCTTTATAAATCCTACAAGGTCAGACTGCACAAACCCCTAGCCAGCGACTTCGATGAGTGAACCGACACACCCACCTACAGACGACACGCCTGCCGCAGACGCGCCCGTTTCCGCTTCTATTCCTGCAACGCTGAGTGCGCTAGATAAGAAGATTCTCGAGAACTTTCCGGGACTTGTCGTGCGGAAAGATCTGACCAACGGACTCAAGCAAAACGCCGTTGTTCCGAGCTATGTGCTGGAGTATCTGCTCGGCCAGCACTGCGCGACAGACGATGCAGAGGTGATCGCTGCAGGAGTGGAGTCGGTGAAGCGGATTTTAGCAAAGCACTACGTGCACCGGAACATGGCCAACTCGGTGCGGGCAACGATCAAGGAAAAAGGCAAATACAAGGTGATCGACAAGATCAGCGTTGATCTCAATGACCGGGGCGGTTTCTACGAAGCGGAATTCACAAATCTCGGGCTGAAGAAGGTGCCGATCTCCGATGACCTGGTCCGGCGACATCGCAAGCTGCTTGTGGGCGGGATCTGGTGCATCACCGAGGTGACGTACGAGGTCGCGGAAGACGCCAAGGTGAGCCCGTGGCAGATCGAAAGCCTGAAACCCATCCAGGTTTCGCACACGGATCACGAGGAGTTTTTGAAGGCCCGCGCAAACTTCACCACCGAGGAGTGGATGGGTGTGCTCATGCAGAGTATCGGGTTCAACCCGGACCAGTTTACCCGTCGAGGAAAACTGCTGCAGTTGCTGCGATTGGTGCCGTTTTGTGAACGGAACTACAACCTCTTGGAACTCGGTCCAAAAGGGACAGGCAAATCGCATATCAACAGCGAGTTTTCGCCTCACGGGATTGTGATATCCGGTTCTGAAGTGACCTCCGCAAAGCTTTTTGTAAGCAACGCCAGTGGCAAGATCGGTCTGGTGGGTTACTGGGACTGCGTGTGTTTCGACGAGTTCGCGGGAAAGGACAAAAAGGTGGACAAGGCGCTGGTGGACATCATGAAGAACTACATGGCTAACCGCTCATTTTCGCGCGGAGTGGAACAAATGTCCGCGGAAGCCTCCATGGTATTCATGGGGAATACAAAGAAGTCGGTGCCCTACATGCTCAAGCACTCGCATTTTTACGAGCAATTGCCGGACAAATACATCGACTCTGCTTTTTTGGACCGGATTCACGCGTTCAGTCCCGGCTGGGAGGTCGCACCGATCCGGCACGAACTTTTCAGCAACGGGTACGGCTTCATCGTCGACTACATTGCGGAAATCCTAAAACACTTGCGCACCGAAGACTTCACTAGCGCCTACAAAAAGCACTTTGAAGTCGTCTCGGAAGTTTCCACGCGCGATCAGACCGGCTTTGAAAAAACGTTCTCCGGTTTGATGAAGATCCTTTATCCGCACGGTGAATGCACGATTGAGGAGCAGGAGGAACTA
>CAMDSZ010000264.1 GCA_945906945.1 Akkermansia muciniphila
GGCGTGGACTTCGCCATTCTCGAGGATCGAAAATTCAAATCCGGTCCGTTCGGCAAGATCCCCGTAATGGGCCCGCGCCCGGACCATATCAATGACCCCACTTACGACCCGAACACCGTAGACCTTTCTGGCTTGCAGTTGCTTGGCGAGCGCCAGGAGAAATTTCTCCGCGATTGGGGGCAGGATTGGAGCGGGTGCGAGATGAAAGCCGTGCTCTCTGCGACCTCTTTTTGTGGAGCCGTGCACATGCATGGCAAAAAGGACGAGCGCCTGCTGGCCGATCTCGATTGCAATGGCTGGCCGCAAACTCCGCGTAACCGCGCACTCGAGGAAATCCGACGGGCCTGGGCCGTGCATCTATGCGGTGATCAGCACCTCGCTGTCGTGACTAAGCAAGGCATCCGCGAGCACGGGGATGGACCCTATTCCTTCACCAGTCCCGCGTTGGTGAACACGACTTATGGCCGCTGGTGGCATCCGCTTGACGAGAAGGCAGGCCCAAATCCCGTGCCTGACAGCCCGCTGCCCTGGACCGGCGATTTTAAAGACGGTCTCGGCAACAAACTCTCGATGCTGGCTTACGCCAACCCGCCCGACATCAACGACGAACGCCAGCGGGCTGATGGCTACGGCATCGCTCGCTTCGACAAGAAGACGCGCCAGATCACCTTCGAATGCTGGCCGCGCTTCTTCGATGCCAAAGCCGCCGAGAAAGCCCAGTTCCCCGGATGGCCGATTACTGTGTCGATGGATAAAAACGATGGCCGCGAAGTGCTCGGCTGGTTGCCAGAACTCGTCTTTGAAAATGGAGCTAACCCCGTCGTGCAGGTCGTAGAGGACTCCACCGGTGACATTCTCTACACTGTCCGTGCTCAAGGAGGCCGCTTTCATCCGCGTGTTTATTCTTCTGGCAAACACGCCATTAGAATCGGCGCGGACAAACCGGACGCACAAACCCTCGCGGCTTTGGATCCAAAGCCTAAAGTCGATTCGGGACAGCGAAAGGTGAAGCTGTGAGGTTCAGAAGGAGCAGCCCTCATTCAGCGACGTTCCCATCGATTCATGAAAACCTTATGCTTACCGGTCAGGGACTGTCGTGACTTCGTTGGTGAGCTCATCTCTTCATGGCGCGGCCAACGCGAGAACTGCTTTATATCGGAAGCCTGCCTCAATCAACAGACCCCAAGTAAGTAACTATATAAACTGAAATGAAAGAATCAGAC
Organism: Akkermansia muciniphila; assembly: GCA_945906945.1. Taxonomy (GTDB): domain Bacteria; phylum Verrucomicrobiota; class Verrucomicrobiia; order Chthoniobacterales; family Chthoniobacteraceae; genus Chth-196. Next base: position 1,224 of record CAMDSZ010000264.1, read on the forward strand.
ACATCACAAACCGCCTCCTCATTGCGCGTAGTGTTGGCAATCTGCGCGCTTGCGTCGCTTCCCCTCAATGCCACTCCACCCGTGAATTCCTATGGGGTATGGGATCGAAGCGACTCCTTTAATCCCAAAGACTATCCTTTCCTCAAAGGATTGGCGTTTAACCAGGCTTGGAAAGACATTGAAAAGACGCCCGGCGCTTTTGACTGGAGCTCTTTAGACCATGCATTGGAAGCCGCACTTCAGCGAAACCAATACCTCTACCTTTCGCTGGGCGTTGGACCTGATGCGCCAAAATGGATCTACACCAGTGGCGTGCCATCTGTAAAAACCGTCAATCAACCTCACGACAGCTGGCCCGTTTATCCATATTATCCCTCGCCAGAATACAAATCGTTCTTTGAGCGCTTGATTTCGGAATTCGCAAAACACATCCGCAGTTATCCGAAGGAAAAACAGGAACGCATTGCTTTCATTCAAGTCAAAACCGGGTGCACGGGCGATGAGTGCGCTTACAAAGGGGACTCGAGTGAAAAAAAGTACGACTTGCCCACAAAGTCTGCCGACTGGATGCAGTTCCGACTATGGGCCTTTGAAAAGTTTGTGAAAGCCTTTCAATTAGATGCACGATATTCTCCAATCAGCCTGCTGTTTAACAATGTAGCCCCCGACGAGGAGGAGGAAAAAAACCGTGGGTTTTCCAAAGAATGGAATTGGGTCATGGCCAACGCCAAAGGGGGCGTCGGAATCAAGATCGCTGGCAGTGGACGCGGCCACCACCTGAGTGGTGAGAAGGCGAAGATTGAAATGTGGAAAGACCGTCTGATCGCGACCAAAGACACGCCTTTGTTTGCTCGCTCCGAAATGGATCAAACGTGGACTCACGCAATGTATCACGTAAATATACCACTCAACTTTTACTGGGGGGCCCTTACGGGCCTGCAGAACGGTCAAAGCGTTTGGGACGTCACCAAATCAGCAGTCGAAGCCAGCAAAGAGCAGGGATTTGATTACTCCTTCTATTTCTTTAATCGTTACGCTGGACAGATTCAGCCCGAAACAGCCACCGATGCCTTTTGCGCCCTCCATAAAGGATTGGATGCGGCCGACACAAAAGCTTACCCAGAGAATAAATTCGGAAAGGCTACCCCTGATAACACACAGCGCATGCTTAAGATTTGCGCCGCTTATTCTAAGTATGGAGCGGCGATCGACGACCAGGGTGCTTTGAGCCTCGGTCAAGTACGGCAGAGAGATACTCAAAAGGGATTAAACGACGTAGGCTGGGACATCTGGCCGGATAATTATGGCCGCTTCCTTTCGCAAATTAATGCAGACGCCACTTCCATTCCCCTTTGGCGCGTCGGAGGCCCCATCACTCAAACCTCCTCAATTTATGCCCGTTTCGCGCGCGCTTTCGAACACACCTCGGGGAAGGATGGAATGTATTTTAAATTACACGACGGCTTTTCCAGGGGAACCAAGCATCAGACCATGACAATGACGGTCGTCTGGTATGACGAGAACAAAGGATCGAAGTGGAAACTGGATTACGACGCAGGCGAGCACATTATGAAAACGGCGCTGACTGTGACGGGAAATGGCGACAAACAATGGCATCATCAGACAGTCACGGTAGAGGATGCTGTCCTTAGGCAAGGTGGAGCCAACGGCTCTGACTTCGCCCTAATAAACACAGACGATAAGGACGATATTTTCAGTCTCATTGAAGTCCACCGAGGGAAACTCGCGGGACCAGTGCTAATACCTCCATCCCATTACGTGATTTCGGACAAGGCACTCAAGCCGCCCAAAGCCGAAAAAAACAAGGAAGAGAAAAAAGGCAAGGAAGACAAACCCAAGAAGTAAAAATAAGGTTCCTTCCATTCGCACCGACGCAGCCGGCCACTGAGTTGGTAGAAATTGTTTTTCGCACTGGTTCCGCGGAACGGGCGCGCGAGATTACCGCGCGGCGCGCCAAGCATTCCAGATGTCGCGGGCTCCAGGGCGCCTTCGGGGTCGCCCGCGTCGCCGATGGCATTGTTGAGGTGCCACGTCTTGCTACCATCGGTTAACGCCGACGCCTGGTTCACGAGCCGGCCGCGGTCGCTCACTTTGCGCGATACGGTTACCAATGAGGTGCCCGTCGCGCGTCTGGAACGCTCCGTTGCTCGCGCCTGTGCAGCCTGTGAAAGTCATCTGCGGCTCGCTCCATGTTTCATCCTTGTCGCGGCTGCGCGTGATCCACAGATACAGGTTGAGCTTTCCGTAAAACTTTGGGCTCGCGTCGTGGTCGGTGAATATCTTCGGGAACTTTTTTGAAGTCTTCCGGTGCAGCCAAAATTACCTCATGTCGTGTGGAATGATTGCCTCGTCGTTGTCTTGGACTTCCTTGCGCAACTTGTCTGAGGCCTGACCTCCGGATGGGTCTCGATGGCATTTTTCTCGCCAAAACCCTCAGAGGAAGCAGGCATGTAGATCTTCCGCTGCGACTCTTTCAAAATTCTATTCTGCGTCAGGAGGGGGGGAGGGGGGGTGCGCTGCGGCTTTGATCGGCCTTTGGATTTGTTCGCTACGCCTGCGATCTCAAGGGCTCTTTGTGCTGGGCTGGAGTCATATGCTTCGCCCATCGGGATCCAGCAGTGACGGCAATAAAAGGCGGGCGCGTTGTGGGGTTTGTTAGGAAATCGTCAGGAAACAGCCCTTGTTCGCCTGATTTATTGCCGGATCTCTTTGATAATCAGAGGGAAGTGGCTAGGGCCGGAATCGAACCGGCGATTCGATTCAAGTTCCTTGTAAATAGTTGTTTACAGAGATATTGAAACGTCCTGAAACATCAATTACACTGGGGGCTGTTAGGAAAATTGTTAGGAGTATGCCGAGCATTCACAAAGATTCTCAAAATCGCTCTCCGCACTGGATCGCTGCCTTCCGTGGATCGGACGGCAAGCGTAAGCAGAAAAGCACAGGAACGAGTAATCGGGCTGATGCTCTCAGGCTTGCCGTGGAGTGGGAACGTTTGGCCAAGGATGGCAGGGGAAAACTGCTGGTTGCCGCGCAGGCCAGAAAGGTTATTTCAGAAATCACGGAACAAGCGACCGGGGAACCGCTCCATTACAAGAACGCTAGCGAATATCTGCAGGAGTGGCTGCGTAACAACAAGGGCACGACATCGAAAGCGACTTTTGCTAAATATCAGCAAGTGGGGCGTGATTTTTTGAAATCTCTGGGGGCACGCGCGGATCTTCCCCTCAACGCAATCGGTGCTGCGGATGTCACCAGCTACAGGGACAAACTCATGCGGAAGGGATTATCGGCGGCGAGTGTGGTTAACCTATTAAAAGTGCTCTCCGTTGCATTTGATGCTGCTCATCGGGAGGGGATTATCCAAGTGAACCCAGTTAAAGCGGTGAAGCGTCCCATCGATACTGACAAAGGGGAACGAGAGGCGTTCACCATGGAGCAATTACAGCTACTTCTCAGCAAAGCAGAAGGCGACTGGAAGGGGTGTATTCTATTCGGGCTCCACACAGGGTTGCGCCTCAAGGACATTACGAACCTCAGGTGGGAGAACGTCGATCTTGAAGCAAGAACTTACTCCGTCCGAATCGCTAAGATAAAACGACCTCACAATGCAGGCTTGCATTCAGACATCGAGCAATGGCTTCGGACGCGAATCAAAGGGGTGCCGCATGCCTTTATCTTCCCTGACTTGGCGGGGAGACGTGGAGGGGGAGAGAGCGGCCTCAGTAAGCAGTTTAGAAGGCTGATGGAAAAGGCCGGGATCAAGGGCCGATTGATGCGGAAGGCTCAAGGGAAAGACGGGCGCAACATGAGTTCCTTATCTTTCCATTCCCTCCGACATACTTGTGCCACAATCCAAGCAGCGCACGGGGTTCCCGAGGAACTTCGTATGGCGCATATTGGGCATTCAACAAAGGCTGCTCACAAGATTTACACCCATCGAGAGATTGCGCAACTGAGGCAGATTGCCGATTCAGTGCCCAGTATTTTTCAAAGCTGACATTTTGCGGCTACAGGCATCCTCAAAATAGTTTGGAGGATGGTGCCGAAGTGCCACATCCGTCAAAACTACGGTGTCACTCCAGTAGGCGTAAACGCGCTCTGAGTCGCTCTCCTACAGAATAAAACATCTCGACCGGACCAATTGCATACAGTATACTAATTGGGTAAACTTACAGTTTTGGTGACAATTTTTGTAAGAGAATCTTATAATTTCGCAGGGTAGCCAAAGTTGTACAGCTGGTGTACAAGTTGCAAGCAGTTATAAGAAAGTAACTTGGAATGAAATTCGGCAAAAAACCGTTGTTTCAGAAAAAATAAAAATGTCAGTGACCCAGCCGAGGATGGGTTGGGTACGCTCGTGTCTGCATCTCAACCGAGCATGACCGCCGTGGTTGGTTCGCACGAAACCGCGTCAAAGTGACCCCAAATCCGTACACAGTTACGCCCTTGGCTGGTCCTTCCAGAGTAACTTCGGCCAAATACATCGAAAAAAAGAAAAATGTATGCTCTGGCTGGGTGGTTGATAGTGCCTTTTGGACCCTTACCGTTCATCGAGTACGCGTCTTCGAAAAATGATCAGTACCATCCCAGGGCCAATCAGATCCTTAAAGCGCCTGTCTCTCACC
>CAMDSZ010000265.1 GCA_945906945.1 Akkermansia muciniphila
CGCGGCAGTCTGTGGGCCAATTCCGAAGCCACCCTGACAAAGATCCTTCGCTGCAACACTTCCGCCAAATAATGCTGGAAACCGCTGATGGCCGCCTGGAGGCCGAGGCAGGCGCAGAGCGCAACTGACAAGACGACAATCGCTTGAAGGTAAGGTTTCTGCTGCGCGCCGAAAGCAAGGTTGCTCATCACCGCATCGACTGCGAGAGGTGCGGCAAGGTGCAGTATCCCATAAAAGACGGAAAAAATGAGCAGCAGTTTGGCCTCCTCCTTTTCCGCCACGAGCAGACTCAGGAAGCGGCGAGCGGGACTCAAATGTCGGTGATGCCCGTGATTGCCGTCCCTTCCTTGACTTGAATACCCCCTGTTGCCCACCGGGTCGTCATCATGCTCAATGGCAATGCGGCCGAGCGGCAAATTCGCCTGGGCAATTCCAAATTCGACTATCTCGGAAATTCCAGGGAGCTTCATTGCTTCGCACAACTGTGATAACGTGAGCGTCTCGCGCTCCACAGTTTCGCCGACCGACATAACCCGTAACCTCGAGACACCCGCGTTTGTCACCACAATCCAGCGTCGGTCCGAATGGTTCCAAATCACGACTGGGGACCGGTCCTTGGCGTGCCAAACCGCTTCCTGCAACGACTGGCGCGACCGGGAGATGCGAACACCCACACTGGAGGACGCCTCCATGATCAATGTCAGCGGGTCTACAGAGTTGGCTGCTGCGTTCAGGACGGAGATCTGAGTGCGCTGCTTTTCCACTTCATTACCCGTGCAAGCACCGAGGCAAAGGAGCGCCTGAACATGCTGCGCGGACTCAGAAGGGTTACTAGACAATTGAAACGACATCGCTTCGCTTTTTAGCATCCGTCGACAATCTGTCAGCTCCACGGCGTACTTTTTTCAAGGTAACGCAGATCTTCAGAGAAAAATGTCACAGGAACGCCACGCAGAAAACTCGCTTGGAGTCGCAGGCACCGGCAGCGCGGACCCCCGAAAGAAATCGGCAAACCCGAGCCTACCCTTTTTGCCCAAGAGCAAGAAGCTGCTCCTCCAAAGCGTCCGCCGCATCCAGCGAGACGAGCCTTCCTGAGGAATCCAGCAGCCAAGCAGTCGGGACGGCATTGATTCCCCAGCGCCTCGCCAGGGGGCTCTTCCATCCACCCTCCTCCCAGCCAACCGTCCAGCCTACACTCAAGTCCTTGCGCGCGCGCTCCATGGCAGCACGCGATTCATCGACGCTCAAGGCGATACGCCCGACCTTCGGATACTTCTCCAAGGCAACGTTGATTTTACTCCATACCGAGAAGGAAGACGGGGAGTTCTCCGCAAAGAACAGGATCACCACGGGATTGCCACGTTTTGATTCAAGCTGGATGGACCGCCCACCCGCGTCAAAAAAACCAAGCTTCAACTGTTTTCCCAACAAGGAAAGCCTCGAAAAATCATCAGCAATCCGCTGCTTAAGTGCCGGATCAACTGTGAGACTCTTGGCATCGGAAAGAAGCGAAGACTTCATCTCCGGCTCCCGGTCGAACCGTGTTGCGACCTCGACCAAAAGCCGCGCAGACCTTGGATCTTGAGGGAAACGGTTGCGGAACTCCCTCACGGCGGCGAGCAGATCAAGCCTTTGAGTTTTGTCTGGAAACCGATACCGGCGCATCCACTGGGTGATTCTAGTGAAGGCGATGTGGGCTTTCTGCTCGGTGGTAGCCCGAGGCTCAAGCGCATCAAGCATCGCCTGCGCCTGCGCGTGCAGTTTGTCATTCATCTCAAGCTCGGCTCGGAGCCCAAGCACCCGAGCGAGGCGAAACTCAGCTTCGAATTTTTTATCACCAGAGTCAGGTAAATCGATGAACTTGCGCAGCGCACTCTCTTGAAGCAACAGATGCTGCAAGTAAACATCCGTGGAAGCGGCGTCCTTTAGCCCCTCTCTCTTCGGTCCTGCGTCGAGGGCCAGGATTTCGCGCCAAGCCGAAGCCGCATCGGCCCCGGAGGCGAAAGGTGCGGTTAATCCAAAAACGCAGACACAGCCGAGCAGCGAGAGAGAGACTGGTGAACAAGGGCGCATGATTGCGGACACTATGCGATTAATGAATGGGGCGTACGGTCCGTCCGGACACCCATTCCAGACCCCGGGCGAAACGCGGGCCCACATGGTCGCTGTGCCCGCCGGGTGATTCGTAAAACTCCACCTTGGTTTGCCCTTGGATCGCATCCCGGAGCGCTCGCGCCCCCTTCTGTGCTCCGAAGGAATCATGTTCCGCGCCGTCCAAGTAAATCCGCTGCTCCGGCGGAAAGACCTTTGGGTTTCTACGTGCGATGACCACCGGATCCTGGTCCAGCCACTTTTTCCAGACTGCGTCATCCCACCGCCCCTGCTCGTCGAAAGGCCAGTGGAATTCACCTGGAAACTCGGGCCCCTTCGGCGCATATGCGGCTGAAAGACCAAGGACCATCTGGATGAGCCCGCTGGAAGGCTCCACCATCTTTCCCCTCGGCCCCATGTAAGCTTTGAGCTGCCGCTGGGACACATGCTTCACAGTGTCGTTCATCACCATGTGCCGGTGCGTGACCTCCAGGTCGGTGTCTGGAGACAGCGCCACAACCGCCCCAAAGTAAGCGGGCCTCTGCATGGCGAGTCGCAACGCCCCGAACCCCCCGCTCGAGTGCCCCGCGATGATTCGATCGGAAGGATCCCCCGCAACTCCAAACCGCTTTTCCACCAAAGGAATAATCTCGTCCAAGACGTAGTCTGCGTAATTGCCCTGCGCAGGAGAATTCAAGTACTGGGAGCCGCCCCACCGATTTTTGCAGTCCACAACAACCACCCTCACGGGGATTCCAGCATCGGCCAGCTCCTGCACCACTTTCTGAAATCCCCAGCCTTCAAATCCGAAAAACTCTTCCGAGGACGCACCGTACCCCGGAAGATAGTAAACCATTCTCGGGCTCGGTGAACCCTTCGGCAGTTCCGGAGAGAAGACCGCAACCCGGCGCTCGACCGGATCCTCAAGGGGGTTGCCCTTTAAAACAGCCCCGGGAATCTTGACGGACTCAATCTGAGTTCCAGCGAAAACCGAGGAACCGAGCGAGCAACTCAACGCGAGCGGCAATAAAAAGCTCCGTGTCAAATTCAGTGTTGAGTGAGATCCGGACAATGAGTTTTTCATCGGAGGTTTATGGATTTGAGGATCCCGAGCTTCGCTGAGTATATACAGCTGCAGGCCTCGCGGGGTGGTGACACCGCCGCTGGAAGTGAAGCACCGAAAAACGCGCTGATAAAGCGTATTTACACCACCCGGGTGCGCCGGGATGGCCGCTCTCCATCGGCCCAGTTGCCATCTTCTTGCCGTGGGTGCAGTCCAAGTTCACGGGCGGAGCATTGCTGAAAATTCGGCGCGGTCATAGCCCGGCCCAACGAGTGCGGCGGCGACACGCTCAATGCGCAGGCACTCTCGAGCGACCGACCTCACATCCTCTGCGGAAACGCTCAACAACTCGCGTTCCACCTCATCAACCTTCGCAACTTTGCGATGCGAAAACAACGATTCCGCCATCCAGGAGTTCTGCTGCGTCGCGCTATCAAGCGCGATCTGCGTCTGGCCGATGGTGTAGTCCTTGGCCATCTGGAGTTCTTTTCTGTCAGGGACACGTTCCGTGAGGCGGTTGATTTCTCTCGCAATCACCTTGAGTGCGCGCGGAAGTTTCGCAGGATCAAGATCGGCTGAAATGCTGATGGCGCCAGTCTCCTTAAATGCCGAAGTGGTGCTTTGTACCGAATAACAATAGCCGTAGCGCTCCCTCAACGCCTGGAACAAGCGCGAGCTCATGTTTTCGCCCAGCATCACAGAGAGCAATCGCAGCGCGAATCGGCGTGGATCGGTGCGACTGAACGCATGGAACCCCAGCGCCATATGAGCCTGCTCCGTGTCCTGCTTCACCACATCAATCACCCTCGATTTTTGCGGGCCCGCAGCCTGAGCCCGGCTCGCTGTCCCCTTGGGGATACGTCCCAGGATCGGTGCAACAACAGCCAAAACATCCGCGTGCTGCAGGGGCCCTGAAACGGTGAAAATGGTATTCGCCCCCGTGTAATTCCGGCGCCGAAAATTCAGTAAATCAGTCCGTGATAATTTCGAAATACTCTCTTTGGTGCCTGTCAGAGACCTTCCGAGCGGATGCCTAGGCCAAAGACACGCGGAAAGCATTTCCTCGACCCATTGTGACGGCGAATCTTTATAAGAAAGAATCTCCTCTGCAATTACCTCGCGTTCGCGCTCTACCTCTTGCCTTGGAAAGGTGGATCCCACGTACATTTCCAAAAGCACGGTGCTCAACTGCTCAAAATGCCGCGACGCAGCCTTTGCGTAATAACAGGTGTGATCCTCCGTGGTGTAGGCGTTGAGATAACCGCCAATGGCCTCAACAGAAAAACTCAACTCCTTTGCGGTCTGCTTGCGCGTGCCCTTGAAAAACAAGTGCTCCACGAAATGCGCGATGCCGCACTGCGACTCGATCTCATGCCTCCCCCCGACGCCCGCCCAAGCGCCCACACAAACTCCGCGCAAATGCGGCATCCAAGCCGTGGCCACTCTCGTCCCATTCTTCAACCGGGTCAGCTGATACATCGAGGAATCACTCACTGCTCAGTGCCTTTCAGGGCGGCCTCATCACGCAATTTCAAAACATGCTCAGCCATCTCCATGTCGCGCCGGAAGGTAATCTTAAAATTCCACTCCTCGTTGTTATAGAGCGCCACGCGCCTCCCGAGCTTTTGAACCGCCGAAACTTCATCCGTGACCATATCACTACGCGTGATGATCGCGGCATAGGCCTGAAGGATCAGGCTGCTTTCGAAAATCTGAGGCGTTTGCATCGCCCACAACCCAACGCGGTCGACGCTCTCAGTCACAACGCTGTCCAAATCGACGCGCTTGACCGTGTCCGGAATGGGCGAGGCACAGCAGGCCGCTCCATCGCGCTCCGCAAGCGCCAGACATGCACGGATTGAATCCGGGGTGATCAACGGCCTAGCCCCATCGTGCACAGCCACGAATTTCGACACGGCCAAGTCCAGAGTCTGGAGCCCTCCCCAAACCGAAAGATGCCTTTCCGCGCCGCCAACCACCACCCTGCACTGCTTGCCGGGCGCGGCGTCCGCCACCAGGGACTCGACCTGCTTCAAATTCTCGGCGCGGGTCACCAGTACCAAATCGGCCACCTCCTCGCACTTGGCGAAGGCTGCGATGGAGTGCCAGAGCACCGGTTTGCCATGCAAATCGGCAAACAACTTGTCGAAGCCCATCCGGCGCGAACTTCCCGCGGCCACTATAATCGCTGTTAACATAGCATTCAGAGGTATTTCTATTTGGACTCGGAGCCCGGTCAGCCGGCCCGTACCGCACCCGCAAACGTACACAACCTCGGACGTATCTCCAAGAATTTGCACGACACCCGGCCGCCCCACCCAAACACAAGGCCCGATATCTGCCACAATTCCTGTGGGCATGTATCATTCCCATTGGCAGGATGCACCAAGCGTTCCTAGGCTGTCGGGATGATCGACCTGCAATCTCTTCCCGACAAACACGGCCACTTCGGCCCCTATGGCGGCATGTTTGTTCCCGAGACCCTCATGGACGCGCTCCACACGCTCGCCGATGAATACGCGCAGGCGAGGGAGGACAAAACCTTCCAGAACGAACTCGCCGCGACTCTCAAAGACTTCGCAGGCCGGCCCACTCCGCTTTATTTCGCCGAACGGCTCACAAACATCCTCGGCGGCGCGAAAATCTACCTCAAGCGCGAGGACCTCCTGCACACAGGCGCTCACAAGATCAACAACGCACTCGGCCAGATC
>CAMDSZ010000266.1 GCA_945906945.1 Akkermansia muciniphila
TCGCAGCGGGTAAGAAAATTAAATCTGTCGAAACATTCGACGTCCTCCTTCAAAGCAACATCTCCGAAACATGGAAAGAACGGATCAACAAAGAACTCGATAAAATGGCTGAGGACTTCTAACTGCGGAGGACTTCTGAATAGCGACAGCTGGGCGAGCAGCTTTTGTGGCTGGCGTTATTTGCGGGCGCCTGCGGGTTTGTGCGACTCAACAAATCGCAAAACCAAAGGCATCGCTGGCTCCGCCATTTTCCCGTGGTCGAATCCTTGTATTTCGTGAAGCGTCACGTCCTTGTGGCCAGCTAGCTTCAGCATCCGCCAAAAATACGCGTTCTCCTCGTACCGCCCCATCAGTTCCTTCTCCCGGTCACCGGTTACAATCAGGATGGGTGGTGCATCGGACTTCACGTGGAACAATGGCGCAAGATCGTCAACCAACGGCTGCTTTTCACTCATGCCGCGCTCCTCGCGGATGGCGAAGTGCGTGATTACCTGCGGACTCAAAGGAATCAGCCCCGCAATTACTTTTGGATCCAACTCGTGCGCTGCAAGCCACCGCTTATCGAGACCCACCATGAGCGAAAGATACGCTCCCGCAGAGTGGCCGCTCAAAAAAACCCGTTCGGCGGATCCTCCATAATTCTGAATGTTTTTAAGCGTCCACGCGACTGCTGCAGCCGCGTCTTCAATGAACTCAGGAGACTTGGCGTCAGGACTCAGTCGATAGTTCACTGCGACGACTGCCACGCCGCGCTTGCGCAGATGCATGGGAATGGCGCGCTCGCCCGCAGAGAGTCCTCCTCCATGAAACCAAACAACCGTCGAGTATGGCTGGTGATCGACCGGAAAGTACAAGTCCAGCCGGCAACGTTGATGCATGCTTTGCGTCAGATTATCACCGGACCGGTACAAGATTTCTGAAACCAGTCTATACCTCTCCTGCGTGTCATTTGGGAAATCAGGAAACACTGCGGCCCTACTGCCGATTTCCCTCCCCACCCTCGCGAGCCCAGCTTCAGCCTGGACGCACTTCGATTCGAAAAGCAGCTGTGCGGCCTGATCTAGCTGCGCGCCCAACGCAGCGTCGCCCCCAATTCTTTTGCGCAGTTGATACAACATCACCGGCAGTCGCAAATCCGCCGGCCCGTGAGATCGGACATTGAGACGCTTTTGAAGCATCTCAAGATACTTGTACCCCGCGCCGCGCGTGGGCTCGATCACGGTTCCTTCCCCGTAATCATTCCAGGTCGCGATCTGAACTACTGGCGAACCTGCGCGCAGCGCAAGGTCGAGGGACTCAGCAAACGTCGCGCCCATCCGCGAGGGAATCCCGCCAAAACTCTCCCCGACGCCCGCCTGCTTGTAAATATCCTTGAAGCCCGGGAACACCGTCGCCATCACGTGCTCCCCCCTTGCTATGCCGCTGTAGATCGATTTTAACTGCTTGGTCCACTCCTCCGCATTTAGCGTCTTGCCGCCCGACACCGGAGGCCATGCAAACGCGCCTTCGGAACCGATGCTGCGGGCAAGATGGGGAAGTGCAAATGTGAATGGGCGTTTGGCGAGACGCTTCTCAATCCCCGCCCACTGCTCCTGCTTGAGCAACTGCGGGCCAAACATAAGCAGCATGGGACGGTTCTCATGCATGAGGTAGGCTGGGTCTGCGAACCAGTGTTCCTGCGCCCAGAGCAGGTCTTTTTCCGCCTGCTGCACAGCGGCAGCTGCATCCCCGGCAGGATTGGCGCTCTTCTTCGCCAAAGCCTGGTCTTCGTAACAAACAGCGAATCGCAACCCGGCTCGCTTCAACCAAGGAACAAGTTTTAAGGTGTGTTGATGATTGGCAGCATGATCGAGATCTTCGCCGATGCCGTACCAGTCGATGATCACGCCCTGCAGGCCACAGAACTTCATCAGCAGGACCTGGCACTCAAGTGCATGATCGTCGCCTGAGTCGTATGGGCCGATGAGCGGCTGGTCGTGCGAGGCAATCTGGCGATTGCCGTCCCACAGCACATGCTCAGGATCGAAGTGATTCATCGTCCAGTGCCAGCCCCATGAACCGCTCACGTCCTTGGTGGCGTACCAAGGCATGTAATGCGCAAGGACAGCCGGCTGCAGCTCAGTCGCGGCACACAATGCACAACGAAAAAATGCAATGAATGCTATCAGGATGTAAAAAGGACGGGGCCGCTGCATGAGACTTTTGATACCTGTTTTTTTCCCGTCACTCGACTTTAATCGTTCGGTGTCTACCCGCCGCCTTTAGCGTTGTAGGAAGACCGCTCCAAACATTGGAAGCCCCAGGTGATCTGCATCAAAATGACACAAGGCGAAAACACTCTGGCGATGCTAAGCTGCATGACAGCGGCACAAAGCTATCAAGAATGCTCCGAGGTCAAGACCGGACTATTTACGCCGATAAAGTTCGACGTCGTCCACGACAGCGTTCTTAGGAACGGATAAGCGCAGCAGTTTCTTCGTGGGATGCCCGATACCCGGAGATGCGAAAGAACCGATTACTTTGTCGTCCACGGACGCCGTCATGGTCTCGCGGTTTATGGTCACGACAAGGGTGTGCCACGATTCAGGCGCTATAGGAGTGGGGAAAGATTTCTCCTTCAGCTTGAGAGCATCCAGCGCCTCCTTTGGAAGAGTTCCGGCCTTTTTTTGGTCGTAAGTGGCAAGCTCCATGGCGCCTGTCTTGAGGTCACGCAGGAGCACATCCTTCGAACTGAAAATAGCCATGCAAAGGTGGCCAGCGTGCACAGTCTTTAGCCCCATGTCGGCAAAGTTGAGACCCAGAGTGTCTTTAGCGTCTTCGAGTTTGAACCGCATCTTCACGGCACCGTCGGCGAACTCGAATGGATGCGTAACTGAAACGGCGTGATCGGCCTCTTTGTGAATGAAAATACGCATCGCGCCATCTACAAGATCCACCTGTTTATTTCCCTTCGCGCGGGAGGCGCTGTTTGTGCCCCAGCCATTGCCCGGGTCGTCCTTGGTCTCCTGCGACTCGTTTCGGTTAAAGTCATCCGAAAATACGAGCTGACCTAAATCTTCAGCGTGAAGGCTGAGGGAAAGACAAATTACACAAAGCCAATAGGGGGATGGGGGCACCGTTTGAAACTAGAGGATTCAGACACAAGGGGCAAGGGGCAAGGCAATCACACGCTCAGCTCTCACACTTTTCCTCCGCCTGCACCGAGAGTCACTTGGCGATTTGGGCTGCCGTTTTTCTCGCCTCAACCCCGCTTGCCGGAAAATCGGTAAAGATCCCATCAACACCGTTTTTAAAGACAAAATGGACTTCCTCCGCGCTGGAATGAAAGCGCGTCTTGTCAAACTTTGCGTCATCAAACGTCCACGCGATCACTTTGAGACCGATGCGGTGCGCCTCTCGGATCCAGTCGGCAGAATCCGCTCTTAGACACCCTTCCTTCATGACCGCCACCGCATCAAAGTCAGCTCTCAAATCCTGCAGCTGTTCCACGGCCGGGGCTTTACTCAGAAGCAGCGCGGCGGGAAACCTCACTTGTTCGCAAACTTTCTTGAGCGTGCCCGCCTCAAACGACTGGAGAAAGACAGGCGGCGCATCCGTGGATTCAAGACGGTTGTGCCTGACGAATTCCACGAATGCTTCGGCGCCTCCGCGCAGCTCCGGCATTAGCCCGGCCCGCGTGTGGTGCTCGTGGTTCCAAGTCATAAGCAACGCTAGGATCTCCTGGAGTGTCGGGATCTCTTCCTGCCCGTCGAAATCCTTCGGTCGCCCCATCGTTCCCTGCCGAGTTCGAAGCGCTCGGATTTCCGAAAGTAAAAAATCACCTGGCTCCCAGACTTTGTTGCCCTTTTTATCAAGTTTTGCGAGATGCGCGAACTCTGGGTGCGCTGCAACATCGGTGGTACGGTCCAGGCTGGAGTCGTGAAGTGCGATGAACACCCCGTCCTTGGTCAAACGCAAGTCCGGCTCGATGTAGTCAGCCCCCTGCGCAAGAGCTAGGTGATACGCTCCGAGCGTGTGCTCAGGCCGCTCGCCGCTCGCGCCACGATGCGCGATAATGAACGGCCCGCCATGCATCGACAGAGTCAACAGCGACATTGCAAGAAGAGGGTATACAAGTTTCATAGCGCACGGCTTGATGGCACGGGCGCCCAGGGCGACGCAACAACTAGTATTCCGCGGATCACGCCGCTTTTCAAATGTGAGCACGAGTTTCCCTCGTTTTTTACGAGTCGGCAGTGAGGCGACGATTGTCGGGTTTGTTGAGCGACCGTGGAATGGTTGGACTTGAAATGGTCCAGAACAATTACGCCAGCCCCTGGGAGCGCGCAGCCCCAGCTGCGCTGAAGCGCTTACATCAGGATGGATTCTTCCCTTGGCCCCTCGGCTGCTACGCCATCTCTTCGTTGCACCCCGCGTCTGGGCGCAGCTAGGGCTACGCGCTCCCAGGGGTGGCAAAGCTTAGCTCCGAGCAAAGCGGTCATCAGCTCGGGTCTCTGGCGCTTAGGAGCCAGCAACCGAATGCTCCAACTATTGGAGCCGACTTTTTTAGATCTCACTACCCACTAGATTAGCCCGCGCATTCGCCGCGCCCAGGGACCGGCGCGCGCGGAATTTTTATCGTTCGGAGATTGCCGGAGCTTGTTTTATTGGCAACACTTTAGGATCCGGCAGCTTCCCGTCGGCCTTACACCTCCACCCCCTAGTTCTATGACGAAATTTCTCGTCTCACTCGCATCAATTTTTTTTGTTTTGAGTGCGCCTATCGCGAAGGCAGGCGTGAGCGTCGTCCCTTTCGATGTTGACGCCACTCCACCGCTTGGATTCGCCATGGCTTATGATCCGGTCAAGCGCGTCGATGAACTTGGGCTGCGCTGCCGAGGGATCGTCATATTGGGTGCTGATAAGCCCATTGTGTTGTGTGCGGTTGACTGGATTGGGATCGCGAACGGCGGCCATGATTACTTTCGAGCCGAACTCGCTAAGGCCGCCGGAACCGACTCCGCGAGAGTGGCGGTCCACGCCCTGCACCAGCACGATGCGCCAGGCTGCGATTTCACCGCGGAGGCGATCATCAAGGAACTCGGAGTGCAAGGTTACACGCGTTTCGACGGCGAGTTTCACCGCACCGTGATCGAACGCGCGGCAGATGCTATCCGCGTTGGGTTGCCCAAAGCACAGCCGGTGACGCATTTTTCCTACGGCGAGTCTGAGGTAAAGGACGTTGCGTCCAACCGACGCGTCGAGCGCCTCCCGAACGGTGCTGTGGGCCGCATGCGCGGGAGCAGCTGCAAGATCGAGGAACTGCGCGCGATGCCGGCGGGCGTTATCGATCCCTTAGTTTCGGTGCTGAGCTTTTGGAACAACAACAACCCAGTCGCAGTGTTCAGTTCCTACGCTTGTCATCCACAGAGCTATTACCGGCTCGGCATTCCTAGCCCGGATTTTCCGGGGATCGCGCGTTTCATTCGCGGTCAGGATGTGAATGCCGCACTGCACGTACACTTCAACGGGGCGGGTGGAAACGTGTCCGCAGGTAAATACAACGACGGCGCGCAACCGAACCGGATGCAGCTTGCCTCGCGTCTTGCTGCGGGCATGCGCGAGGCTTTTGAAAAGGCGCAGAAATTGCCTCTTTCGCCAGCCGATATCGGGTGGTTTAGCGAGCCGGTTAGCCTGCCGATCGCGTCTCATTTGAACGAGGCGGACTTGATGGAAAAACTCAAGAGCACTTCCGCGAAGGGCTACATCTCGTACGCGGACCAGCTGGCGTGGCTGCGCTGGACCGGGCAAGGGAACAGGATCGATGTCACCTGCCTAAAGGTTGGAAACACGCGGATGCTGCATTTGCCCGGAGAATTGTTTG
>CAMDSZ010000267.1 GCA_945906945.1 Akkermansia muciniphila
CCTGTCTCTTGCACGTCGACCCCAAAGCGTGTGCCCAAATCCACCGCGCCGCCGTCCGGGGTTAAGACGGTAAAGCCTCGGGCGGCTGGGGGCACGTCCGCCGCGACTTTCCCACGGAAAACCCTGAGACATTGTTCGGATTCGAAGCGTACGTCTGCGGGCGCTTCAACCACGACGCGGGCTCCTTTGGCGGTCAAAAATTCGATGGCGCCGATATCGAAACGGAAGCTTTCCGAACGCACTGCCTGGCCAGCTTGGAGGCCATTGACAGTGGCGGCGTAAACTGTTGCGTAAGGATTGCGGCTTATTGTCCACCAAACACCCGAAAGAGCCAGCAGGCCGACTGCTGCTGCAACCTTGCCCCACTTGGCGGCAAGGGGCCAATACCGACCTCGCGTGACCGGAGGCGGCGTTGAAAGCGCGATGACGTTTTTGGGTTCGCCGTTAGGCCGAGTCTCAATCGCGCAGGCCGCTTCCGCAGAAAGCGCGAGGTCGATGTTTAGGTATTCCAAAAAATATCTGCGCAGAGATGAGTCGGTTTTTAGGGCGTGCTCGAGCGAGTTCACAATCTCTGGAGAAGCCGTGCCGCTGATGTAGTCAGCTATCCAGGATTCCTGCAGTGAGTCGGGCTTTTTCATCGGGGGTTCCTCGGTTCGAGCGCCGCGCGGGTGCAATCCAAGAGCAGCGCTCGGATCCGGTGCAGTTTTTTGTAGAGCGACATGGCCGTGACGCCTATCCGGGCTGCCAGTGCGTCGATGCGCGCGTGCGGCGCATAGGCGCTGTCCACCAAATCGCGCTGTCGGGCGGGGAGCATGCCGAGGCAGTCTCGCAGCGCCTCCCTCTGGGCTTCGAGTATTTCTGCCTGGCCCTCGGATTCCTCGGCCAAAAGTTCGAGTGTTTCCTGGCCGAAAACATGGCGGTCTCGCATCTTGTCCCGCTGCCAGGAGAGCACCTTCCACTTCGCGATGGTGAAGGACCAGCGCCGGAAATCCTCCGTGGTTTTGTACTCCGCAAACTTCTGCCAGAGCACGACCGCCACCTCTTGCATGACATCGTTGGAGTCGGCCACCGTCGGCACCAGCGAGCGCACGAATCCCCTGAGCGCTGGCTCGCAAGCCATAAAGAGCCGCAGAAAACTCTGCTGCCTTTGGTCACTGGATTGGTCGGGGGCGTCCATTTTCTGTATATTCCGCGAGTCCGGCCCGTTTGCCGCGGGGCAGGCGGAAAAGAACAACATAAGGCCGCAGTCTAACAGTGAAAGGCCATGCTGAAATATCCAGATTTGGCCCTATTGCTGGAGATGCAATGACGCGCAAAGACAACTGGCGCTGCTTGGATCGATACAAAAACAGTGGCGGCACCCCAATCGGGAGGCACGCACAATGGCCTTGCTCAGGTGGGCAGGTTAAGTTTCAAGAGATGCCTGCGATTTTGCGCTCCCTCCGTGCGCGCGCCTTGTCCGCCTCCCCCCCCATGAAATTGCCTGTCCCAGCCTGCTCGGTCTTGCTCCCCCTGCTTCCCTTGCTCCTAACCCCGTTACAGGTGCTTCAGGCGGCTCCGCTCAATTACAACCGGGAGGTGCGGCCTGTTCTGTCCGACAACTGTTTTGCATGTCACGGGCCTGATCCGGGCAATCGGAAGGCGGATTTGAGGCTGGACCAGCCGGGTACGTTCGAGCGGGAGGAGTTCTTAAAGCGCATCTTCACGACTGAAAAGGACGAGGTGATGCCTCCTCCAAAGTCGCACAAGCAACTTTCTGTGGTGCAAAAAGGCCTCTTGAAGCGCTGGGTTGAGGAAGGCGCGAAGGTGGAGCCCCACTGGTCGTTTGTTCCGCCGGCGAAGGGGGCGTCTGGCACCTGCATTGACGACTTCATCCGGGCGGAACTGCCGAGGCATGGCCTGAAGGGTTCGCCGCGTGCGGAGCCGAGCGCGCTGGTGCGGCGTGTGGCGCTGGACCTGACCGGGCTGCCTCCAACACCGCAGGAGCAGTTGCGGTTTGCAGCCGCGGGATCGCACGCTGCGATGGTGGACTATTTTCTTGCGCAGCCAGCCTTCGGCGAGCACATGGCGGTCGGCTGGATGGATGCGGCGAGATACGCAGACACAAACGGGTACCAGGTTGACCGGGACCGCGAGTTGTGGCCGTGGCGCGACTGGGTGGTGCGCGCGTTCAACACCAACATGCCCTTTGATCAGTTCACCGTCGAGCAGCTCGCGGGCGATCTTCTTCCAAATCCAACCTTGGACCAGCGGATCGCCACCGGGTTTCACCGCAATCACATGCTCAACGAGGAGGGCGGCGTCATCGCTGAGGAATTTCTCGCCGAGTACACGGCTGACCGCGTGGAAACAACCGCCGCCGTTTGGCTGGGGCAAACATTCGCCTGCTGCCGCTGCCACGACCACAAGTATGACCCATTCACGCAGCGTGATTTCTACGCGCTGAAGGCGTATTTTCATAACGTGCCTGAGCGGGGAGTGGGCATTTACTCGAATCCTGTGCGCACGAACGCGCCGCCTTTCGTCAGGCTGCCCGCGCCCGAGGTTGAAGCCAAAATCAAGGAATCGAACGCAAAGCTGTCCCTTGTTGAGGAGAAGAAAAAAAGCTTTGATGCCGCTGATCTAGAGACCTGGGCGGCTAGCCTCGCTGCAGCTGAAATCCAATGGGTGCCGCTTGTTCCCGTTGCGGCCACCGGAGGGGATCAGGCGCCGCAAGTTCTAAGCAATGCGGTGATCGTGGGTCCGCAGGAATCCCGTTCCAACGACATACGGATCACCGTGAAAATGCCGCCCGGCAAACTGGTCGCGTTGCGCGTGGAATGCGCGACAGAAGACCCGTCAGCGAGTTTTCAATGGAGCGAGTTAAAGGCCGGAAAAGCGACGCTTCGTGCATTGGATGCAGCACACCAACCGGTGCTCGATAACGACCGCCGCACGCGTGTGCCACTTTCGGTGACGCCGGGAAAACCCGCGGCTGTTCTTTTTGGCCTAGAGTCGTCTTTGGAGGGGGCGGAAGCTGTGATCATGATCGGCGTGGAAAACGCTGGAGGCACCACGGCGTGGAGCATCAGCGCCACCACCTCGGAGGCTGATCAGGTTGCGCCCGACAATATCCGCGCTCTCGCCAAGAACGAGCCCGCAAAGTGGACAGCCGCGCAGCGCAAACAACTTCTCGGTTTCAGGCTGTCTCTGCTGCCGGAGTACCGGCTGCTTGGCGATGAAGAGACTTCTTTGCGCAAAGAGATCGCAGCTGCGGAAGGCGAGATTCCAACAACCCTCGTCATGGAGGAGCAGGCGGAGCAACGGCCGACCTTTGTTCTGATGCGCGGCGCTTATGACAAGCCCGGTGAACGCGTGACGGCGGAGACGCCTGCTGTTCTGCCAAAGCCTTTTGAAGATCTTCCCAAGAACCGGCTCGGACTCGCGCGCTGGCTTGTGAGTCCGGATAATCCTCTGACTGCCCGGGTTGTTGTGAACCGAATTTGGCAGCAATTTTTTGGCGCAGGCATTGTGCGCAGTAGCGAGGATTTTGGTGCGCAAGGAGACCTACCCAGCCACCCGGAGCTGCTGGATTGGCTGGCGGTGACGTTCCAAGAGTCCGGCTGGGATGTGAAGCATCTCATCAAGCTTATCGTCACAAGCGAGAGTTATTGTCAGTCCTCCAAGCACGGCGCGGACGCGGTATCGCGGGAAATGGATCCCGCAAACACGTGGATCTCGCGGGGGCCGCGGCATCGCTTGCCCGCGGAGGCGGTCCGCGACCAGATCCTCGCAGCCAGCGGCCTGCTGGTTCGCAAGATCGGAGGCCCAGCCGTAAAGCCTTATCACCCGACCGGTCTGTATGAGCAGGTTGTGGCGCAACGAGACAATCCGCAGGCGACTTACAAGCAGGGTCACGGTGAGGATCTCTACCGGCGCAGCCTTTACACCTATTGGAAGCGGAGTGTGCCGCATCCGGCCATGCTGCTTTTCGACGCGCCATTCCGCGAGGTGTGCGCGATGCGCCGGTCCCGTTCGAACACGCCGCTTCAAGCGCTCAACTTGATGAACGATCCGGCCTATGTGGAGGCGTCGCGCTTTCTCGCGCAGCGGATGATCAACGAAGGGGGCGACCAAACGGAGTCACGCATTGCCCATGGTTTCCGCCTGCTTCTTGCGCGGGCACCCGAGGCAAGGGAGATCAAAGTCCTCACTGCGGCACTGCAGAGAGCGCTTCAGGATTTCAAGAGGGATCCGGACGCAGCCGCGCAGTTGCTGGAAGTTGGTGAAACAAAAAACAGCACATCGATTCCGGCTGCTGAGCTGGCGGCTTTCACAACAATTGCGAGCACGCTGATGAATCTGGATGAAGCCATCACAAAAGAGTGACCCATGAACACACGACCCTCACTGGCGCCAATCTCACGACGAAACTGGCTGAAGACTCTCGCGCTTGCCTCGCTTGTGGAACCGAATTTATTCGCGGCACAAGCGACACATCTCGCTCCGAAAGCTCGCCGTATCATTTATCTGACGCAGGCCGGCGCGCCTTCCCAGCTGGATTTGTTCGATTACAAGCCGGCGCTCGCGGACCAGTTCGACAAGGACCTGCCCGATTCGATCCGCAACGGCCAGCGGCTTACGGGAATGACGGCGGGACAGAAGCGTTTTCCAGTGGCGCCTTCGCTTTTTAAATTCCGGCAGCATGGCCAGAGCGGGATGTGGCTGAGTGAACTGCTTCCGTACACGTCAAGCTATGCTGACGAAATGTGCCTCATCCGCTCGATGCACACGGAGGCAATCAACCACGATCCCGCGATGACGCTGCTACAAACAGGGCATCAAATCGGAGGACGCCCGTCCTTCGGTTCGTGGGTTTCGCATGGGCTGGGTTCGGAGAACTCGGATCTGCCGGCTTTTGTGGCGCTGATTTCACGTCCGAGCGGTCCGACCAATGCCCAGCCGTTGCACGAGCGAATGTGGGGCAGCGGTTTTCTTCCATCCAAATATCAGGGTGTGCGGATGAGTTCGGGAAAGGACCCGGTTCTGTTCCTTTCGAATCCGCCGGGGTTGAACACGGAGCGCCGTCGCGCAATGCTCGATGACGTTTCGGCGCTCAATCAAATAAAGCTGGGCGAGTATCACGATCCAGAAACGCAGGCGCGCATGGACCAGTACGAGATGGCTTTTCGAATGCAGGCCGCAGTCCCTGAACTGGCGGATCTTTCGAAGGAGCCTGCTGCGATCTATGAGCGCTACGGACCCGAGTCAAAGAAGACGGGCACGTTTGCAGCGAACTGCATCTTGGCGCGGCGTCTGGCTGAGCGCGGTGTGCGATTCATACAGCTTTACCATCGTGGCTGGGACCAGCACAACAATCTGCCCTCGGGCATCAAGAGCCAGTGTTATGACACCGACCAGCCGACTGCGGCGTTGCTCGGCGAACTCAAGGAACGCGGACTGCTAGAGGACACACTCGTGATCTGGGGCGGCGAGTTTGGGCGCACGGTTTATTCGCAGGGCGTACTGACCCGGAGCAACCACGGTCGTGATCATCATCCGCGCTGTTTCAGCGTCTGGATGGCTGGGGCGGGCGTGAAGAAGGGCCATGTGCACGGCG
The DNA here is from genome assembly GCA_945906945.1 of Akkermansia muciniphila. Taxonomy (GTDB): domain Bacteria; phylum Verrucomicrobiota; class Verrucomicrobiia; order Chthoniobacterales; family Chthoniobacteraceae; genus Chth-196. The sequence goes on from CAMDSZ010000267.1 coordinate 5,600, forward strand.
AGACAGACGACTTTAGTTACAACATCGTGCAGGACCCTGTGCAGATCCACGATCTGAACGCGACAGCATTGCATCTGCTCGGTCTTGAACACACGCGCCTCACGTACCGATTCCAAGGTCGAGACTATCGACTCACTGATATTCACGGCAATGTGGTGAACCAGATTCTTACGTGATTTTTCCGAATACACATCAGTTAGAAAAGGCGTCATGATGCCGATGACTATCCACTTGGTGAGTCGCCAGCCGCAAGGAA
>CAMDSZ010000268.1 GCA_945906945.1 Akkermansia muciniphila
CCGAGGCAACCTTATCTGTTCCAGTCTCGTTGTTCGGGTCTGGACAGAACCTCCAGCTCGACTTGCTGTTTGACGCGTCGTCACAGCGCATATCTGGCGAGGTTGTTTTGAAGTCGTCCGTAGCAAATCCGCAGAGCGCTGCTGTCGCAGTCGTCTCTGGTTGGAGAAATTCGTGGGGCAGGTTTCGAGCCGCAGGCTATGCGGGAGATTATCGCTTTTACATGATGCCCGATTCATCGCCGGCTGATAGCCCACAGGGATATGGTTACGGACGCGCGTTTGTGAGTCGAGAGACGGGGGGTGTGTCTTTGTGGGGAAGCCTTGCCGATTCTCAGAGAATATCAAGTGCCTGTGCTCTGGGCCCGTCTGGTGAAGTCTTAATGTACTCGACCTTGTATGGCGGAAGCGGTTCCTGTGTAGGAGCAGTTAGCTTGGAAAAAGGGGCAATCGTCCCAGTTGAGAACACGATTGCTGGCTCGTTGAACTGGAGCAAAAAGGGATGGGGGGCAAGGGGGGCCAAGGTGAGTCCGCAGAATTTTGAAGCAACTCTTGAGGTGCAAGGCCGTTTCTTTCGCTCCGCGAATTCCCGCTTATTGAATCTGCAGTCTGCAAGAAGGTCCGTTGGTGCGCAGCTTGGCATCGGTTTGGCAGAATGGATCAATCAGCCGGTGAATCTGCAGGTGGCTGGAGGTGTCCAAATTCGGGTGCTCATTCCCTCAAATATCTACGCTTTAAAGATGCAAACAATCGATAGGCAGGTGGGCTTTTTCTCAGGTGGTTTTGAGATTCCATCTGCGTCACTGCAAGGGCAGAAAAGGCAGGCGAGCTTTTCGGGGCAGATTGTGAACGACGTTCAAGATTCGAAGGGCTACGGGTTCTTCCTCGCGCCAAGAGAGCCCGAAGCAGGCGCACAGCTTGACACTTCGATACTCTACTCGGGCAAGGTTACTCTTGATGTGCCTTAGGCAGAGCGCAGAGAACTCGGCTGCCGCAGTGAGAGGGCAGAATGGCGCTGCAATCGGGGCGCAATCGATCAGTTAACGTAAGCTGCCTCGTTGGAGAACAGGAGGGCCTGAACCAGTGCCTCCCATGGAGAGAATGCGACGCGTTGAACGAGCTCGCCTTCATTAACAAGCGCAGCACTCGCAGTCTTGGCATTCTGGGCGCTCTGAAGTTTCTTCTCAGCCATCTTCGTTGCATCCTTGTTGATCTGCGCTGCCTCATTTTTGATCGCAGCCTGCATCTTGTTTTCCATGACCAAGAAATCAATGGCTCGCTTGCGCTCTGCAGCAGTGGGCAGTCGTTGCAATACAAGCCGGTAAACTGCGCTGACTCCTTTGTCTGTGTCCTTTTGAACAGACACCGCATTGACGATTTCCGGCCTCTTTACGATGTTCTGCACGATCGCAGCCACAAAAGAGCTGTTCATCAAGAAGAGTGCCTGTTGTGGCACAATGGTGCTGGAGCGCTTGCTGTTTGGCGCGGTGGGATTCGCCATGTCAAATTGCATCAGTAGATCAGGCATGTTTGCCCGGTCGATGTAGGCGTACACCGAGCGGCGGAAGATGTACGGTTCCTCCGTCACGTTGAATGAAATGCCGCCCGTAGACTTTTCCATGATCCCAGCCATGCCGATGAGTGAGTCGCGGAAACTCTCAAAATCCAGACGGCGGACATTTGCGCGCCAGAGCAGGGAGTTTGACGGGTCGACCTTTGCATAATCATTGGCGCCACCTTTGAAGACCGAACTACTGGACTGCTGGTAGGCGCGGGACAGCATGATGGCCTTGTGCAGGCTCTTGAGTGACCACGCCGGCTTTTGGGGGCCAAGATCTTGCACAAACCAGTTCGCGAGGAAGTCCAGCAGTTCCGGGTGCGTGGGGTTGCCCGCCTGATTGCCAAGGTCGTCCGGTGTGCGCACCAAGCCGTCACCGAAGTGGTGCATCCACACTCTGTTGACAATGACTCGCGCCGTGAGCGGATTGTTCGGGCTGGCGATTGCCTGCGCGAGCTCCAAGCGTCCGCTGCCTTCTTTGAAAGGCGTGGGCTTGCCGTTTTCACTCAACACCTCAATGAATCGGCGTGGAACAATCCGGGGCTGTTCCCCCGGCTTGGGTGGATTACCCCGGATGTAAAGGGGTGAATTCCGTACATAGTCCTCTGGTTTTTTATCTGGAGGAAGTTTTGAAGGAGCAGGAGGCAAGTCTTTCAAAGCCATTGCTCTCACTGGACCGCCTTTGAAGGTGAGTTTGAACTTGTTGATACCTGCAAAGTCCGCTGTTTTTTCGAGAATACCGCGGATCTTCGGATTCGGGAAGCTCGTGTTGCCCTCCTCCATCAGCCGCTCCACGCTGATCTCGGATGCAGGTACTAGTTTCAGCGGGAACACTGCCACGCTCATTGCAGCTTTGTCTGGAGACGCCGAGATGTCCTTGGTTTTATCCATGAACGTCGCATACAGAGCGGGAACTTTCGGCTCCATTTGTGCGAAGAATTTTCCGACTAACAGCGCAACTTCGTGAAGATCGGCAGGCAGCGTGTTCTGGGTTTTTAGAAAATCAACAACCTCCTTGTTGTATTTGTTCCGGTCTTTTCCCTCCAGCATGTCGCGAATGACTGTCTGACGATTGTTGCTAGGGGTGGCCAGCTTCAGGAAAGGGCCATAGATCTCGTCGGAGATACGAATCCGCTGCGAGGACATTACAGCTCCATTTACGATCGCGGTGTTGTCTGTGAGTAGGCCGGATTTGTCTATGTCCAGGCCCGCTTGATTCATAAGCTCGTTCCCGTGTTTGTTCTCTTCCGCTGTTGATTCCTTTCTCGTCAGCATGGCCGCCTCGAAAATTACGGCCGCATTTTTCCGAAACTTGTCGGAGTACTCGCGCTGAATTTTGTAGAACGCGCTGTAGGCTTTCTCCTCAAGAGTCGAGAGGTCCTGCTGGAATTTGATGAACGCTGGAGAATTCGGGTCGCCTGAGATGAGCGGCATTTTATCGCCGATGGGTTCCGCACAGCTTACAAAAATCCCGCGCAATGCGTAATAATCTGCAGCCGAAACTGGATCAAACTTGTGGTCGTGGCATCTCGCGCACGCGATGGTCAGTCCAAGGAAACCGCGGCCAATGACGTCGATCCTGTCGTTGATCACTTCATCCGTCATCTTGCCAAATCTCTGTCCGACCGTTAGCAACCCGAGTGCGGCGAGGTTTTCCTTGGGGTTGTTCGGGATCTTATCAGCCGCTAGTTGCTGCATTACGAACTGGTCGTACGGAAGATCTTTGTTCAACGCGTTGATGACCCATTCACGGTAAGTCCATGCAAACGGATAACGGTATTCTGAGATGCGATCCGACTGGTTTGTTAAGTCTCCTGAAGTGTCGGAGTATCGGGCCGTATCAAGCCAGTGGCGCCCCCAGCGCTCTCCATACCCTGGATCGTTAAGGAGCTGCTCGATCACGCGGGCGTAGGCATCAGGCGCCTGGTCGCGCACGAAGTCTTCGATCTGCTTGGGAGTCGGGGGCAGCCCTGTCAGGTCGTAGTAAACGCGGCGCAGCAGCGTTTCTTTGTCCGCCTGGGGTGCTGCCATCATGTTTTTTTCCTCGAGCTTCGCGAGGATGAATTTGTCGACCGCATTATTGCACCAAGAGGCGTTCTTCACCGTTGGAGGTGTCGGCTTTGAAACTGGCTGGAATGCCCAGTGGGCTTTCTTGTCGACTTTGACCGCTGTTTTTGAGGGCTCCCTCGGATCCGGGGCGCCGATGGTGATCCATTTTTTGAGGTCGGCAATTTGCTCGTCGCTGAGTTTCTTTTTTGGAGGCATTTGCAAGTCGTCCTCCCATGTGACGGCTTTGATAATGAGGCTGCTCTTTACATTGCCTGCCTCCAACGCTGGGCCTGTGTCACCGCCCTTGAGCACGTCCTCGCGCGAGTCCATGTTCAGCCCGCCCTTGATCTTGCCCTTCTCGCCAGAATGACACTCTAAACAGTGGTTCGCCAGAATCGGGCGGATTTTGTTTTCGAAAAACTCAAGCTTCTCCGGAGCGATTTGAACCGAAACTGCGGCACAGAGAATTTGACTCATCGTCAAAAGGCTCACAGATGCGAACCAAGCGATGGAGCTAGTCTTTACTGAATGAATGTCTGTTCTCATGGGTGCGATTTAGAAGAGGTGGCGCGGGCGAAGATTTTTGAGCCTTAAGCGATGATTTCCTTCACAACGTTTCCAAAGTTGTCGGTCAGTCGGAAATCGCGGCCGTTGTAATTGTAGATGAGTTTGGTGTGGTCGAAGCCCATGATGGCCAGCATCGTCGCGTGCAGATCGTGGATGTGCATCGGGTTCTCGACTGCTTTGCCTCCAAACTCGTCAGTTGCACCGTAAGTGATGCCGGGTTTGACACCGCCTCCAGCCATCCATGTCACCATCGCACGCCCGTTGTGGTCGCGGCCCGGGCTGCCCGCGCCGCCGCCTTGCTGGGTGACAGTCCTTCCGAATTCACCGCCCCAGATCACAAGAGTGGAGTCCAACAACCCTTTCTCTTTTAAGTCAGACAGTAGCGCTGCGATGGGAACGTCGACCTCCGTAGCCGCTGCTTTCGCTGTGACCGCGATGTTTTCGTGATTGTCCCATCCACCTGTTCCGATCTGGATGAATCTGACGCCGCGCTCAACGAGGCGGCGCGCTACGAGCATTTTGGCGCCGTTGGAGCGTACGTTTTTCATCGCAGAGGCGTAGGACCCAGAGGCTGGCCCCATGTATTTTTCGCGGGTCGCCTCGCTCTCTTTGGAAATGTCGAAAGCATCCGTCGCCTCGGTCTGCATCTTGAACGCAATTTCAAACGCCTGAATACGGGCATCAAGCTGATCGTCCTTCTGGAGCTTCATTGAATGTTCCAAGTTCGACTTCGCCGCGAAATCAATTTGGCGCCGCTGGCGATCCATTGTGCTGAACTCGCTCCGAATGTTTGCCAGGATCGTGCTCAGACTCGCGGTGGGATCGTAGTTTACATTACATCCTTGGAAAATCCCGGGCAGAAACGCGCACTGCCGAAAGTTCGGGCTTCCGCCCAGGGAGATAAATCCCGGCATATTTTGGTTAACGCTCCCAAGGCCGTAGGTCACCCACGAGCCAAGGCTTGGCTTGGGGAGTTGCGGGGAACCCGTGTGCAGCATTTTGGAAGCAATTTCGTGGTCTGGAATTTCAGTGAACAACGACTTGATCACCGCCATGCTGTCCACGTGCTTTCCGAGTTCGGGAAAGATTTCGCTGACTTCGATTCCGGATTTGCCCTGTTTGGAAAAAGTAAATGGAGATGCTAGGGCCACACCCTCGTAGCCGGGAATCTTCTGTCCGTTGGCCTTGGTGAGTTCAGGCTTGTGGTCCCATGTATCAACGGTCGATGGCGCTCCCCCCGCGTGAATTTGAATCACCGCTTTCACCTTGGACTTAAAGTGCGGCAGCTTTGGAGCGAGCGGGCCGCGTGGTGCCGTGGGAGCCAAAGAGACCGGTGCTCCGTGCAAATCAAACGGATTGATTCCAAAAAGTGCGGCAAGACTTAGTCCTCCGAACCCTGACCCGTAGCGGATCAGAAAGTCTCGGCGCGAATTGAAAACCGCTCCATCGGTGTGAAGTAAAGGGGAGCTATCGGGTCCAAAACTGCAGCGGGATGACAGAGGTGATTTCATAAATAAACGCTGTGGATAACGGTTTACCCTCAACGCTATCAGGAATGATTGTCGCTAGGAAGGGAAACCCCTTGAATTGAGTCGTTAGTGGAGTAGGAAGATATTCGGCCACACAAGGACTCGAGCGCCGGCAAGGTTGGGCGATGCGCAACT
>CAMDSZ010000269.1 GCA_945906945.1 Akkermansia muciniphila
GCAAGGAACGTAAGAAAAACAGCATCCATGGCTGCCAGTTTGGAGACGCTGTTCGAAGCGTCCCCTGAGTTTGACGCAAAGCGAGGTAGTATGCCTCCTTGTTTTTTTCGATCACGCTCTCGAGCGATGCGTACAGAACGTGAGCGTACCCTGCCTGAAGTAAGATCAAGGTGGTAAGGACCCGGCTGAGGCGGCCATTCCCATCCTGAAAAGGGTGGATCTCCAAAAATGTCACTACAAACACCGCAGCAACCAACAACGGATGAAGCTTCCTCTGCTCACGGCTTTCGCGACACCATGCGAATAGGTCCCGCATTTTTAACGGTGTGTCAAAGGGAGTCGCTGTTTCAAAAACAATCCCGATCATCCGACCATTGGCGTCGAACGCGCCCACGTCGTTGCGTACTGTCTTGTATTCTCCTCGGTGCCGCTCGTCTTTGCTGCTATGACGGAGTAGATCACGATGCAGCTGTTTGACGTGGTTCTCCGTAATGGGAATCTCCGCCCATGAGTGAAACACTGTTTCCATGACTTCGGCGTAACCGGCTACCTCCTGTTCGTCTCGGGATTTGAACCGTTGCACCTGAAGGTTTGCCCCGAGCGTGGCGAGCAACTGCTCGACCTCCCGGTCCGAGAGCCGGCTCCCCTCAATTCGAGTGGAGGATCCGATACTCTCGATTGTTGCCACGCGGCGCAGCGCCCGGAGACGCTCCGGAGCCAAGGTTCCAAGTGCCTGCCATGCGCCCTTGAACTCGTCCAGTTCGGAGACCAAAGCCAGAATCTCTGACGTAATCTGAAGGCTTTCTGCATTCATGAATACCTGAATAATTACCGGAATACACCGGATTACCCACTCAAAAATTCACCGTAATCGGCCGGATCGCGATCTGAGTGCAGGCTTTCGCCTCGCCTCTTCTGGTCGCAGATTCGTTTTTGGCACCCTCACCGCTGATTCCGCCCGCGCAATTTGTTTGTGTACAGGCCTCTGATTTGATCGCTCCGAACGTCGTTGCGAGGAGGCAGGGGAGATCCCAGTTGACGAGCCGATCGATCGGGATACCGTATGACGAGTGGAAACCGTCACGATTTCTCCAAAATTTCAAGTCGTTATCCCTCAAAAGATTCGCGAGGCGATGGGGCTGCGCTCTGGAGAGAAGGCCAAGGTGGTTGCTTTCCGAAATCGAATTGAAATCATTCCGATGCGGGAGGTCCGGAGCCTTCGTGGATATTTGAAGGGAATTGACACCTCCTTTACCCGGGATGGTGACCGCCTATGAATGTGGTGGATTCTTCAGGGTGGCTGGCATACTTCGCGGATGAGCCGACAGCGGAGTTTTTTGCGGAGGCTATCGAGGACGCTGATCTTCTCGTAGTTCCCGCGGTGTGTATCTACGAAGTTTTCAAGGTGGTTTTGAGGGAGCGTGGTGAAGACGATGCTTTTTCCGCAGTAGCCGCGATGCAGCAGGGAACGGTGATTAATTTGGATGCAGACCTTGCCTTGGAGGCCGCATCGGTGGGTTTGGAGGAGGGCTTGGCGTTTGCTGATTCGGTGATCTACACGGTTGCGAAGAAGCAGAGTGCTACGCTCTGGACACAGGACGCGCATTTTAGTGGTAAGTCTGGAGTTCAGTATAGAGCGAAGGAGATTGGGCCCTAACCAAGTCCAGTAGCCAATGCAGTCCTACGCGAAACTGGCAGCCAGCTGTGCGCTTGAGCTGGTTTCAGCATCAAAAAGACCGCCTGCCAATCGCTGCAGTTCGTGGCCCTTTGCATCAAGATCCAGGCTGGCATTGGTGATGAAAAGGCCACTATTGTTGTAAAAAGAGCAGGACGTCATGGCCTCAACTGGGAGTTCTATTTTAGCGATTCTTTCCCCTGTTTTTGAATCATGGCAAACCACTCCCCAGCCGCCCCGTAGCGCGATCCAGAGATTTCCATCTTTATCCGAACACATGCCGTCAGAAAACCCCTCGGTGATTTCAAAATGGTAAGCATTTGCTTTCCGCTCCGTTTCCGCAACTCGCGCGCGCGGTGTCGTCGCGGGGCGCGGAAGGCGTCCGCTCACTTGTGGCGCTAAGTGATGCGTGGTCGAGCGTGCCCAACTTCAACTTGTTCAATGCAGAGGGCCTTCCTGCGGTGCCCCTCCGCACCAATAACCAGGCTCCAACGGGCGAACAGAGAACTCTGGCGCGAGTCCTACCGAGTGACGGTCGCACTTCCTTTTGACTTCTACGGAAGTCTTGGGATAGCCGCCGCGTCGAACGCTGTCTCAAGGAAAAGGCGGTTGTGGCGATCGCTCGGCAATGGGAGAGGGATTGATGGCGAATCTTCGTTGGCTGAATAAAAGTTACCCGGGCTTGAGCTCGTTCAAGGTCCCTGCATTACTCCCGAAGCTGTCCGTCTCGATGCACAGGTTTTGGAGCATGGTAACAAAGAGATTGCAGAGCGGTTTGTTGGCATCGCGCCTAAAGGCGAGATGCTGGCCATGCTTGAGCCCCCCGCCGGCAAGGAGGATGGGGAGGTTGGTGTTGTCGTGGATGTTGGCGTCTCCCAGGTTGCTGCCGTAGAGGATCATGGTGCGATCGAGAAGGCGCTGTCCATCTTCAGGTTTGGCGGCGAGATTTCTGATCAGTTTGTGCAGTATGATCATCTGCTGGCGGTCAGTCGCTTCGAGCTGCCGCAACTTTTCCTCATTTTGCCCGTGGTGACTAAGGTTATGATAAGTCTCGGTGGTGGCCGTTTGTTCGGGCAACGAGAATACCGGCGTCCTAAGGGCATCGACCATCAGCGTGACGATGCGGGTGCTGTCGGATTCGAACGCGATCTGTGCAATGCTGAGCATGAGCTCGAACTTTTCAAAGAAACGCTTGCTGTCGTTGATGTCTGCCGGCGCGGGCTGGTTTGCGACCGGCTTCGGGCGCTGCTCCCATTCGCGGGCGGTTTGGATGCGCTGCTCGACTTCACGCACGGAGGTTAAGTACTGCTCGAGTCGGACGTTGTCAGTGTTTCCAAGCGTACGGCTGAAGCGCCCTGCCTCTGCGTTGAGAATATCGAGGATGCTGCCGCGTTGTCTGAGGCGCTGAAGTTGCCGTTGCACCGCCTCGGTATCTCCCTGGACGAACATTCGATTAAATATGGCGGCGGCGCTTTCCTCGGTTGGCAGTAGCACCCCGTCACGCGTCCATGAAAGACTGCGGTTCGCCTTTTCCCCGATGTTCACACCGAGATTGAGCGTTGGGAAACGTGTCACCTGGCCGAGTCTTTCCGCGGCAAATTGATCGAGTGAGATGCTGTTGCGGAAGCCGGCTTTGAAAGCGCCGCGCGCTGCGGTGAGGAAGCAATTGTCCGTGCTGTGCCCACCTGTCACGCCTGGATGCGAAAGACCGCTAAACACGGTGAACTCGTTTCGCAGCTCACCGAGTATGTCGAGGTAAGGCGATGGTGCATAGTCGCGCCCAGCGGTCGTCGGGAAAAAATTTTTTGGCAGCACTCCAAGGTTATTTGCGATGACGAGCATGCGCTTCGGTGTGGTATGCTGCACAGTTTTCGCAAACACCGGTGTCATGCATTCGAGCAGGGGCAGACCCATCGACACGCCGAGGCCCCGCAGAAAAGTGCGGCGAGGCAGGTGGGATGAGGTTGTCGAGATGTGAAACGTGTTCATGACTTCTAGTCTCCAATGAAGATGGGGCTTTGAATGAGAGCGTGCATCAGATCCCGCACGCGGTAGCCGCCCTTCGCGCACTCATCAAGAATGGCTTCTATGTTGCGGCGGTCTGCGAACTGCACAGGCGTGCCGGTGGCATACAGCGTGAATTGATGGAGGAGATTCCTAGCGAGTTGGCGCGGTTTCTCTGTGAAGATGACTTTGAGGTCGTGGATATTCTTGAAATAGCGGCCGTCAGCGAGTGAACCACTGGCATCCACCTGGCCCGCGAGAGTGAAGGCAAAATCGTGACCGGCGCGATCGATCCCGGTGACCTGCTCCCCATCGCTTGTGCCGCGATATTGTGTGCGCCATGCACCAAAGATATCGAAGTTTTCAAGAGCGAGGCCGACGGGATCAAAATTCGCGTGGCAAGCCGCACAGGTTTTAGATTTGGTATGCTGAGCGATAAGTTCGCGCATGGTTTTTGCGCCTCGAATGTCGGGCTCAACGGCAGGAACGCCAGGTGGCGGTGGTGGAGAAGGTTGACCGAGCAGGCGATCCATGATCCATACACCGCGCAGCACGGGCGAGGTGCTGGTGCCGTTTGCAGACACTTTTAAAATGGTTCCCTGCGTGATGAGTCCACCATACGGACTGTCTTTGGGTAGATCGCTCCGACGAATTGCGGAACCTGTCACTTCGGGGAGGCCGTAGTGCCGTGCGAGACGATCGTTGATAAAAGTAAAATTATGATGAATGAGCGAAGTCGCGGGCAGGTTTTCGCGCAGCATTGCAGTAAAAAATGCCCGGGTCTCTTGTCCCATGGACTCGACGAGATAATCATCAAGGCGATACTCGGGATAAAGCCTGATGTCGGGATCATCGCGGCGAAGTTCGCACAGATTGAGCCAGCAATCGGTAAAGTGAACCACGAACCGCTCGAAGTCAGTACTGGTGATGAGTCGGTTTGTCTCTTTGCGTAGGGTTTCTGGATCGCGCAGCTTCTTCTGCACAGCGAGAGCCAGCAGAGATTCATCAGGCCGTGTGTCGGTGAGGAAATGCGAAAGCCGGTTCGCGATGGCAAAGTGATCGCCAGTAGCGATGGGTTCGCGCAGATACAAAAACAGATCTGAACAAAGGAATGCCTGATAGCCGCACAATAATGCGTCTGCAAGAGAGGCGCCGTCTCGCAAGGCATCAAGGACGAGTCTTTCAAATTGCGGCACAGCTTCCTCCGGCACCGGTTCGCGGGCCGCGATGGAGACAAAGCGCCGAAGCAGGCGTTTCGCGTCGGCGGTGGGATTTGCCGATTTTACGTCGGCACCGAGGTCGTCAAACAGCACGCGATGCGATGCGGGCGGCCAGGATGTTGGCGTGATTGGGCCTTCAAGCTCCAGCCATTGAAAGGCGATGCCCGGCTGTCCAGCCTCTGGGAGCGGCGGATAACGGTAGTAGCCTGTCTTACCCTGCGCATCGATCTGCGGAGCTGGGAGCCCGAGCAATCCATACTCGATGGTCTGCCCGCGAAGCAGATAGACAGTTGTTTCATAGACACCCCCCTCCGGTTGCACGTCGATGATACCGCCGGTCACGCGCACATCCTCTGCGATATCGTGGCTGGATGGCTTCCGAGCACGGAAGTTCATTGGCACGGGCTGCGTGCCTTTCTTGAAAACAAAGCCGGTCGTTTGCAATACCGACCGCGCTGAAAATCGCACGCGATACTCGCCCGTGGCACTCGCAATGACTGTCTTTGGATACACCGCATACGGCCATCCCGGCGAACGAAACAATCCGAATTCGATGTCCGGATCAAAGTCGGTTTCCTTGGATGAATCCGCGGTTTTTTCATCCAGATCAAACCCCTTGCCGTTCCGCGCATAGAACAGCGACTGCACACCGCCCGTGGTGCGACGCGGACCTAGTGTACTGAACGATTAGTCCGTTTACAAAGTCTTCCGACACGATCCAGAATAAGTTCGGGCGTTGCGGTCCAGATGAAGGGCTTAGGATTTTCGTTGTTACAGGCGATGAACTCGTCGATGGCGGCGATAAGTTCATCGATGTTTTTGAACACGCCGCGCCGAATGCGTTGTTCAGTGATCTTAGCAAACCAGCGCTCCACTTGATTGAGCCAGGAACCGCTGGTTGGAGTAAAATGAAGATGGTAACGAG
>CAMDSZ010000270.1 GCA_945906945.1 Akkermansia muciniphila
ACATCATATGCCCGCTGTCATAAATGGAGAACGAAACCCCAGACCTAAGCGGTTCCGCCAGAGGTATGTGTGCGATACTAAAGCGCATCGAGTCCTCGGGCACTGCCAGGTCGCGGCGCCCGCACAGCACCAGGGTACGGAGCCTCGGATTGCTCTGAATAGCTGCAGCAAGATGCTGCGCAGTGGACACATACCGCCCCTCAAACTTATGATACCGCCACGGCAGCCCGTTCAGGATGTGGTAGGGGTGATCGCTTTCAAACCCCAAGTCCTCGCGGACGTAAGCGTTGATGGCTGAGGCGAAGCCGCCGGCAATGTTTGAGTAGGACGGATCTGCGTGCGCCTGAATATCCCCCGGTTCGTTGTCCTCCCCCAGCACCCGCGCGTCAAAGCGCCCGATGATCTTCCCCTTGTCCCTTAAAAGCGCCTTCCGGAAATACCCCGGCTCGATCCGCAAGTCCTGCCGCAAAATCTCCTCCTCCGGAAGCGCGGTGAGTTGCGCAAGCCGTTTAGCGACGCGTTTGCGCTCATCTGGGCCAAGATCGTTCCCCTTCAGCAACGCCAGAGTGTAATCTCCCTGCGCGAACTTGCGCGACTCGGCAACGGCCTGCTCCAAGTCACCAGCCAGCGACCCAGACAGTCTGTGGTGATAATGCGCAGCCGCCGTCATGGTCGGGAGAAACACAACATACGGCAGCTCGTTGGCGCCGCTCGAATGAATCGTTTGAAAATCCACCAACCCGGAAAGCAGCACCAGTCCGTCAGCATAAAACCCGTGGCGTCCCTGCAAGTAATCCGCCAATCCGGCTACACGCAGGACTCCGTAACTTTCCCCGCACAAATACTTCGCTGAAGACCAACGCTTTTCGCGAGTTGTAAAAAGCCGGACGAACTCGCCAAGCGACTGCACATCCTCGTCGACACCGTAGAACTGCTCCGGCTTCTCCCCTTTGGCAGGCCGGCTCAAACCGGTACTGACCGGATCCACAAAAACCAAGTCAACGGCGTCCAGAATGGAATTCGGATTATCCACAACCCGCGAAACGGTCGAAGGGGTGAGCCCCTCCGGCGGTAAGTCCACTCGCCGCGGCCCGAGCCCGCCCAAGTGCAGCCAGACGGCGGAAGCTCCCGGGCCGCCGTTAAAACAAAACATGATCGGACGCCGCGGATCCGTCTCAGAGAGCCGCTTGCCGGCTGCATCCACAACCGCGTAGTAAACGTAAAACACCGAAGCACGGCTCTCCCCGTCGTCCTTGAGGATCGGCATCGTCCCCGTTTGGGCGATGTAGGAAACGTGCGATGCCCCCAGCATCACAGAGCCCACCTTTTCCTTCGGCCTTGCCTCTTTTTCCTCCTTTCCATCCTTGCCCGTTTTTTTACCCTCATCCGTTTTGTCGGATTTTCCACTCTTCTCGTCTTTCGAATCGCCCTTCGAATCCCTAGAGGCCTCTGCATTCCGGTCCTTGGAATCTTCGGCCAAAAGCGGCGATGCATGGCAAAACAACAGCGAAAGCAGCGGAAGGATGAGGGCTCTGGAACGCATAACCATTTCCTCTTCTAGGGCAGGTTCGCCAATCGCCAACTGAAAAATATACACCAAAGCGGCGGCGACGTCCCACCCGCTAACTTCACGGGCCCTCGGGAGGCTGCGGAGGCCGGGAACCGGAGGGCTTATGGCTCCGGAACTGCGTCGGAGTGCACCCGTAAGCCCTTCGAAAGCAACGGTTAAAAAACGACAGCTCGCTGAACCCGCAGTCCACGGCCACATCTAAAACCGGCCGGCGAGTCTCCTTCAATTCACGGCAGGCTGCTTGTATCCTTAGGCTTAGGAGAAAATCCTGAAAGGTCTTGCCCGAATGCTTCAAAAACTGCCGGGAGAAAGTCGACTTACTCATCCCTGTGATCTCCAGCAACCGCCCCAAACGCACGGGATTCCGAAAGTTCGCCAACAAATAACGAACCGCCTCGCCCATCAAGCGCTGCCTGCCAGCGACGTCCTGAAGCTCGAAGGCGTTGCCCGAAAGCAGAGACATCTCGCCGGACGCGCCGTCCGAGAGGCAACCGAAAATTCGCAACAGTTCCCCCAGACGCCCGACGCCGTCGTCTGAAACCACGCGCAAAATGCCGTCCCGCACGCTTTGAGCAGCCCCCCCCGTGATCCGCACGCCCCTCGCCGCATCCCGGAACAAACCAGCTACAAGCCTCGCCTCCGGAAACGACCAGAACGGGTGTGCGGAAGGAAAATCCCACTGCAAAGACACGCCGCGGGATTCTCCCGACACGTGCCAATAGTGTGGAACACCCGGCCCGAGCAACACGAGATCCTCCGCCACAAATGACCCGATATGATCGCCCACAAAACGCACGCCGCTTCCGCGCTCGAACCAAGTTAACTCCATGGCAGAATGGAAATGCCACCTCGTCCCTTCTCCCCTGATTTTCTCCTCCACCCCGGGACGCACGAGTAGATGCACCTCATTGACCCTGCGCTGCCACCGCAGGACGCGGAAAGACTGGCCGGTCGGCGCTGGGGTTTGTTCACGGCTGCCTTGCATCGCGCAAATATTCACATTTGAGCCGATCCGGCGATATTTTTGACACCATAGTCTTAAATCTAAGACCCAAGCCCTCAAACCGGACCGCCCCTCCAGCGACCGAAGCTCGCGCCCAGATTCACGAGCGCCTTGCCCCGAAGAGGCGTCTCCAAAACGACGGGCTCTTTTCTTCTCGTTCGTCTTCATCCTCCGCCACGACCGCCCAATCCGGATACGGCGAGTTGCCCTTCATCGCCTGCCATAAAATCCGATTCAACAGTCCTTCCGGCGCCCGATCGACCTGCTCAAAGTTCATCTTCGCAGAACGCACAGCGTTATCGCGTAAAGCCCGATCGCGGATCGCCTGCTTTGGCGGGTTCAACTGATCCAATGGCACTCGGTTTTCAACGACGCTGTACGGAGTCAAATCCAGTTGGTCGCCGAAGCAATCCCACATGGGAGTCGCGGAAGCGTCGAACTGGTTCATCGGGGGCAGCCCGAGCACCTGCTCGATGGTGCGCAGCATGCTTGTGGTGTTGTACTGGGTGGAAACCACGGCTCCACGCCTCGTGTAGGGACTGATGCAAAATGCGGTCGTCCGGTAGCCGCTCACATGATCCCAGCCATTTTGCGGATCGTCCTCGATTGCGAGGATCAGTGTGTCCTTCCAGAAGCGACTTTTGGAAATGGCCTCTACTATCCGTCCAAACGCCAGATCATTATCGGCGACACAAGCGGCCGGGGTCGGGGTGCCCGGTGATGTGCCGCTGGTGTGATCTTGCGGCAGACAGATGATCGTCAAATTCGGCCATTCGCCCGTCTCCTCGCTCCGTTTCAGATCCTCTATAAAATAATCCGCGCGGAACTGATCGGGCACGGACATGTTCCATCCTACCGTATCCTTTGGCGTGTACGGGTCCAAGGTCCGCACCGTCGCCTCGCACGCAAAAATCACTTCATCGCTCTGCTTTTTCCACGTTCGAAAGCATGACATGAAATCGGGCTTACCCTTTTTGCCGGCATCCCTCCACTGGACTCTAGGCGCAGTGAACTCGCCGAAATTGCGGAGAGTTTTTCCGTGCTTGAGCACGTTATCCCACAGAAAGCCTGCGGGAGAATAAATCAGCGCGTCCTTTTCATCATCCCCCATTCCGTCTGGATAGCTTCGAGGGAATCCGGCGAAGGATTTCTCCATAAACGCCGTAGCAAAGGCCGTGGTCGACCATTGGTGACCATCCGCGCTCAGAATCCCGGAGCAATAAGTGTTATCCAGCAGCACGAATTCGCGCGCAATTTTGTGCAGGTTCGGCGTGATGGATTCGCCGAAGATGCAAAGCTCCGGCATTCCATTTCCACGGGGATCGTCCCCCAACACCTGATCATAGGTGCGGTTTTCTTTGATGATGTACACCACGTGTTCAAAGACGCTTGGTTCACCGACCCGCTCCGGAACAGGACGCGGCGCGACATCGGGACGCGCCGTAAGTTTAGAAATCGCGATCGCGTCTGAGCGCAGATTTCGGGAGACGATCTCCGACAACGGACCGAGTTCTTTTTTAGATGGAATCGGAACCATCGAAAGGGAGCCGTTGTAGTGGTGTGAATTGAAACCCGGAACCTTCTGGGGGCTCTCCTTTGTTTTGGTGGGCAATCCTTTGATGTTCGCCACCACCAACTGGCGGTGGCGTGCATCGACAAGGAGCGCGCCGGGAAACCAGCCGACGGGGACCATACCCGCGAGACGTGACCCGCGTTCAGCCGGATTAAAATCGATTACCGCAACTGCGTTCTGCGATCCGTTCGCCGCGTAAAGCGTTTTACCATCTGGCGCGAAAGCCAAATCGTTCGGGGACGCTCCTAATAGGTCGGACGCATTGCGGCGCGCCCAGATGGTCTCCACAACTGAGTCGGAGCGCGTGTCGATCACGGTTAGCGTGTCGGATGCGGAATTAGCGCAGACGACATACCGGCCATTCGGGGAAAGAGCCATCGCGCAGGGATGCAAGCCTGCTGGAAGTTCACGCACGGAGGTCTCTGGGTTTTCTCGCAGGTCCACCACGCTCACGGAGCCCTCCATCGCAATGTGCCGCACAGGATCCACCCGAACTTCGGTTCCACGACCCGCAGGGCCTGTTAATTCGCCCGTCTTCGGTCGGGCGCCGCCCCAGTTGCTTACATAGGCTTTGTTACCAGCCACGACTACATCCGTGGGAGCGACTCCTACGGAAAAAGACCGCAGTAATGCTCCGGTCTGAGCGTCCAATTCCAGAAGTTGGTTGCTCAGGTTACCGCACACCAGAAGGCTTCGCCCTTTTTCACTAAAAGCGATGCCCGCTGGAATTTCCTCCTTGCGACGCGGAGCGTTGGCCGAGGGGAGTCCCAGTGAGTGCGAGGCTCGCAAGCTTCCGTCCGCTGCCACCGCGAAGACCTTGATGCTTCCATTGACATTGCTCAGAACAACCCACTTTCCATCAGGGGAATACTTCAAACCCGCGTAGCTCGCCAAGCCCTTCTTGTCAGGCTCCAGAATATTACTCGAAGCCTGCGGTGGAGCGGGCTCGTTCTGCTTTTCGGAGGGCAATCCGACCCTCTGCAAAATCTCTCCAGTGACTGCATCCAGCGCGAGCAATTCGCTGGTTTTGCCCGAAACCAAAACCCGTTTACCGTCGGGGGACAGAGCCAGCACCTGAGGGCGCAGACCGGTAAGCTCG
Source organism: Akkermansia muciniphila (assembly GCA_945906945.1). Taxonomy (GTDB): domain Bacteria; phylum Verrucomicrobiota; class Verrucomicrobiia; order Chthoniobacterales; family Chthoniobacteraceae; genus Chth-196. Next base: position 5,246 of record CAMDSZ010000270.1, read on the forward strand.
ATCTGCTTGCCGTGGGGCGTGACAACCTGATTCACCGGAGTCACCGACCGTCCACCCTCCTTTGGCCCGACGGACTCCGACTCCCGCGAACGCGAACTTGAAAGTGAGGCTTTGTTTGATTGAGTGGTTTGACCAACCGCGTGGGGCGCAGCCGCGTTCTGAATGGAGAAAGTCAGCAGCGCCGAGAGCAGTAGACGGTTCATAGGGGCGGGGCAGGTTATCTTGTTTGCGTAGAACGCGCACCTTGTTCTGAAAAAACTTTTTAATGAGGGTTCGACTGCCCTGAGCATTGAGGATCACCGCTGACTCTCCCTACCATTATTAACTCGTCGGATTTGCAGCCGCGCCTTGCTGGATTAGCACCAAGGTAACTACATGAAACGCGGCGACTCCGAGGTTGCTGACAACCACAGGGTTGGCGAGCGTCCCCACAGTAAATGGAGTCGTGAATTTGTACACGACCTGCACAAACAAAAGCGCCGCCACCCGCTTTGGATCATGCTCGAGAAGCAGCAGCAGTGACGCTGTGAGGAGCGCAAGATAGA
>CAMDSZ010000271.1 GCA_945906945.1 Akkermansia muciniphila
TCCTCAACCTCAGCAATTTCAAGCACCTGTTTTCTCGTCAAAAGACCGTCCGTTGAAACACGGATGTCGGTAAGCGCGTACATTGGATTCTCCCAAATCAGCTGCCGCATCGCAGCTTTCCCCCCAAAACAAAGGCCTCCCACCGTTGATACGATCAGTAAAACTTTGAGAACCGCAACAATCTGCGGAAAGATGGATTCCTTTCGCTCTCCGTCTGAACGCACGCTCACCTCAAGCAAATTGTGCGTGCGACGCGCGCCTCCTTTCTTGATGCGCCTATTCGGGTTGTTATTTGAAAATAAACTCATGACTGCGAGAACCTCTGAAGTGAAAGAGCGATTACCCGAACGCAGAGATCAGCGTAACTGATTCCCGCGGCAGCAGCAGCTTCGGGCAACAGGCTCGAAGGAGTCATACCCGGAATTGTATTTATCTCAAGCACAGACGGTCCGGTTTTTTCATCCAAGAGCACATCAACTCTCGAATAGACATGAAGCCCCAATGCCCTATGCGCCGCCAGCGCGACCCTTTGTACTTCCCGGCTCACATCCTCATCTAGGGGAGCTGGGCAGAAGTGGTCCGCGCCGGCGGCTTGTGGGTTCAGAAATGGATACTTGTTTTTGAAGTCGTAAAAACCCTCCTTGGGCCTGATCTCTACGACAGGAAGCGCTTGTTCCCCTAAAATTCCAACCGTCAGCTCGCGTCCCTTCACAAACTTTTCAACCAAAATTTCGTCAGCATACTGGCGAACATCAGCAAGACGCGCCTGAATCTCAGATGAGTGATGCAGAATGTAGATTCCAACGCTCGACCCCTCCTTCGGCGCCTTTAGAACAAAAGGCAATTCCAACTGGGGAACATCCCCCACGCCGATCACTTCAAAATCCGCAGTCGGAACCCCTCGCTCGCGGAGTCGGCGCTTGGTTGCAATTTTATCGATTGCCATCTGACTTTGGAGAACCCCCTCGCCGGTGTAGCGAACGCCGCGCTGCTCTAGAATTCCCTGGACCTGGCCGTCCTCACCGAAAGTCCCATGAATTACGTTGAAAGCCAGTTCAACTCCGTCCGGCAAAATGAAATCAGCGTCTCGTACGTCGACTTCCGTTACGATTGCACCGCAGGACGTCAGCGCTTTTGAGACGCCTGCGCCAGACGCCATTGAGACAGGCCGCTCGGATCCCGGCCCACCCATCAAAACAGCTATTCTCATGCCCGTCACATCTAGCTCGTACATATTTTTATTCATGAAATGACAGCTCTTCGCCGACGATTTGAAGCTCCAGTTCAAGGTCAATTCCCCGCTCCGCGGCGGCCTTGGCTCTCACCTTTTCAATCAAATCTAAAAACTCAGCCGCAGTAGCGTTTTTTTCGTTCACCAGGAAGTTTCCGTGCACTTCTGAAACCCGCGCCCCCCCGACTCTCTGCCCTTTCATCCCCAGTTCATCTACCAGTTTCCCAGCCGGAATAGCCGATGGGTTCTTAAAAACACATCCTGCGCTCGATTCCCTCGGCTGTGAATTACGGCGCTTTCGCACCGACTCATCCATGCGAGCTTCGATCACATCAGATGGGGCGCTTTGACCACTGAAAGTCGCTGAAACTGCGAAGTTATCCTTCAGGAAGGGTACATTTCGATAATACACGTCCATCTCCATAGGAGTCCGCGTGTGAAACTCGCCACCAGCGTCAACATACCTCACGCTTATCACCTGATCGAACGCTTCACTCCCCATCGCCCCAGCATTCATTCGAAGCGCTCCGCCTACGTTTCCGGGGATGCCTTCGAACCACTCGAAGCCCGTTAACGCAGCATCCCGCGCCGCGATCGCCAGTTCCTTCTGTCGAACCCCGGCGCCTGCGGTGATTGTCTCTCCCTTCACTTCCAATTTCTTGAACTCGCCCCTCGCCAAATGCACGACGACCCCTCGGATACCGCCATCCCGAACGAGCAGATTTGATCCTCGACCCAAAACAAAAATCGGCACTCCTTTACTGCTGCAGTGCCTCACTAACCTTGCAAACCCTTCCTCCGTCTCAGGCTCAATCCAGTACTGCGCGGGCCCTCCGATCCGGAGAGTAGTGTGCTTGGACAAGGGCTCATACAGTTTTGCAACGCCCGATCCGATGCAGCCCTGCAATTCCTCGATAAAGGCGATGTCGCGGGCAAGCGCCGCACCCTGCTCGTGAATATTCCCAGCACCCAGCGTCAAAATACAGTCGCCATCCTGCAAGCTTCGCCCGACTTCAAAAAGCATCTGCTGTCTGTTGGGTTGAAAATGTCCGCCGGCATGACCCTCACGCGCCATTTCCTCAACGATTGTTGCACCCGACACTCCGGGAATAGGATCTTCGCTCGCGGCATAGATGTCCGTCACCCAGACCTCACTAGCATCCGAAAAAGCTCTTCCAAACTCGGCTTTAAGCGCAGCTGTTCTTGTGAAACGGTGAGGCTGGAACATGACCAGCACACGACCACGCCCAGCATTCCTCGCTGCAGCTAGCGTTGCCCGAACTTCACTCGGATGATGACCGTAATCGTCAACCACCATGAAACGCTCAGAGCGATGCTTGATCTCAAACCGCCTGCGTGCTCCGCGAAAACTCTCCAGTCCTGCTGCTATACTTGCAAATGGCACGCCAAGCTCTGTCGCCAAAGCGACGACCGCTAGGGCGTTACTCACATTGTGTTTTCCCGGAATGTTTAGCGACAATGCTCCCAGCGGAACGCCATCCCGCACGACTCGAAAATGAGATTGAAACTCCTTCAAATGCAGATCATCGAAGCGATACTTCGCCGTGGACCGTTCGCCATACGAAATTGCTCGAGAGTGCCCGCCACAAATACGCGACGCATGCCCGTCATCGGCGCAATAGAATACGCAACCGGAGGTATTCTCTAGTAGCTGTCGAAACACGGATTCGATCGCATTTAAATCTTTGTAGTAATCCAAATGCTCCTCTTCGATGTTCAACACAATTGAATGCTCTGTCTTGTACAGCGCAAGGGTTCCATCGCTTTCATCCCCCTCAGCAACAAACCATTCCCCCAGTGGATTCCAGTGGGCATTTGTGCCGAGCACTGGGATTTCAGCACCCACGTAATGCGATGGATTTAGCCCTCCACCACGTAACACATGGGCGACCATGGATGCCGTCGTTGTCTTCCCATGCATTCCCGCAACAACAATTCCTCGTCGAGCAGCCAGCAGTGCCGCAAGCGCCTCGGCTCTTCGCACCACAATTTTACTGCAATGGATCGCACATGCAAAATCGGGATGACTCGATCTTATTGCTGAGGAATAAACGACAAGTTCTGCATCCCTGACGATGTCCGCACATGACGGAGTGTAAAAATCCAGCCCAATGGCACACAACCGTGTCACCTCAATTGTTCGGACCTTGTCGGAGCCGCTCACCTTGTGCCCCATCGCTAGTAATAGCCCGGCTATACCGCTCATACCGGAACCTGCCACTCCGATGAGATGAATGCGACGGGAAGCACCAGCCAGCCATCGCTCTAGTCCTCCGGTTCGCTCTAATGCTCTCTCCGATTCGCCCATTTGATTATCCTCCCAACCCAACCGAGTGCAAAAGCACTTCAGCAACACGCTCAGCTGCATCGATGCGGTTCAGCTTTTCACACGCATCCGCCATTTTCTGGTGCGCCGGACGACACAAAATTTCAGTGATCTGATCAGCTAATCGGCCGCCGTCTGCCTCTGACTCCTTAAGGAGTAAACCGGCTCCAGCATTGGAAAAAATTTCTGCGTTTCTGGTTTGATGATCATCCGCTGCAAATGGATAAGGAATCAAAATGGAGGGCAACTTGAAGAATGCAATTTCCGTTAAACTTGCGGCCCCGGAACGTGCAACAGCGATATCTGCGGCACTATAAGCGTCCTGCATAGCGTGGTGAAAAGCACCAACCCACGCTCGTACTCCGGCTCTTTGATAAACTTCTCTCACAGCGTTTTCGTCTTTTGATCCTGTGAGGTGAATAAACTGAACAGGCAATCCACCGCGCGAACCCAATTGAATCGCACAATCAACCATGGCTCGATTGATACCAGACGCCCCCTGGCTTCCCCCCATCACAAGGACAGTTGGAAAGTCTGGGTCCAGGCCGAATGAAACGCGCGCCTCCTTCTTGGCAGGATAGGACATTAACCCTCTGCGGATTGGGGTACCTGTGACAACGCATTTGGTCGGAGCACATCGACTCGCAAGCGCTTCAAATCCAACCAGCATTCCACCGCATATTTTCGAGTTTAAACGATTCGCTTTGCCAGGCACCGCGTTTGATTCGTGAACAAAGACGGGCAATCCCCTCAACTTCCCAGCGAGGATCGGGGCAGTAGAGGTAAATCCACCCATCCCGAGCACAGCACGCGGCTGATATTTAGAAATGAGCGTACCGCAATGTTTGACTGCGGAAGCAAAGCGAAACAGAAATTTTACTGCGTCAAAGGAAATGGAACGGGGCATCCCAATTCCTGGCAATCGTTCAATTGCAAACTCCGAGCGGCCTTCAGTAGCCACCGCGTCGATGTGCTTTTCTGAAGTGAGAATCATGACTTCATGACCTTTGGCATGAAGAACCTCTGCGACAGCGAGCCCTGGAAACAAATGACCGCCTGTACCTCCTGCTGCAATTGCGAAGCGCATTTTTGAAGAGCCTCCTAAAGTCTCACGACACGCTTTTCAGCCTGAAGTGCCATTTCAAGCTGCTGCATTTGTTCCTCCTCGCGCTCACTAACACCCTGGCGATAAATGTTGATGAGAACGCCCACTCCGAGCAGGCAGAAAGCCAAATTGGATCCTCCGTAAGAAATAAACGGCAAGGGCAATCCCTTGTTTGGAAGAAGCTCGGTTGTCACCCCGAGATTAACCAACGCCTGCATCGAAATCAGCATCACGATGCCCATTCCCGCCAATAACCCAGACCGATCCCTTGCCTTCATCGCAATCGAAACGCCTCCGAGCATGAACAAGATGTAAGCAAGGATCACTCCCAGTGTTCCAATTAATCCCAACTCTTCGCCAACCATTGGAAAAATAAAATCGGTGTGAGCGTACGGCAAATACAGCAGCTTCTGGCGCCCATTACCAAGCCCAAGCCCGCTTATCCCACCTGAACCAAGAGCAATAAGTCCCTGCTGCGTTTGATACGCATCCGCCGGATACTTTTCGGGGTTCATAAACGCCAGAAACCTTCCCAACCGTTCTGGCATCATTGAAATCGCTAGACCCACAGCTCCTATTCCAAGCGTCATCAGACCGCCGATGAATTTCCACGGCGATCCGGCCACGAACAGCATACACATAGCGGTGCCACCGATAAGCACCGTCGAGCCAACGTCGACTTCGCAGACAATCAACCCCATCGGCAGACCGACAACCAGAAGTGGCAATACGAACCCGCGAAGGAACTGTTTCTCCAGTTGGTGCTCTTGGGAAAGCCACCAAGCCATGGCGAGAATACACGCCGCCTTGGCTAACTCCGAGGGCTGAAAAGTTGCGAACCCAAGCCTTATCCACCGAGAGGAACCGTTGATCTTGGCCCCGATCCCCGGCACAAAACAAAACACCAGCAGTAGGAGAGAGACCGCATAAACCCAGCCCCATTTTTTGATAAGGTACTTGTAGTCGAGCCGGGCCATGACAGCGCATCCGATTATACCCACTCCGAGCCACATGAGCTGATGCTTGAGAAAAAAGTATGGCCGGCCGTGGGCGTCCTGCGCGAATTCGCCTGTGCTAGCAAGCATCACGATACCCAACGCGAGCA
>CAMDSZ010000272.1 GCA_945906945.1 Akkermansia muciniphila
TCAGCGTGTCCGAGAAGTGAAACAAGCTCTGCGACGGTCTTATGTCCAACCCCGAGTGTCAGCAGTTGAAAGGTTTGTTGGCGAACCTGGGAGTCCTTACCGGCAGGCGCGTCAATGCGCCAGATGGCGCCCTCACCATCCAGTGCATAGCCTCCTGACCAATCTGCAACCATAAGCGAACCATCTGGATGCCAGCTCATGCCGATTCCTGCGATGCCCTTATTGCACAAAAAGACCGGCCCTTGAGCGTAGGAGGCGCCAGCGGGTTCCAATGAAAATGCCCGTAGAATGCCGGAAGGAAATTCGGTCAGAAAAAACATAGCCCTCTGTTCCGGACCCAGAGCCGTGCCGGGGTCTCGCTTGAAGCCGGACGGGCCATCTGATGAGAGACAGATTGGTGGAAGATGATACGCCGCCTGCCCCTCCCATGCAGGCATCCAAAGTTTCTCTGATGTCCAGAGCGTGCGCGAACCCATGTACTGATAGTTGCAGCGCCAGCCGCTGTCGCTCGCCTCGGGAATGTACACGAGACGCTCTTTTTCTCCCTTAAAATCAGCGTCATTGTCCACGGCGATGAGGTCGCCAAACTCATTGAACGCTGGTTCCTGCGGATTACGAAGCCCGCGTGCATAGATTTCAAAGTTTGAGCCATCCGGTTCGATGCGCAGAATGCACCCTTCGTTTGGTACAAAATAATGGCGACCCTCTTTGGAGTGCACGTTCACGCCCTTGTCTCCGATGCTCCAGTAAATACGGCCGTCCGGACCTACTGAAAGGCCATGCATATCGTGACCTCCATAAGCGATGTGGAGGCCAAATCCATGAACGACGATCTCCCGCACGTCGGCCACCCCGTCGTCATCGGTGTCCTTGAATCGCCAGAGATCTGGGGCAATGGTGGCGTAGACCCAGCCCTGATGGTAGAGCACGCCGGCGGCGATTCCCGTCACCTCTGTGTTAAAACCTTCGGCAAAGACCGTTATTTTATCTGCGGTCCCATCGCCATCCATGTCTCGCAGCTGATAGATCCGCTCGCTGAAAAAAGTTAGGTCTTTCCAATCGATCGAACCATCTTTGTTGTGGTCCTTAAGTCCACCGCGTGGTGTGCGTAGGTTTCCGGGAGCAAGTGCCGAGCGCAGGAAGGCGGACTTCTCTTCAACGCTTGTCAGCGCGACATCATTTGGAATCCACGCCGCGTGTTCGCGAATGTCCAAGTCCGCTGCTTTGCGGCGCGTTGTGGACGTCACGTAAACGCGACCCTGTGGATCCACTGAACATGCAACTGGGTCAGGCACGTTCAGTGTCCCTGACCACTTGGTAAATGTCAGGCCGCGGGCTGCGCCCTCCTGCTGAGGGGCACTCGGAGGGACGCTCAGCGCGGTCGCCGTCTGGCAAAACGCTCCACCCGCGAAAAATAGCAGGTGTGATAAACCGACTACAAAAGCGAGAGGGATCCGTGGCGTCGAATGCAAAGGGGTTAGCATATTTTGAGACGATCATCAGACTGCAAGCGGGCGTGGGCATCAAGGCTGATCGGCCGTCAAAATCCAAAGACTCGCGTCGCGCAAACAAGCGTGCGGGCTTGTTTGAAGCTTGAGTAATCGTGTTCGATCGTCCTTTCTGAGAACGCGCAACTTTTGAGGATCTTTCCGGCAACACTATTATGGCACTAAAGGCGACAATTAACAAAGCCACCCTCGAAATCTCAGATTTGGACCGGCAGGTCTATCAAACACACAACCTCGTCATTGCGCAGCACCCCTCGGAGACCAATGAGCGCATGATGGTGCGTCTTCTTGCGTTCGCGCTGAATGTCCCATCGGATGAAGTCCGGGGGCCCCTTGAACTAGCTAAGGACATGTGGGAGCCGGACGAGCCAGCTTTATGGCAAAAGGATCTGACCGGGAAAATTTTTCATTGGATTGAAGTCGGGCAACCCGAGGAAAAACGCATTACGCGTGCGTGTGGCCGCTCCGAGAAGGTGAGCGTTTATAGTTTTGGAACGCATACCTGGTGGGCTGGAATTAAAAACCGACTCACGCGGTGTGAAAATCTGAGCGTATGGCAGATCCCCCCTGCAGACGCCGAGGCAATGGCGGCACTGACAGCGCGCACAATGATCTTGCAGGTTACGGTTCAAGATGGGGCCGTTTACATCGGGGATGGAGCCCGGTCGATTGAGGTTACTCCCGAACGTCTTTTTGGCGGCTAATCGGAGGCTGTTTGCTGCTGGGCTAGAAGCTTTTCCGGAATCCCGCAGTACACATCCGGGGTGCACCGACGCCGATAGAACCGCTTGCATCCAGCCGCGTTTGAATCTCTCTGTCGAATGCGTTCTCGACGGAGGCGAATACGTCCAGACGTTCACCAATGCGTTTTGTGACGCGAGCATCCAGGGTGATGTAGGAGCTCAGCCGGTATTGGTTTGAGTCGTCGTCAAACTGCCCCCCGACATAGCGGAGGGTGGCGGTCCAATTCCATGAATTGTGATCCCCTTGAATTCGAATGTTTCCCTGGTGGACAGGGACTTGCGGGAGTCTGCGGCCCTCAAGGCTGGATTGAAGCGTGCACCGCTCCACCCGCGAGCGTGTTGCCAGCCAGCTAGCGTTTACGGTGAGGCCGAGGGGAAGAGTTTGCTCAATCCCACACTCGAGCCCGCAAACTGAAGCGCTCTCGATGTTCTCTCGCCGGGCTCCGGTGCCCCCAGCTGGAATCACTCCCCAGTCGGGAAATGTTCCAGGACCACGTCGCAGGGTAAGATTCGCAATCGCGTCGGACATTTGATTCACGAAGGCGCGCGCGCGAAGAAGTGTTTTTGCGATGGGCCTCCATTGCAAACTCCATTCGGTTCCGAGGCTTTTCTCGGACTTCAGCTCTGCGTTAGCGATAGTGATGAGGTTTCCGACCCGGTACGGGCGGTAGAGCTCATTCAAGGTTGGATTGCGGGCACCGAAATACGCGGATGCGGTGCAGTCGAGCGTATGCGATGGAGACCATTTCGAAGCGAGGCTAAGCTGAGGGTTGAGTTGGGTTCGATCGGCAAAGTTGCGGGTTAGGGTAGAGCTCCCATCGGCGATTTTCCATTCGCGCAGTGAGCCGTAGAAGTCGCGCTGAAAGTCCAAGCGCGTTCCTGTCGAGACCTCCCATTTGTTGTTTGGCCGCCACGTTTCGTGTAGGAATACCGCCACGGTTGACTGTCGCCCGCCGGCTTCGCGTTGTTTGGTGAAATTGCCTCCCGCATAACTAAAGCGCTCCTCGGTGACGCCCTTCCTTTGAGTAAATTCAAATCCTGTGCGCAATTGATGAGTGTCGCCGATTGGAATCCGGAAGCGTTGAATCCATCCCCATTGCTGGGATGGAACTTCAAATTGGTCGAGGCTGAGCGACTCGGATTTTCTATCCGTCGCAACGCTGGTAAATACGCTTTGAAAATTCCTTCTTTGAGCAAAGAGAATTCCTTCGGTCGCGCACTCCGCAGGGTCTGACTCGCGGGTTAATCGCATTGAGAAATCGAGCGCTTCACCGGAATTGTTTGCCAATGGCGTACCGTTTCCGCGTTGTTCTCTCGAGCCCTGTGTGCGCAATGTGATTTGCCAGTCGCGGGCATCGGAGAACGCGTGTCGTATTCCGGCGTCAAAGCTCTGCTGCCTTGAATCGGCGCGGACATCGACCGGGCCACGGGTATCTTTTCTAACTACTTTGTAGCCTCGAAAGTCAGTCTCATGCAGTGTCCCGAAGATTCTTGTCCGTGCTTGCTGAATATCGGTGGCGAAGGAGAGGCCTGCCTGATGCCTGAGCCGATCTCCGGTCGCTGCCTCGATAAATGTGAATGGCGCATCCGTTAGAACACGGGAATCCACTGCGATGACTCCTCCTAATGAGGCAGTTCCCCAGGGACTAACGCCGCCGCCGTGGATCATTCGAACACTTGAGAGCGTGCTTGGTAAAAGCCTGTTCCATCCGATCCACCCTCCAAAGGGGTCGTTGAATGGCACGCCGTCGATAAGCATCACGGATCGGCTTGCGCCGTTAGGTCCGACATTTCCAAGACTCACTCCCTGTGTGGTTGGATGCGCTGCGATGCTGTCGGTTCTTCGAAAAAGGCGGAACCCAGTAGTGTCGCGCAGTATGTTGTCGAGTGTGGTTTGCGGAGCGTTTTGAAGCGTTTTGGCAGGAATCAGTGTCCCGCTGTCTGAGGATGCGACGCTTTTTGCTGAAAACGGAGTGCTCCACACGGTTACGGGTGGCAGCGTAAATTTGGCTGAGGCGGGCGCCGACACCTCAGGCGTATCAATTTGGGCTGCCGCGCTAACAGCGCACAGCAGCAGGCCCAGTATGAGCAGGCCCAGCATCAGTCGCCCGCACCTGGTTAAGCCGGTCTGTGTCGCGGTAGTATGTAACGGAGGGCGCATGTGGGGCGTGCGGTGCAGTCTCTCACGAGAATAGAACGGTGTCAGCTTCTGAGGTATCCGGAATCCGCAAGCTGGTGGTTGTGGTGGTGGCGAAAAAGAGGCCGCAAGATTTCGCTAAAAGGGTTTGCGGATATTGAATTTCCCTTGGAAGCAGTCTGTACTCCTCTGCGTGAGATCACTCCTGAAAGTTTTTGTCATCTTTGTTGCTGTTCTGAGCGCGGGTTCGCTGGTTTACGCTCAGGGCGTGACCACTCCTTTAAAAATTAGAATCGCTTGTGTGGGCGACAGCATTACACAGGGTGTCGGGGCCAAAGGTCAGGATTCCTATCCTGCCCAATTGCAGCGCGTGTTGGGTGATGGATATGAAGTAAAGAATTTCGGAAATAGCGGCTCTACGATGCTGCGCTCAGGAGACAAGCCCTACTGCTTGCAGCCCCAGTATCAGGGCATGCTTGAGATGAAGGCGGACCTCTACGTGGTCAAACTCGGAACCAACGACACTAAACCGCACAACTGGGTCAAGAGAGCTGACTTCAAGCCGAGCGCCCATGCCCTCATCGATGCCATTCGTGGGGCGAATCCGAAGGCGACTGTATTCGTGTGTCTCCCAGTGCCTGCATTCCCTGACAACTTTGGGATCACCGATGAAGTGATCAAAAACGGTGTGATCCCGGAATTGAAAGAGGTGGCGATCGAGAAGAAGACACATGTCATCAATTTATATGCCGCGCTCACCGGTAAGGCAGAGATGGTGCCCGACCGTGTACATCCGAATGGCGATGGGTACGCATTGATCAGTGCAGCAGTGGCAAAGGCGATCAGGGAGAACATCAAGCCGTGATTATTCGGAGTGCAAAGCATGCGGGGGATTTTCAATGAAAAATCCCGCACAGGAAAAGCTCCGGGAGCATTACCATCAGCTGCGGAAACTCGATTGCGCCACACTGTGGGCGCGCGAGGTCGCGGCATTTGATGTGGCCGCAGCGCAGGAGCGAATGCAGCTGGTTTCGGTTGTGCGCGCAGTTGGTGTGGTTTTCTCGGAGTTCGGTTCCAGCGATGAGAAAGAGCGCGCACGTGCGTGGTTGACAGCTCTGCTGCACGATCCGCAGGAAAAAATCCGTCGCTACGCAATGCTTGCTCTTCCGAAGCTTGGCGCTGGAGAGTCGCAGGAGGCGCGTTTGCTCGAGCTCCTCGAGAAGCCCGTGAGCGCACGGGAAGACAAAATTGTCGCGCAAACCCTCGAGCGAATCGGCGGTGAGCAGACCCTCAGGCGCACAGATTCAGCGCCAGTGGGGCGCCTCTCGGGATCTGCTCAACGTCTGCAGGCAAACATCGCCCGCACGCACGGAAATGGC
>CAMDSZ010000273.1 GCA_945906945.1 Akkermansia muciniphila
CAAAGAAAGATTGAAGTATGATGCTATCAATCTAAACTTCATGAAAAAAACTTCATGTGCAAAATTGCCTCTTTAATATATCCGATGTTGAGCTGGAGAGCCGGGCCGAGGTCAATCCATGCGAGTTGTGAGGCCAGACTTTCAGGCGCCTTCCCGAATGCCGCGAGCGTTGCAAGGAAGGATACAAAAACCGCGCTGAGAGAAATGAAAACGCTTAGGGGCTTTGACCTGTGCGCGAACAAAAGAATGAGCGCCGCGCTGCATAGCGGGCTTAACAAAATGAGCCAAGGTAGAAAGTGGTCCATGTGATGATTGGCAGGTTAAAACCGAAGGGAGCGGATGTCCTCCACATGGGTTGTTTGACGTGCGCGATAGAGTGCAACGATGATTGCCAGACCGACAGCAACCTCGGCCGCCGCGACCGTGATGATAAAGAACACGAGGACTTGGGCGTTGTAATTTGGAAGACCGTCCGGCCCCACGTGGAAGCGGGAAAAGCTGACAAGCGAGAGGTTCGCCGCATTCAGCATCAGCTCTAGACACATGAAAATGGTGATTATATTTCTGCGCAGCAATACTCCCGCAAAGCCGATCGAGAATAGTAGCCCGCTCGCGAGGAGGTAATGATTAAGGGTCAGAGGAGTCACAAGTGGGTAAGAGAAGGTTTTATTTGAGCTCGCGCCGCGAGAGCACTATCACGCCGATGGTCGCCACTAACACCAGGACCCCAACGACCTGGAAAGGTAAGGTGAAGTCCGTGAACAGTGCATTCCCGACCGAGCGCACGTCTTCGATTCGGGCGGCACCCAAGGCCGGGAAGGGTTTCGATCCTGCCTTGAAGGATTCTAAAACCCTTAGGAACTGTGATACGAAGCCAACAGTCACAAGCGCGCCTCCAGCAAGAGCGCCTTTGTTGAAATGTCTGCGGTTCTCGGCCTTCAGATCAAGCAGCATGATAATAAACAAAAAGAGAACCATCACAGCGCCTGCGTAGACGAGGACTTGGATGACGCCAATGAAGAAGGCATCCAGTCCAACAAAGAGGGACGCCAAGCAGAGGAAGGATGCAACCAAGCTTAGGGCGCTAGCCACGGGGTTGCGGTTGATGACCACGGATGCCCCGAAAGAGAGCATCAGGATTGTCAGTATCCAAAAAAGAATGGGAGACATGAGTTGAGCCTTATTTGTCAGGGTTCCATTTATGTACCAAGCCGTGCATCACGCCGCCGAGTTCATAGAGCTTCACCTTGTCGTGGACCATTTCGGCCCGGTTTTCGCCCGTAATCGCGTAGTCTTTTCTGAGATAGATTGCCTGTTCGGGGCAAACTTCCTCGCAAAGTCCGCAGTAGATGCAGCGGGTCATATCGATGAGGAATTCCTTTGGAGCTTTCTCAACCTTGGCGAATTTGCTTTCGGAGGTGAGTTCACCGGGAGTGATTGTGATCGCTCTTGGGGGACAAATAAATTCGCATAATTGGCAGGAGACGCAGCGCTCGCGATCATGGTCGTCCTTAACCAGAGTCGGCGCACCTCGGTAGTACTCAGGCAGCTGCGAGTCCCATTTTTCCTCGGGGTACTGCATGATGACTTTCGTCTCACCATTGAGCATTTTTTTGAGGTGCTTCAATGTGATCAACAGCCCAGCGATAATGTTGGGAATATAGAGTTTTTCCCAGAAGGTTAGATTCGGCCGTCGGACGGTGTATGCCATAGTCTTTTGGGTTTTAAGGTGAGGAGTTGCGGACGGTTTGCGAGGCGTGGATGCGCTGTCTGTTCACTTCGTGGCCGCAAGGATACCGGCGGTGATGAAGATGTTAACCAAAGCGATCTCGAAGAGGTACAGCCAACCGAGCTTCATTAACTGGTCGAACCGAAACCTGGGAAGGGTCCAGCGGACCCAGATAAAGAAAATCAGGATGCATGCGACTTTCGCGAAAAAGGTTGTGATGTGGACGAGCCCGAGAATGGAGCCTGACAGAGTCATGGATGACTCGATGTCGTTGATCGGAAGAAGCGGCAGATGCCAGCCCCCGAGGAACAACACGACGATTAGCGATGAGCCTGCAATCATGGCTGCGTATTCTCCGAGGAAGAATAAGGCGAACTTCATCGCGGAATATTCCGTGTGATAGCCGGCGACAAGCTCTGTCTCCGATTCGGGAAGGTCGAATGGGAGTCGGTTGGTTTCCGCGAACATCGAGATTGTAAACACCACGAACGAAATCATCAGAGGGATCCAGAGTAGCATCTCTCGCGCGGTGAGTTTGCCGTCGGTGAACGGCAACAGAAGCCATCCATTGTTTACCTGGTACTGGATCGCGTCCGAGAGATTGAGGTTGCCGATGATCAGGAGAACTGGAACGGCGCTGAGTCCGAGTGAGAGCTCGTAACTGATCATCTGTGAGGACGCTCGTATGCCGCCAAGGAAGGGATACTTTGAATTGGATGCCCAGCCTGCGATCACGATGCCGTAAACGCCGATGGATGCGATCGCAAACACGTAAAGAATGCCAACGTTGACGTCCGCGACCACCATCTTGTGACCGAACATAAAGTTACCGAAAGGAATCACCGCGAGTGTTGAAAGCGCTGGAACCATGGCCAGCACAGGTGCGAGCCAGAAGTAAAAATGGTTCACATGGCCTGGAGTGAATTCCTCCTTGAGCATGAACTTCATCGCATCAGCCACTGGTTGACCAAGGCCGCCAAGAAACAATTGCAGATCCTTTTGAAATCCCAGAAGCGAGGTTGGAAAGCCTGTTCGATTTGGGCCCAAGCGGTCTTGGATGAGCGCGCTCACGCGTCTTTCGGCGTAAACGGTGTAGGAGACAAGCGGCAGCACCACGAGAAACACCAGAAATAGTGTTTTCGCAACGGATGCCGCCATCAGTTCCAGCGGAAGTGTCGAGAAGAAGTCCATGGATCGTCCGGTATTTCGTTTTAAACGGTGGCAGTTGAGGAAACTGCTGCGACTGGCTTTGGGTCAAGCTGGAGTCCAAGGTCACCGATTTTGCTCAGATTCAATCCTGCAAAAGTCGGAGTGTCCTGAGCCATGGCGCGAAACACATCTTCAATTGAGTGGAGTGACAAAGCAGATCCAGAAGCGGTGGCCAGATCGTTGAGAATTTCCCAATCATCTCTTGCCTCACCGGGGGCGTCCACAGCCTTGTTGAGGCGTTGCAGGCGGCCCTTGATGTTTACCATGGAGCCGCGTTTTTCAGCCCAGCCAGAGCCGGGAAGAAGAACGCTGGCCGCGGCGGTGGTAGCGTTCGGAAGAAGGTCGACTACAACCAACGACTTTAGTTTGCCAAGGTCCACAGGCGACAGGCCGCATTTGGTTAGGTCTTCGCCGATGCTGAGGACCCCCTTGATCGATCCGTCGCGGATTCCCTCAGCAATTTTCGGGAGCTGTCTTCCGGGTTCGCTACCGGCGAGTCCGAGAATTTGAGCGCCGGAGGTGTTTGGATTCCGGTCTGCGGGGATCAGTATGCCGTCTGGCTCGCCAATGCGGGGAAGCACGTCCCACAGCGTGATGCCCAAAGCGATAGCGAGGACTTTTGCGAGGTAGAGTTCCTCGTTCGTAAGCCTCGCAGAAACTACCATCGCCAAGTTACCGGAAGCCTTTATGGAATTTACCGCCTGAGTGAGCGCCTCAGCCCAAGAGGAACGCTTTCCGGAGACCATTGGGAAGGTCAGACGCGATTCGTCGTGGAGGTATTTGAAATTCAGCCTGTGTGAATCTGGGATCCAGTTTGAATTTACGTCGTTGTTTTCCCTCGGTGTAATTCTGTAGATCCGGCCCTCGCGGCTTCCGATGATAATGTTGCAGCCCAAACCGTCGTTCACGTCGATCGTTTTGGTTTCCTTTAAAAACCACACCCTCATCTTGAACCTGAAATCCGTTGAGGTGAGCGCTCCCACCGGGCAGATGTCGACCGTGTTGAGCGAGTAATTGCTTTCGAGGGTCTTGTCCGGATGACAGGCGATCGTGGAAAAGCCGCCGCGGTCCACAAACCCGAGCACATCGTCCTGTGCGACCTCTTTCATGAAGCGGATGCAGCGTGAGCAAAGCACGCAGCGTTCTGCGTCCAGCGTGACCCTCGGCCCGAGTTCGACGTTCTTTGGCTTTTTTACTTTCCGCTCAAGAAAGCGGGAGCTGGACTGTCCGTACTCGACCGAGAATTCCTGAAGCCGGCATTCACCAGCTTGATCGCAGATTGGACAATCCAAGGGGTGATTGATGAGGAGGAACTCCATGACGCCCTTGCGGCATTCCTGAACCATCGGAGAGTCCGTGCGAACAGCCATGCCCTCGGCGATATCCTGTGCACAGGAAATTTGAGGGCGGGGGATCCAGGCGATCTCCGGGCGACCGTCGCTACCGATGATGGGTTTGCGGTCCGGGCCCATTTTAGGCATGCCGAGTTCAACCATGCACATCCGGCAGTTTCCTGGAGCGGACAGTTTCGGGTGATAGCAGTAGCGAGGAATGAATTTGCCAGCTTTTGAGCAGGCTTCAATCACCCGCGTGCCCTTGGGAAACTGCAGCCACACGCCATCAATCTGGACATTTAACAAAGGAACTTCGGTGCTCATCGCGTGAAAGGGTTATCGGGTGGCGGCTGGGGCCATGATTTCGTGTCCGTTGCCGCGTGGGGCTTCGATCTCGGGGATCGAGTCATTTTTGATGAGCTCTTCCGTAGTGTATTCGGGAGGCATCGGTGGTGGCAGCAGTTTTGACGCTTTCGCTGTGAATTCGTCGCGGAACTTGGCCACAAAACTTTGGGTCGGCCATGAGCAGGCTTCACCAAACGCGCAGATAGTTTTTCCTGCGATATTATCGGCGACGGATTTGAGGGTGTCGGGATCCTTCTCGACTCCACCACCAGCTACGATGCGGTCGGTGATTTTTTTCATCCACTGTGCGCCTTCGCGGCAAGGAGTGCATTGGCCGCAGGACTCGTGTGCGTAGAATTCGTTGATGTTGTTGAGAATCTCGACCATGTTGCGGGTGTCGTCCATTACGATGACGCCGCCCGAGCCTGCCATAGAGCCTGCTGCTGCGAGGGTGTCGAAGTCCATCACGAGATCTTCAAGAGCAAATTCCTTGTCCTTGATTTTGTAGGTCTCACCGGCCTTCAGAACTTTCGCGGAACTTCCGCCAGGGATGACCGCCTTCAGTTTGCGCCCGGGCTTTAGACCGCCGCAAACTTCATTGATTAATTCCCCGAGAGTTAGAGATCCCACCGCCACTTCGTAGTAACCCGGTTTTTGGACGTCCCCAGAGACGCACAGGATGCGTGTGCCTGTGTTGTTTGGGCGACCAATCTTGGCGTATTCCTCGCCGCCCATCGCAATGATGTGCTTCACGTGGCAGAGCGTCTCCACGTTGTTAACGATGGTAGGACACTGGTAGAGCCCGAGAACTGCAGGAAAATAAGGAGGCTTGATACGGGGGTACGCGCGTTTGCCTTCCAATGACTCAATCAAGCCGGTTTCTTCGCCGCAGATGTATGCACCCGCTCCGCGGTGCACGTAGATTTCGAGGTCGAATCCCGAGCCCAAAATGTTCTTCCCCAAAAATCCTGCGCTTCTAGCCTCTGCCAGAGCCTTCTCGAGGATCTGTGCTCCTTCGGGAAACTCCCCGCGGATGTAAAGGTAAGCGAGATTAGCTCCGACCGCGAAGCACGATATGATCATCCCCTCGATGAGTTGGTGCGGATCTTGATGGATGATGTAGCGGTCCTTGAAAGT
>CAMDSZ010000274.1 GCA_945906945.1 Akkermansia muciniphila
TGAGCCTTCTGGGCAAGCCATAGAGGCAGCCTGAATCCGTGGGCCGTGGTTCCGTAAGGGCCGAGAGCCGTGTTGCCCGAAATGGTGGTATGATTGTGTCTACCAATCCCCTTGCGCTTGCGGCGATTGACACATAGATTCGCCGCTTATTCTGCGGAGATTATGGCATTTATTTACCAAGAGGCTGGCTGGCCAGATTTCAAATGGGATGCATCCAGCCTTACCCTGCTTCTGGCCGATGCACGAAACGCCCAGGGTAGATTGTTAGGACGCATGGATGGGCTTGGCCTTCCTCTACGGGCCCTAGCCACTCTCACGACTCTCACCGCTGATGTCACCAAGTCCAGCGCCATCGAAGGCGAGTTCCTAAATCAAGAACAGGTGCGATCATCCATTGCACGCAAGCTCGGCTTGGATGTTGGCGGGATGGTTTCTTCATCACGGGACATCGACGGGATAGTGGAGATGATGTTGGATGCCACACAGAACTTCCAACAACCGGTCACTTCTGATCGGCTCTTTGCGTGGCAGGCAGCTCTTTTCCCCACAGGAAGAAGCGGAATGGCTCGTATCACCGTGGGGAGTTGGCGCACGGCGGAATCTGGGCCCATGCAGGTGGTCTCAGGAGCCATTGGGAGGGAACGTGTCCACTTTGAGGCGCCAGCCGCTGAACGTATCCCGCAGGAGATGGAGCGATTCCTTTTGTGGCTTGAGCAAGACTCAGGACTTGACCCAGTCCTGAAAGCCGGAATCGCCCACTTTTGGTTTGTGACCATCCACCCCTTTGAAGATGGAAACGGACGGATTGGAAGGGCGATTGCAGACCTGCTGCTCGCAAGAAGTGATGGAATGGCCGAACGCTTCTACAGCTTGTCGTCTCAAATCGAGACGGAGAGGAAAGGGTATTACGAAAAGCTGGAGGCCTGTCAGCGAGGGGGGCTCGACATCACCGTCTGGCTGAGATGGTTTTTGGAATGCTTCGGACGGGCCCTGAAGGGAGCTGATGGATTACTGGAACAGGTTTTGCGCAAGGCGCGATTGTGGGAGCGAATCAATCAAGGTCCGGTAAACGATCGGCAGCGGGTGGTGCTCAACCGGCTTTTGGATGGGTTCGATGGCAAGCTCACTTCGTCGAAATACAGCAAGCAAGCTAAGTGCTCCCCAGACACAGCACTTCGTGACATTCAAAGCCTGGTGGACCGAGGAGTCATGCTTCAAAGTTCCTCGGGTGGCCGAAGTACGAGTTACGAGTTGGTGGATTGAATCTCGGCAGGAGGGTGTGAGACTCGCTCTCGATTGCCTTATCGCGCTTCCAATCAGCGCTCACATTCATTTGACGGCACCTGCCTTTATCTCCCAAAACTGCTTTGCAATAGTCTTCCGCACATCGGTGCGATAGTGGCGGTTCAGCACCTCTCGGCCACCCTGATGTCCGAGTTCGGTCTCGACGACATCAAGCCCGTCAACGGGGGCCAAGTATGACGCAAAACTGTGGCGAAATCCGTCTTGGATCCGGATGACCTTAGATTCATCGAATACCGCCCGCATTTTCTTCCGGAGCGCTTGTCCTTTGACTGGGCAAACCAATCCTACTCGCGCGCCCCCACGTTGAATGTGCCACTGAATCCAGGACAGGAGCGATGGCCGGATTTTTACCGAACGCTGCTTCCCAGTCTTGGTAATGCTCCCAGGGAGTTCGATCCGTTTGTGGTGACGATCGTCATGAAGAATGTGTCCCCAATCCAGTTTGACGATTTCTCCATCCAGATGATCGGGACGGACCCCTGCAAAAGTCATCAGAGCCACGGCAGGAACAAGCTCGGGATGCTTCTCGACCGTAGCCCGCATGAGTTTTTTAATTTCAGTGGGGGTGTATATCCGAACCTCTTTAGCGCGGTCAATCGCAGCAAACTCGCAGTCATTGGCTGGATTTTCTGTGAGCCACTTTCGAGTGCCACTCATGCACCAATTTAGGACCGACCGAATCTCCCTGAGCATGGCGTTCCGATAGGATGGGGCGGCATCCTTCAAACAGGCCTCAATGTTGTCTGGAGAAATTTCGGCAACCAGCTTCGCGTGTAGGGTGACCATGCGCTTTTTTGTGGCAACAAGGCTCCGGCGATGCACCTTGCTAAGGACTGTATCCCCCCGGTTGAGGTAGGCATCCCAAGCTTCACTCAAAGGTTTACTTGAGTCCCTTCGACGAAGCCGTTCCAGGTACTCCCCGACAATGACAGTAAGCTGGGTATTGCAGCCCGAATCTCTGAGGAGCTTGAAGGCGCTAGCGGCCTGTTGTTCATCGGCCGGGGAGAGCAGCTTGGCGGCAGTCCCATGATTTTCCATTCGCGCCTTGATGAGGTGAATGGCTCCCCAGGCTTCGTCCTTGGTCTTAAAATAACGCTTCTGACGCTTGCCTGTTTCGGACAAGCGAGGGGGTATGGAGATCCACCAGCGTCCCCGAGCCTCATCTTTTTTAGGTTCAAACGTAGCGTTTCTGCCCATGCTTTAATAGTGACAAATAGGGACACTATTTCAAGTAAAATGGGGCCGTGGCTGGCCACGCCTGACCGTAATTTACTCTGTAAATCGAAATCCTCTAGCGTAAACCCCGTGATTTGTAATCAGCAGGTCGTCGGTTCGAGTCCGACTGCCGGCTCCCTCTCTTAGAGGGACTTACGTAAGGCGCGTAAAAGTTTGGCTCTCTCGAAGCCAAAAAAGTATAGCTAAAGTACAGTTAAAACCGACGGGACGCCCCTTTCGGCACCCCGAAAAACGCGACGTAAGTCCTTGAAAATCGAAAAAAGGGGCTCCCTTTTTTGCCACGGCGCGTCGGCGCCATTGTTAAAGTATAGCTATGCCTCGCAAGGTGAACCCCTGTAGGTATTTCTGTCTGATCCGAAGTTCCATCCGAGGCTGTTTTTGGTGAAAACCACCAACTGGGATCTTGCGAGGCGTGGAAATCAACGCACCCAACGTCCGCTGCGAGCCAGCCAACTGAGAATTTGAGGCCCTTGCGGCGTGATATGTTCAGCAGTTGCGGCTATCATGTTCTTAGCCTTCTGTGGAACCCCACAGGACACGACGCATCGGCCTTCACTCCGCACCGTTGTATTAAGGGCGCAGATTCTAAACTCTCAGCCTTCGGTGTTCCACATGCACACTCTGCTCCGGGGCGCTCTCAATCCGAAGTTCAGTGCCCTCCATCGAAGCGCTCGACTTCGCCTTTCCCGTTGCACGCTTGTAGCCTTTGCGACGAGGCGCCCATGCTCTCGCCGTTAGTCGGCACAACTCTAGTGCAGCCCTGTCGAGTTCCGCAGAGTTTTGTCCTTCCGCAAACGGAAATTCATTTTCGAGGATGTGCGCAGCGTTCTTAAGCCATTCTGAAAGGCGTCTCACCTCCCCCGGAGATGCTCGAACTGCCTGAAAATGCCGTGCCACGCAAAGAACGAATGCGGGAAGCGCCTCGGAGCTGATCTGTATGAGGGGATCGACCATCGTGGGCTTCGTGGAGACGAGGTTCTCCCGGTACTTGTTGAAAAACGTGCTGTCAAACCGCACCCCAGACTCAGCCGCCACAGGAGAAGTGGAAGGATCATTGTGCAGCAACCACTCGGGACAAACTCCCGTTTCCATGCTGATCCTCAGGGCAGCATCCCGAGTCATGTAGATGCGGCCAGCGCTGACCTTGTTTACCCAACTAGCTGAACGGCCGATAATTGAGGCGAGTTCGTGCTCCCCGCCAAAAGGGCCAAGGAGAGAGCGCAAAACTGCAAGGGTGGTGCGGTTTTTCGAGTGAGCCATGACTAAAAATTAACGATCCCTCAAAAAAAAGCAACATTCCCCTAATTCAGATGCTTGATTTAGATTGACTGATATGAGGTGGTTGATATTTTGACCCCATAAATGCGCCCGTTTTATGCAAAGCCATCCAAAAATTTCCGAGTACCGCCACAACGGCAAGATGCAGGCCCGCGTCTATTTTCCCAAGGGCTCTCCAGCCAAACCGAAGGGCGGCTATAAGTGGTATATTTCACGGGCGGAGGCCGAAGTGGCCACTGCCGAAAACACAGCCCTCGTGACTCGCTTTGGGGATCTTGCGAAGGACGTCACCGTGCAAGAACTGGTCGAGGCCCGGGCTGCCGCGGCGGAACTTAAGGGAACTGGATTCTCGTTGATGGAGGCCGCCAAGGAGGTTAAGGCGGCGCTGAGCAAAACCCTTGCGTCAAAATCTGTGAAGGAAGGCCTAGGGGCATATCACGACAGCCTTTGGGAAAGGTTTCAGGAGCGCAAAAAGGCGAATCCCCGATGCGAACCACGGCACTGGCGCAGCGTCAAGCACACCCTGGCGCGTCTGAAAAGTTTGGAAGTTACAAGTCTTCTGGAACTCACCACGGACAAATTGCGTCCCCTTTTTAAGGGCCTGAGCAAGTCATCTTTCAAAGCGCACCTCCGAAACCTGCACGCTGCTTTTGAGTACTGCATCGATGAGGGCTGGTTGGATGTGAACCCCGCTCACTCCCTCAAACGGATGAAAACGGACAGGGTCTCCAGGGTTCGAACCGTTCAAACGTTCACCGTCGCTCAGGTGCGTAATTTTATGAACGCGGTTGCAGCGACCGACATGCGGGCTCTTCCGTATTTTGCCGTCTGCTTTTTTGCGGGTGTACGCCCGGAGGCCGCGATGAAGCTGAAGTGGTCTGATATAGGTGGCAATGGATATCTCTATGTCCCTCATGCAGTGAACAAGAGCGGCCACGCCTATACCGTGGCAATCCCTCAAGTTCTGACCCGCTGGCTTCAATGGTGGGAAGCTCGGGGGAACAAGCGCAAGGGCGACCTTCTGCCCCTTTCTGCTTCAACCCTGAAGCGAGTGCGCAAGCGGGCCATGGACAAGGCTAGAATAGCGGCCTGGGTGCAGGATGGGACAAGAAAGACTTTCGCAACCGCACACCGCGGAAAATTCAAGTGTAAGATCCTGACCAGCGCCGCTCTTGGTCACAAGGGCACTGCGGTACTCGACGAGCATTACGACAGCCGTTTGATGACAGAGGCGGAGTCAGAAGAATTCTGGGAAATTCTTCCACCGGAATTCGAGCCACTCCAAGGAGAGGAGCCTGCCGAACTATGAGGCGCAAATCTGACCGCTCATGGAACATCACAACTAAGTTCCAAACAAATTTGGTGGCTGGCCTGCTTAACAATCGTCGTCAGGGGAATCCCCACCTTTCAGGCAAAGTTCCCGCCCAAGGCACTGACAAGAAGGCGAGCGCAGGGCTTCATGTGCAGCCTCCACAGACGAAGTACACGAACGCGAAGGGGGCAGCGGAATACCTTGGCATTTCAAAGGCCACGTTCTGTCGGCTCAAAGCAAAGGGATTTTTTCAACCCTCGCCCGTTACCGGACGTTATCACCTAGACGACCTTGATCGCGAGGCGAGAGGAACCCTTTCAAGGCCAAACGGCTGCGATGCCGCAGACGCACAAACCCAAAAAACTTTCGGACACCCCGAATCCACGCAGCCGCCGGCTCCACGCGGAAGCGTGCTCAACTAAACGGAGCTTTGAGTAGAAAGAAAAAATATGAAGGTAACAGCATTACCTAGCTGGGTCAGTGGCGTAACCGCCCAACTCTCCGGCTATAACCAATCAACAGGAAGCACGACTCAATGGTGCGGTGCCCCAGAAAAGGAGGTCCATGGCTGTGTTCCTGCCTCATGGTGGCATCGAAAATTAATCTC
>CAMDSZ010000275.1 GCA_945906945.1 Akkermansia muciniphila
TGCAACTCGTCTTGATGTAGGAACGCATCAGCGCAGCTGGGGCTGCGCGCTCCCAGGGGTTGTCGACGGTCGCGCCTCTGGCGCTTTGGAGCCAACAACTGAATTTGTGAACTATTGGATCCGCATTTCTAGCCTGTACTGCCTACTAGCCAAGAGATCAGATACTGCCAGCTCGATGGCTCTCTCGCATACCTTCAAAATCTAGGTTTCTTGCATTCACCCTGAGCACGCTAAGAATATCTCCCCATTGCCGGTCAGAAAGCTACCCGCCAGCCCGTTGCGATTGCGAGCCTGCGCGAGGGTGACATTCCTTGAATCAAGGTGAGTCTCACTGCATCAGCTTCAGACCTGCTATCGTTCAACTCGTAAGTTTCACACAGCCGTGCTCCAAGTCCAAACCAACTCTAACGGCAGAGAAAAGCCCAAGCCGAGACGTTATTCGAGGGACTGAGAGTGGTTGAGCAGCAATAGCGTTCTGCGCCTTTGTAAATCCCAAGTACACGGGGCATTTTACCGATGCTTCAAAGCCCTGGCTCTGATACATCCCACCTATGCAGACATGGTCAATCACCATCCACGGACCCTCTGGGATCATCAGCACGGTTGATACCGGCGAGTCGCAATTCGTGATTGGTACTGAGACTGCATCGGACGTGTTCACAATCCATGGTGAAGGCATCATGCCCCGCCATGCGTGGGTATGGATCAGCAAAGCTGGATTGCAGATCGAAGATCTGGGTCGTGGCACTCTGGTCAACGGTTACCAGATCAATGAGCGCGTTCAGGTGGAGTATCCTGCCAATGTGCAGGTCGGAGACGTCACGCTGGTCATTGAAGTGAAAGCAGTGGAACCGGTGGTTGTATCCCCCACCCCACGTTCTTTGGATATCAACATCCCCCAGCGGGCAGTGACCAAGAGCAAGGCTAGTCTGGAAGTGACCATTCCGCAGAGGACGCCCACACGAGGGAATGTTCAGAAGACTGCATCAACAGGGACACCATCAGCCCAATCGACCGCTGCAAACAAAGCGCCCCATACAGGCGAGTACACCTTAATTAAAGAAATCGCCCGAGGCGGGATGGGACAGATCTACTTTGGGGAGGATCCCCAGTTGGAGCGGCAGGTTGCAGTGAAGGTGAGCAGCGTCAGCGAAGATGGCGAGGATCCGCGTTTTTCAAAAGAAGCCAAGGTGCTTGCCCAGCTCGCTCATCCAAACATCGTCCCTATCTACAATATTGGCGTCGATGCTCACAGTAGGCCGTTCTACAGCATGAAGCTAATCAAGGGGCGCACGCTGCAAGCGGTGTTGAATCTGATCCGTGATGGTGACGCTGCGGCCGTCAAGGAACACCCAAGAGCAACCCTGCTCACGATCTTCCGCAAAGTTTGCGATGCGATGATGTTTGCCCACAGCAAAGGCATTCTTCACCGGGATCTCAAGCCTGAGAACATCATGGTGGGCGAGTACGGGGAAGTGCTGGTGATGGATTGGGGATTGGCGAAGGTGCTGGGTGAACGCGAGGAACAGAGCTCGAGCATTTCACGAGTCAACGACACGGGTGACTACGGCATGACCATGGAGGGTGAAGTGATGGGGACTCCCCAGTACATGTCACCGGAACAGGCAACGGGCATGGTGGCAGAGCTGGATCAGCGCAGTGACATCTACAGCCTTGGTGGGATTCTTTATGCGATCCTGACCCTGCGTCCTCCGATTGACGGGACGACCTTGGATGAAGTGCTCACCAAGGTGAAGAACGGGAACATCAGCTCGATGGTGACTAAACGTGGCGGCAAGGGTGCCGTGACCGTGGGTGCGCCAAATGCCATGGGTGCTCAAGTGCCCGAGGCTTTACAGGCGGTGACGCTCAAGGCGATGGCGACGGATCGCAATAAGCGCTACGCGAGCGTAGGAGCATTTGCTGGTGATATTGAGCGATACCAAAACGGGTTTGCAACTAATGCTGAGGACGCTGGAACTTTCAAACGTATCAAGTTGTGGGTTGGGCGCAATAAGGTGTTGGCTGGATCTGCTGCGGCCATGCTGGTGGTCGTGAGCGGCTTCAGTGCAAAGGTGGTGGTGGAAGGACGAAAGGCTAGTGCGGCACTGGCTCGTCTGCGTGCGAGTGCGCCTACCTTTGCATTGCGCGCAGCAGATGCAGTGCAAAGTGGAAATTTAGAGGAGGCTCTGGAGGCAGCCTCCAACGCTGTGGATCTACAGCCTGAGGTGGCTGAGTATCATCGGATCCGAGGGAATGTTCTGCAAGTGATGGTCAGGTGGCCTGAGGCGGTGAAGGAGTATCGGTTCGCGGAAGAGGATGAACAGGCGCAGAAGAACCTGAAACTAACTGAAGAGTTGCTTCAGCAAACGGAGAAGGACGCCAATGACACGAAGGTAAAAGGACGATTGTTTGAAGAGCTGAACGCTCAAGGGCGTCAGTACGAGGCCATGGCCCTATCAAGCGCGTTGGTCGATTTCTGGAAAGATCGTAAGAAAGATCTCATTGTCATCCCTGAGCTTGTGCGTCGTTTGGAAGCGAAGATGCTGCCTGTGCCCGGTACCAAAATTTTGCTGAGCAAGACAGAGTTTACCGTTGGCGAATGGAAGTTGTATTTGAAGGCAGAAGGACTGCCGGACTGGAAGCAACCGAGTACCGAGTTCGAACAGAATGACGAGCATCCAGTGGTGAGTGTGAGTTGGAATGATGCGAAGCAGTTTTGCGAATGGGTGAGCAAGGCTACAGGGAAAGAATGGAGGCTGCCAACGAACTCGGAATGGGAGGCGGCAGTGGGTACGAGCAAATATCCGTGGGGAGATTACTATCCTCCGAACTGGGATGATGGGAATTACGCGGTGGCAGAAGATGGGAAGGATGATCCAGCGAAGGTTGGGGTGGACGGAATCAAAGGAACAGCCCCAGTGGGTAGTTTCAAAATGAACGTGCTGGGGTTTTACGATCTCGGAGGAAACGTCAATGAATGGATGTGGGCTGGGCTGGATGAGAAGACTGGCAGGCGGGTGATCCGGGGCGGGAACTGGGGCAATCACGCGGAGCGCTGCGCTGTTGCGTCCCGCGTCAACGACGGTCCGGAGGGCCGCCATGACAGCCGCGGCTTCCGGGTGGCCCTCAGTTCAGTTCCCTAGAGCTGAAGCGCGGAGCGCTGAGGTGTGAGGCACCCGAGTCGAAGCCGGAGGGACTTCGGCGGAGAACGAGGGTGCGGGGGGTATTTGCGCGGAGCGATAAATTGTTTTTGGGAACCTCCCGGGCACTCTCGCGATTCATCAGGAGATATATGCAGCGTGGCCCGCGTCGATGCCGGCTGGCTGCGCTGATTCTCTGCAGCGCAGGCGGTTTCGGTTTAGAGCTTCTGCGCGAAGGCCTCGAGCGATTCGGAGCGGAAAGCGATTTCGTGGAGTTGCTCAAGTCGCTTCGGATCTCCGATGGCGTCCAATGCCTCACGGATCCCCGCCGGACAAGACCCATGCCGGATTTCCAAGGCTCGCTGTACAGCCGTCCGGAAGGCGCGTAGTTGACCCTCGGACAAGCCTTCCAGTTTGCCTTCTGCTTTGCCTTCCAGTCTGAGTTGATCGGCGAGAGTCATGGTTTTGGCTTGAAGGGGTTTGCTGCGGATGGTTTTGATGCGTTCCTTGAGCAGGGAGATGTTTAGGTCGGCATTTAAAATATAACGCAGCATCCGCTCCAAGGCACTGTCGGAAATCGCAAATAAAAGGGACTCTTCCCACAGCGCATCGCTCAGCAGTTCATCCAGCGGCTCGGCCTTCAACGCGCGTAGTGTAATAATGCCCTCCGGGGTTCCGGCTAGCTCCTCGTAGGGGATGCGCACCAACTCGAGCAGACGGTACATGAGCGTGGGTTGCCAGGGTCGGAGAATGTCTGCGAGTTCAGCCGGCAGATCGATGAGGTCCTCCAAGCGCGGGGCCGTTTTCCAAGGACGTTTCCCCTGCGCGAGCACGATGGGAAGGATCGCTGGAAGTTTTGCCGGAGTGGGATGTGTCGCAGCGAAGCGCTCCCAGATCCGGAGAATGTAAGAGAGCAGGCGCAGCGCCATGCGCGGATCCTCGGTGCTTTGGTGTTCAAAGAGGAAGTAAAGGAATGCATCGGTTTGGGCGAGTTTGAGCGAGAAGAGCAGATCGCTTTCGGACGCGGCGAAGTTCGGATCGACAAAGGTTGAGGACTCGAGGCGGAGGGAACTCCAATCAACGACGTGGGAGATCTCCTCGGGCAGATAGTTTTCAAAGAAGCCGCGGGCGTTGTCGGGGTTGGAGAAGGTGGCTTTGAGAAGTTTGTCGTTTGGGTGATGGATAGCTTCCTCTGGCATGTGCTCTTCAAGAGAGTCGCAGACGGATGAGGAGGCTGCCGTCAGGAATTGGCCAATGAGCGTCGGGCACAAGACTGAGGGAGGGACAGGCAACTCATGAATACGCACCTCCTCCGTTGCCGCTAAATCTATTTGACGCACGTTTGAGAGGTCAATAGGCCTTCGAGCATGAAAAAGCTCACGTTGCTTGTCGGCGCCATTGACCTGATGGCTCTTGTTGCGGAGCAGGTTTTTCGAGCCTACTATTTTTGTACCTTACCGTATCATTCCGAAGGAGTGGCTGTGGGTTGAATTGGTACACCCATTTTTAATGGGAGGCCAATCGTTGTCTTATTTCATCAGCATGTACTCGGAACAAAAACTAGTCCCAAAGGCCGTGAGAAGCGCAAGGCCATTTTGCCGATTGCTTGGCGGGCTCGTGCTGTTAGGCGCATCATGGATGGACGCTACAGGTAACGCTGAGCAACCTGGGGCGGTTCTGCCCCAAAAACACCAAACCCTGCTGAAAGAGCACTGTCTCTCATGTCATGATGCGGAAAAGCAGAAGGGAAAATTCCGGATCGATAACCTCGCCTTTTCGATCACAGACACTTTGAGCGCCGAGCGCTGGCAGAAGGTTCTCAACGCTCTGAACTCTGGGGAGATGCCTCCGGACGATCAAAAGCAGCCACCCAGCGGCGCGAAAGCAGATTTCCTTGAGGATCTGGCCAAGGTGATGGTCGAGGCACGTCGGAATCTTGCCGACACACAGGGAGTCACCGCCATGCGCCGGCTCAATCAGCGGGAATACGGTAACACGCTTCGCGATCTGCTTGGCGTGACGATGAATGTTAGCGAGCTGCCGGCGGACAAAAATGCGTCGGGATTCGATACGGCTGGCACAAACCTTTTCATGTCCGGCGACCAGTTCGAACAATATCTTGATGTCGGCCGAGCTGCAGTGGAGGAGGCTTTTGAGCGGCACGACCACGCGGCGCTCGTGAAGAAGGAGCGCTTTGAAGCCGAGAAAGGACTAGTCGAAAGGGTCAGCAAGTCCCTTAAGCAACGCATCGAACATCGGCTTGCCTACAACAAATGGACAAAGGCTGTCGATAAGGCGGCCGCGCTTCCCCTGAACCACGCTGCCGTCGCAGATGTACGCAACGCCAACAAGGGTAAGTCCCCGCATTTGTTTTATCATTCTTGGGCGGAGATCAACGGCGCGCCGTCTCCTGAAGAGTACGGATTCAGGGACGCCCAAGATGCAAGTCAGTCGGCCTCAGATGGAATCTGGAACAGGAACGTCCCGTATCAATCTTGGTTTCTGTCCCAACCCGAAAACCAGACGGGCGCTTGGCTCACAGTTGGAGACAATTCGGTCAACTCGTACTTCAGCTTCCATGTCAATG
>CAMDSZ010000276.1 GCA_945906945.1 Akkermansia muciniphila
CGGCGCGCATCGCGCTTCTCTCCGGAGTCGTTGGCACTGAGTCGCTGCTCGCACTAGGGCTACTCATATTTTTACTCCTCAACAAGCCAGTGCAGCCGGATGCTCCCGAGTCACTGAATTTGAACTCTGACTCTGCCTTAAGGGAGGACCCTGCGCGCGAACACGACGGGTTGCCACAGGCCCATGGTTCGCCCAATGAAATGATCCAGAGCCTTGTTCAACTGCTGGAATACGCCCCGGCGCTCGTTTACATTAAAGATCCTGAGGGTCGGTATTTGGCCGCCAACCATACCTTTGCAGATTTGGTAAAGCAGCCGCTCCACCTACTTGCTGGGCAAACAGATACAACCATCCGTTCACCATCTCTCGCCCGTGAAATCGCCGATCTCGAGCGTGATGTGCTGCAATCAGGGCTCACCAAAAGAGTGGTAGAGGAGTTTACCCTTTCCAACGGCGGGACAGTCCACTGGCGTGTATTTCGATTTCCCCTGCACATGGCGGACGGCGGGCGTTTCCTGGCAGCCATCGGATTGGATGTTTCGCGGGCGGTGCGTGCGGAGGTCGAGCTGGAGGAGGCGCGGGATGCAGCGCTACGATCAGCCAAACTCAAAAGCGAGTTTCTCGCGAACATGAGCCATGAAATCCGCACACCGATGAACGGCATTATCGGCATGACCGGGCTCCTGCTGGATACCGATCTGACCAGTCGCCAGCGCGATTTCGCGCAAACCATCGCGCTTAGCTCAGATGCCTTGCTCACGATTTTGGACGACGTGTTGGACTTTTCAAAAATCGAGGCTGGGATGCTTTCTTTTGAAACGATCGATTTCGAAGTCGAGTCCGTGGTCCATGGGGCCACGGATCTTCTTGCGGAAAAGGCGCATCAGAAAGGCCTCTCACTGGCCGTGCTCTGCGAGCCCTCAGTTCCACGCTGGTTGCAAGGTGATCCCGGACGCCTGCGGCAAATTCTCATGAACCTGCTTGGCAACGCCCTGAAGTTCACCAAGGAGGGTGAAGTTGTTCTCTCTTGCCGGCTAGAGGACAACGACGCTGACCCTCAGGACAGAGTCACCCTGCGTTTGGAAATTCAAGACACCGGCATCGGTATCGAACCAGAAGCTCAACAACACCTGTTTCAGGCGTTCAGCCAAGCGGACGGCTCGACCACACGGCGCTATGGAGGCACGGGACTCGGGCTCGCAATCTGCAAACAACTGGTTTTGCGCATGGGCGGACAAATTGGGGTTCGCAGCAGCCCGGGCGTCGGGTCGACCTTTTGGTTCACCGCGAAGTTTGGCCGCTCAGGAGTACCAGCCTTTGACCCGCGTTCACCGGATGGTGGGTATTTTTCAAGCCGCCGCCTTGACTCTTGGAGCGTTCTCATCGCCGAACCCCACCCCTCAAGCCGGAGCAGCCTGGTCCTCGCTCTGCTCGGCGAACACGCAGAAGTGGAAGACACCGACTCCATGATAGGTGTGCGGGACTGGGTCGCGCGGCAGAACCCAAAAAATCTACACCGATGCCTGCTTCTGATTGAAGCGGGCATCTGCCACTCTGCCGGCGATCCCGAGATTTTTTTCCAACTTGCTCAGAATGGTTTGCGCATTGCACTACTTGCGCCATTCAACCGTACTTCGCTCAACAGGGCCGAAGTGGATTTCGGCTGCCAGACACTATTCCACAAGCCCCTGCGCGGTCGGTCCATCATCCATTGGCTTGCGGAAGCCTCAGGGACCCGCTTCCGCGACACCGAAAAGGCCGCTCCACCCGCTAAAGATTCCCTGCCCGCCGGGCTGCGAATTCTTGTTGCCGAAGACAATCCCGTAAACCAACAGGTGGTTCAATTCCAGTTGGCTAAGTTTGGTTGCACGATTGTCGGCGTCGCAAACAACGGCTGGGAGGCGCTCCAGCTTCTGCAACGCTGCGAGATCGATGCCGTCCTTATGGATTGCCAGATGCCTGAAATGGACGGCATGAGCGCAACGCGCGCCATACGCTCCTCGGACGCCGCCAAAGGGCAGCACACATGGATCATCGCTCTAACCGCCAACTCGATGGAGGGCGATCGCGAACACTGCCTAGCCTCTGGCATGGACGATTATTTGAGTAAACCCGTGCGCGAACCCGCTCTTCTTGCCGCCTTGCTACGGGCGCACCGCCAACGGACCCACCGCAAAGCATCGGTCCCTGAGAACGCTTTGAACGCACTTCCGACCGTATTCCGCGAGCCTTCCCCTCTGGATGCTAGCGCACTGCAAAGGCTCAGGGAACTGGGCGGCAGCGATGGTTCAGCGCTTGTTGCGAGTCTGGCTGGACATTTCATTCAAACAGGAAGCAAACTTGTGGAGCTTATGCAAAGCTGCTGCGGGCGCGGAGACTGGGAGGCGGTGAGACGTTCTGCTCATTCCTTGCGGGGAAGCGCCCTCAATTTTGGAGCTCATGAGCTCGTTACCCTCTGCGAACGCATCGAGGCCCTGGCCGCACGCGGTGTGGCTGCTGAAACCATTGTTCTCGTGGAACGGTTGCCGGAGTGTTTCCACCGCGTTTGTGCCGCACTAACCGAGCGCTGCGGCCCGATTCCCTCCATTACATGAAGATTCTAATCGCAGACGACGATTTCGTTTCCGTTAAAATCCTACAGCTCGCTCTCCAAAACGAGGGGCACGAGGTTGTTGTTACACACAACGGACTCGAAGCGTGGAACGCTTTTGACGCCGACCCCGTGCGGGTGATTATTAGCGACTGGCTCATGCCTGGGTTAGACGGTCTTGAGCTTGTGCATCGGGTCCGCGCACGGCCCCACACCGACTATACGTATTTCATTCTTCTCACTGCCAACAGCACCGGCCGCGAAAATCTGCGCACCGCGATTGCTGCCGGTGTGGATGACTTCCTACCTAAACCCCTCGATCGAGAAATCATTTCCATGCGGCTCTGCGTCGCTGAAAGAATCCTAGAGTATGCGCGTCAAATCCGGATCCTTAAAGAGCTCCTCCCTATCTGCATGTATTGTAAAAAGATCCGTGATGACGGCAACTACTGGCAGCAGCTCGAAAGCTACCTTCACGAACACACTGGCAGCAATTTCAGTCACGGCATTTGCCCTGACTGCCTGAGTCCGGAATGTTCCTCTGCGCCCGTTACTCGACCGCAGCCCTAGCCGGCCCCCCCTTCAAATCAACGCCCGGACGCCTGCTCCGAGCGTCTGGGAAAACTCCATTTCTTCACCTCGAAAGCGCTCCACGAAAAACTGGGCGACCGTTGTTTCGCCAGATAGGATTTCGGGAATGATCCACCCTGCGGCCATTGTTTCCCCCGAAGCGCTCATCGGTTCCGATGTCAAAATCGGCCCATACGCCGTCATTGAGGGATCGGCCGTGATCGGGGACGGTTGCGAAATCGGCCCGGGCGTCGTGATTTCAAGCTACGCGCGACTGGGGAGGAACGTTGTTGTGCGACCAGGCGCAGTGGTCGGCGGGGACCCGCAAGATCTGCATTTCGACCGATCCATACATTCCACCGCGCACATCGGAGACCGTACGGTTCTGGGTGAACACAGCACCGTGCACCGAAGCACACAGGCGGGCGGGAAAACCTGCGTGGGCGAAGGCTGCTTCATCATGGCCTCCGGTCACGTGGCTCACGACTGCACGGTGGAATCCAATGTCGTCATTGCGCAGGGCGCCATGCTCGGCGGGCATGTGAGCGTGGGCGCCGGCGCTTTTATTGGAGGCGGTGCTGGAGTTCACCAGTTTGTGCGGATCGGGAGACTCGCCATCATGCAAGGCAACAGCACGGTCACCCAAAACTTGCCCCCATTCTGCATCAGCGCAGCAGTGAATCTACTGATGGGCCTAAACGTCATTGGCATGCGACGCGCCGGCTTTTCCGCTGCAACCCGCAATAGCGTGAAATCCGCATTTGATCTTGTATTCCGCAGTGGGCTGAACTTTCAACAGGCTCTTGAAACGGCGTCCGGTTCTCTCTGGCCTTCAGAAGCCGAGGAGTTTTTCACCTTTCTTCGTAACCCAGGCAAACGCGGCGTTTGCGGAATGTTGCGGCGCTCAAGGGACCGGAGCTCTAGCCGCACCGACGGGAGGTAGCAGCACTTTTTGGTACGCTTCCGCACCGGCCCCGCCTAGGGTTGCGCGCAGATCGTAAACCCTCGCAAACCGGAGCAACCGTTTCACACGCTCAAAGCATGGCTAAATCTATCAAACCAAAATCTGTGCCCACCTCTGCTCACTCAGAGAACACCAAGCTCAGTCTGCTTGGCCGCTCCGAGACGCGCCTACCCTCCAGCGTTTCTCCGTCCACGCTTGAAACATTCGAGAATCGCTATCCACATCGCAACTACGTGATTGAATTCTATGCGGACGACTTTACATCGCTCTGTCCGATTACCGGCCAGCCAGACTTTGCGACTCTCCACATCGAATACGTAGCTGATCAGCAGTGCATCGAGACAAAGTCGCTCAAATTCTACTTGGCCAGCTTTCGGAACTGCGCGGCCTTCAATGAGGAGGTCGCCAATCGCATCCTTGACGACCTTGTAAGCGCCTGCAGCCCCCGGACAATGACGGTTTTCGGACAATTCGCGTCCCGCGGTGGAATCCGGGTCAGTGTTCGCGCAGAGTACGAGAAGCCGGCGAGGAGCCGGAGCCGAAAGCGCTGATTACAAAACGCTCCTATGCCCGAGCCAAAACAAGTTGTAGTGCTGGTCAGTGGAGGCATGGATTCCGTGACCGCGCTGCACTGGGCTGTAGAGCAGCATCAGGTCGCGGCAGCCGTTTCTTTCGACTACGGCGCGAAGCATAACTCTTGCGAGCTACCGCTTGCCGCGGCCCACGCCGCAAGGCTTGGCGTGCCTCACATTTGCCTTCCACTGCATTTTATCAACGACCACTTTGAGTCCGCGTTGCTACTAAAGGGCGGGGCTATTCCAAGGGGCCATTACGAGGCGGAGTCAATGAAACAAACAGTCGTTCCTTTCCGTAACGGCATCATGCTCGCGGTTGCCGCTGGCCTTGCTGAGAGCCGCGGAGCCGCCTCGCTGGTTATCGCCGCTCACGCGGGCGACCACGCCATTTATCCCGACTGTCGCGAGTCGTTCATGCTCGCGATGGCCGCTGCGATACGAGAAGGCACCTATGCTGGAATAGAGCTGTTACGGCCGTTCATCGCCATGGACAAGGCGTCCATTGTTCGAGAAGGACAGCGGCTGGGTGTGCCATTCAAAAACACTTGGTCCTGCTACGTGGGCGGGAGTGTTCATTGCGGCTTATGCGGCACCTGTGTCGAACGCAGGGAGGCCTTCATCCAAGCAGGCGTGACCGATCCGACCATTTATGGGAGCAACAGCCCGCTTCCGGCGGCCCCCACTGCATAGATCATGCAGATTTCGGAAATCTTTTACTCCATACAAGGCGAGGGCGCACTCACGGGTGTCCCCTCTGTATTCGTGCGGACTTCCGGGTGCAATCTGCGCTGCAGATGGTGCGACACCCCCTACGCCTCATGGAAGCCGGAAGGTCAATCGTACACGGTGCAGGAGGTTTTTGATGCGGTTAGCCGCCAGCAGCAGGCCAGACACGTCGTCTTCACCGGCGGCGAACCCATGCTGGTCAGAGAGCTAATCCCGCTAAGCGAGATGCTTTATAATGCCGGTTGGCACATTACCATAGAAACGGCTGGAACCATTCTGCGCGGCGACGTGCG
>CAMDSZ010000277.1 GCA_945906945.1 Akkermansia muciniphila
TATTCGACCCGCAGCGGCAGCATCACGAGGTTGCCGACCCCCATCAGCATCCAGGAAAAGAGGGTGCGCCTGAACGCGGCGTCCTCACGGACGAACTGCAACCCCCGCAGCGGGTGGCGCGCTTGCGGGTTTTTCGCAAGAGGTGCGGACGGAACCCAAATCCAGCACAAAGCGGAGGCCAGCGCGCAGGCGGAAAAAACAAGCACTACTGATGGATACTTCGACGGCGAACGCGTGAGCCACCAACCGATCAGCTGGCTCGCAAGGGCTGCCACCGCGATGCGGATCACAAACGCCCCCGAGAACAGCCTTCCACGCCGCGCCGCAGGATAGTTATTCTGATAGACCTGCGTCATCAGCGGCACGGTGCAGGTAAGCCCCATGCCACCGATCATCGAAAAAGCCACATAAGCCGAGCTGTTCTGTACGAACGCGCCCACCGCCAGAAACGCCGCGGAAACGGAGCTGATCCAGCAAATCGCGCGCGCGGCCGGGACGCGCAGTTCTTCAACGGCCGACACAACCAGCGGACCGCACATCAACCCGACACTCGGCCCGGCCACCAGCCAAGCCTTCTCAAACGCACTCGCGTCAAAACGACGCACCGCAATCAAAAGCAAAAAAGTGCCAAAAGCCGGTTCGAGCGCTCCGGCAAAGACCGACCGAATACAATCCGGCACAAAAGTACTCCGGATTGCGGAGATGTTTTGATTCGAAAGTTCGCTCCTGATTTCAGGAACGCTGTCGGACGCCGGGTGGATTTCTTGATTCAAGATCGTGCGCGTGAAATCCCGGCACCCCGACTCAAGAGCTTAACCGCGCGCTGCCGCCTTCACGATTTCAGCAAAACCTCGAGGATCCAAGCTCGCCCCTCCAACTAACGCACCATCAATGTCCGCCTGCCCCATCAGTTCCGCCGCATTCTGGGCTTTGACGCTTCCACCGTATTGGATACGGACTTTTTCAGCAGATGCAGAATCCCATAACTCGGCGAGTTTGGCACGGATGAAAGCATGAGCGTCCTGCGCCTGTTGCGGCGTTGCAGTGCGGCCGGTGCCGATCGCCCAAACCGGCTCGTAAGCGATCACTACATCAACCAATTCGCGCGCACTTACCCCCGCCAAGCTGCCCTTGATCTGCCGATCAAGAACCTCTTCCACCTTGTCCGCATCGCGCTCAGAAAGCGTCTCGCCAATGCAAACAATGGGACGCAACGCAGCATCGATCGCAGCCCGCGTTTTCTTGTTCACGATCTCGTCGGATTCACCGAAAAGCGTGCGGCGTTCGCTGTGCCCGAGCACGACGTACCGGACATACAATTCGCGGAGCATCGGGGCGCTGATCTCACCGGTGAATGCCCCCGGCTTCTCCCAGTGCATATTTTGCGCACCGAGCTTCGCCTGCTGGCCAACGCTCAAAATCTCGGACACCTTCGCAAGCGCAGTAAATGGCGGAACAATCACCACCTCAACGCTATTGTCTGCACCTAATTCGTGGAGGAAGGTGTCCATAAACGCCATGGATTCACCCACGGTCATGTTCATTTTCCAATTGGCGGCTACGATCTTTTTACGCATACGGGGTGATGCAATAATTGCGTTGAGGTGGGATGACGATTAATTCTGCGTTGTTTGTTGGCAAATGGTCGGATCTGCGCGGGCCTATTTTTCGGATAAGGCAGCGACGCCGGGAAGCACTTTGCCTTCGAGCAATTCGAGGGAAGCACCGCCGCCCGTCGAACAGAAAGACACCTGGTCGCCGAATCCAAATTGCTTCACCGCGGTGACCGAATCGCCTCCCCCAATAATGGACACCGCGTCGGAGGCAGCCAACGCCTTCGCGATCGAGTGGGTTCCATTTGCAAATGGCGGCAATTCAAAAATCCCGAGAGGACCGTTCCAAAGGACGGTCTTCGCCTTGGCCACCTCGCTGCTGTAAAGTTCGATGGTCGCGGGTCCAATGTCCACGGCCTCCCAGCCTTCGGATACGCCCTTCTGCGGAGAGACCAAGCCCGTGGAACGGGGCTGGGCTGTCGCACTGATTTCTTGGGTTTCCATGTTGTCCAGAGGCAGGAGGAAGCGCACACCCTTCGCCTTGGCGAGATCGAGGATTTCCTGGGCGAGGTTCAGTTTGTCCGCCTCAACCCGACTGTTGCCAGTGGGGATTCCGAGCACGCGGAAAAAAGTGTAAGCCATCGCACCGCCGATGAGAAATGTGTCGGCCTTTTGCATCAGGGCTTTGATCACCCCGATCTTGTCGGAAACCTTGGACCCGCCGAGGATGACGACAAACGGACGCGCTGGGCTCGTCAATTCGCCCTGCAAATACTGCAACTCCCGCTCCATGAGCAGACCCATGGCCGCTTGCGGAAGGTGAGCGGCGATTCCCGCCGTTGATGCGTGCGCTCGGTGAGCCGCACCAAACGCGTCATTCACATAGACGTCTCCCAACTCGGCGAGAGCCTTCGCGAAAACCGAGTCGTTCGACTCTTCTCCCGCATGGAAACGGACGTTTTCCAAAAGCAACACATCGCCGTTCTGCATAGACGCCACCATCGCGGCGGGTACTGCTCCGGTGGATTCGGGCGAGAACAGAACCGGCTTTCCAATGAGCTTACTAAGGTGTTCCGCCACAGGCCGCAGGGTGTACTTGAGGTTCACCTCACCCTTTGGACGTCCGAAATGCGCCATCACGATCACCTTTGCCCCGGCTTCGCGGAGATGGTTGAGCGTGGGCAAGCTTTCCTGGATCCGAGTATCATCGGTGATGCGGGTCACCCCGTCTTTGACTTCGGTTGGAACATTAAAATCTACCCGAAGCAACACACGTTTGCCTGCAAGGGACAAATCACGAACTGATAATTTTGACATCGATAAAGAGGCTGTTGGCAGAGCACAGGACTATTTCTGCAAGAAAAGACCGCTGTGCGCCGGCCCCTCCGCAACCGCCTCCCATGAAAAGGCGGCGCCGATCACGACGCCGCCCACTCACAAAAAGCGAAAACTCGGTCTGCGTTTACTTGCCCGCGATGTAGCGGACCAGATCAACGCAACGGTTGGAATAACCCCATTCGTTGTCGTACCAGCTGACGAGCTTGAAGAAATTGCTGTTGAGCTCGATCCCCGATCCCGCGTCGAATATCGACGAGCGCCGATCGTGGATAAAGTCAGAGGAAACGACCTCGTCGCCGGTGTAGCCGAGGATGTCCTTCATATAGGTCTCAGAAGCCCGCTTCATTGCGGCGCAAATTTCAGCGTAGCTGGTTGCCTTCTCCGTCTTCACAGTAAGGTCCACTACAGAAACCGTCGGAGTCGGAACTCGGAAGGACATCCCTGTGAGCTTCCCCTTGACCTCAGGAATGGCCAGACCAACCGCCTTGGCAGCGCCGGTCGCGCTTGGAATGATGTTGATCGCCGCCGAACGCCCACCCTTCCAGTCCTTCTTGGAAGGCCCGTCGACTGTTTTCTGGGTCGCTGTGTAGGAGTGAACCGTAGTCATGAGCCCTTCAGCGACGCCGAATCCTTCCTTGAGCAGAACGTGTACGACTGGGGCCAGGCAGTTGGTGGTGCAGCTAGCGTTGGAGATAATGTGGTGGTTCGCCGCATCGTACTTCTCGTGGTTGACCCCCATCACCACGGTGATGTCCTCGCCCTTGGCCGGGGCGGAAATAATCACTTTCTTAGCCCCCGCCTGGATGTGCCCCTTGGCCTTGTCTGCTTCGGTGAACAGGCCGGTCGACTCGATCACGTAGTCAACGCCCAATTCCTTCCATGGCAACGCAGCAGGGCCCTCCTTGACCGCGAGGCATTTGATGTGGTGGCCATCCACCACCAACACATCATCTTCGGCGACGCTCGGAGAGCTCTTCGTGCTGTACACTTCCCCGCTAAACTTACCCTGGGTGGAATCGTACTTTACCAGGTAGGCCAAATTGTCAGCCGGCACCAAGTCATTCACCGCGACAACGTCCACTTCTTTTCCAAGAAGCCCTTGGTCGCAGATCGCTCGAAAAACAAGGCGACCGATGCGCCCGAAGCCGTTGATACCGATTTTAATCATGATGCTATTTGTTGGTTAGGGTTGAAATAGGAAATTAGCCCAGAACTAAACAGGCAAGACGCCCCAAGCGTCAACCTTACGGATGATTTCCGCCTAAGAATCTCCTGGGACTGGGGAGAATGGCCCGTTGCTCTCACGGCCAGCAGACTCGATCCACAGAAATAAACCCACCCCTAGAAG
Source organism: Akkermansia muciniphila (assembly GCA_945906945.1). Lineage (GTDB taxonomy): Bacteria > Verrucomicrobiota > Verrucomicrobiia > Chthoniobacterales > Chthoniobacteraceae > Chth-196. The sequence goes on from CAMDSZ010000277.1 coordinate 4,240, forward strand.
GTTCACCCGAGACGTAGAGAGAATAAAGATCCAGGCTAATTGCGGCGCGGGATTTTGCAAAAACACTGTTTCACAGCGAGTTTTATCACTGCTTTCCGCACTTCAAGTTGCCAACGTCCGTTTACCCCACTAGAGATCCTACACCCTCAGCGAAACAGATAAACACTATGAAGCCTGCCCCATTGCAAATCGTCGGACTAAGCATCCTTACCACCGCATGTCTTTCGGCATCTTCGGCGTCCGCTCTCGAAGCGCCAAAACCCGCTGAACTGCGCTCCAAAATTGGCGCCTTCTTCCAGCCACTACCTGACAAGATGCCCGGCGCGGAGAAGGACTCCGCCGCTCAGATTGCACTGGGCAAGGACCTTTATTTCGACAAGCGGCTTTCGGCTAACAACTCGCAGTCCTGCAACTCCTGCCATGCGGTTGATAAAAATCTTGGCGGCGTGGACAACGAGCCCACCTCCCCGGGTGCATTCGGAAAGCGCGGCGGACGCAACTCCCCGACTGTTCTCAATGCCGGCTTCCACATGGCTCAGTTCTGGGATGGCCGCGCCGCAGACCTGGCCGCTCAGGCCAAGGGCCCAATCCTCAACCCGATCGAAATGGCGATGCCCAGCGAGGAGGAAGTGATCAAGAAGCTGAGCGCAGTCGCTGAATACCCGAAGGCGTTCGCGAAGGCTTTTCCGGGCGACGCCAAGCCGATCACCTACGACAACATCGCCAAGGCCATCGCGGCATTCGAACGAACCCTCGTCACACACGACCGTTTCGACGACTTTCTGAAGGGAAGCGATGCGGCCTTAAGCGCCGACGAGCTCAACGGCTTAAATACCTTTGTTTCGACGGGTTGTATCGCCTGCCACAACGGGGCGCTGCTCGGGGCAAATTCGTATCAGAAGATGGGGGCGGTGAACCCCTATCCAAACACAGAAGACGTAGGCCGGACGGCTGTCACGAAGTCTGATGACGACAAGTTCAAGTTCAAAGTCCCTTCGCTAAGGAACGTGGCCCTCACCGCACCTTACTTCCACGATGGCAAATCGCCCACCCTTGAGGACGCAGTGCGCCAGATGGCTTGGCTGCAGCTCGGCCGCAAGCTCGAAGATTCCGATGCAAAATCTATCGCCACCTTCTTAAGTGCTCTTTCCGACAAGGATCGGGCAAAGAAGGCAGGAGCAGAGTAAAGGACTCCGGCCCGGGACTTCCCGAAACAAGGTCGCCTCAAAAACCAGATTCGCAATCAAAAGGGCTGCTCTCTCACGGGGGCAGCCGCTTTTTTCGCCGAAATAAGTCCTCCGCGCGAGGCGGTTCCGCCGTCGAACCCCCTTAATTGGACCAAAAATCGAGCCCCCGGACGCGGCGGCGATCTGAAATTCCAATTGCAATTGCGACTCATTCTCAAATAGTAAACCACCAACGACAACGATTGCGCTGGCCCA
>CAMDSZ010000278.1 GCA_945906945.1 Akkermansia muciniphila
CCCAAAACCGTTCGCGTGGTGCACTGGCCGAGGCGGTGCGCCACATGCGGGATGGCAAGCTGGGCGAAGTCCGGCTCGCCCGGAGCGTGTTCTACAGTGGCCGCTCCTCTATCGGGGGGCCGCTCGATTGCCCGATTCCGCCGCGATGCGACTACAACCTGTGGGCTGGCCCGGCTCCGATGAGCAAGCTTGCGCGCGCAAAGTTCCACTACGACTGGCATTGGATGTGGGAAACTGGCAACGGTGAAATCGGCAATAGCAACGTGCACTCCATCGATATCTGCCGCTGGGGTCTGGGGGTTTCAGGACTGGGAAAAAGTGTGCTCAGCTATGGAGGCCGGTTCGGTTATCAGGACGTGGCCGACACGCCAAATTCGCAAGTGGCCATCTACGATTTTGGGGAGAAAACGATTGTGTCTGAAACTCGCAATTTAAAGACCGCCCCTTTTCATCCGAGCATTAAGTCCATGTGGTTTTTCTATGGAAGCGAAGGGATCATCGCAGACACGCACTTGTTTGATTTAAACGGAAACTTGATCCGTCCGTTTGATGCCAAATCCGAGAACCATTTCGCAAACTTCCTCAGGGCTGTGCGCTCGAGAAATCACGCTGACTTGACCGCGGATATTCTCGAGGGACACCAGTCCTCAGCGCTTTGCCACATCGCGAACATCTCGTTTCGAACCGGTGCGCCGTCCTCGAGTGAAGAGATTCGCGCACGGCTGGAATCGGTTCAATCGCACGACGATGTTCAAGGCACTTTTGAAAAAGCACGTGAGTACCTGATCGCGGCCGGAGTGAATCCTGATATGCAGAAAGTCACACTCGGGCAGCATTTGCATTTAGCGGCGCACAAGGAGGAGTTTCTCGAGAACCAAGCGGCAAATCGTCTTCTCACCAGAGAATATCGTTCTCCCTTCAAACTCCCAGGCACCTCGCCAATTTAAGCAAGTGAGTGCAATCGATCTTTCCCGAAGAGCGTTTCTGCGCACCTGCGGCACTCTTTCCGTGCTCGGTGCCGCCGGCGCTGGGGCCCAGAGTCCGTCGCGCGCCGCCGCCTCGACTGAATCTGGCGGATCGTTGAATCCGAAAATCCGGGAGGCCAGGGAGCTCTCACTCTCCCTGCTAAAACCCTCGGCAAGAGATCTAGCAAAAGGGTTGGAGTTGCATGCGGACGCCCTCGTGGTGGACGCCTATGGATTTGCACCGCGGGCGGCAGTGGACGGGCTCAAATTTAAAGAGTCCGTCGAAGCCGGAGCATCCGAGGCTGAGCTTGTGGATCTGCGGGAGGACATGTCGATGACTCGCTGGGCGACGGACACGGTTGAGAGGAATGAGTTTTTGGATGCCATGCGGGCTGCGGGCGTGACCTGTATCTTTCAGAATGCTGGCGAAGAGGGTAGCGATCCGCTCCGGTTGATTAAACGGCTCGCAAGATTCACCTACGCGACCGATTTGGCTCGTGATGACTGCGCGAAAGCCGTTCGAGCAATAGAAGTCGAGGAGGCAAAGAAGCGGGGCAAGCACTGCCTTTTGTTCTCCGGAAATGGCGTGCCACTCAGGCAGGAATGGGAGTCCACCCGAGACGAGCTCCGAATGATCCGGATTTTCTACCAGCTTGGAATTCGAATGATGCACCTCACCTACAACCGGCGTAACCCGATCGGCGACGGTGCGGGCGAGCCAGGAAATGGCGGGTTGAGCGATTTTGGACACGCAGTGGTTGCGGAACTGAATCGTTGCGGCGTGATTGTTGACGTTGCTCATTCCGGCTGGCGCACAAGCCTCGAAGCGGCGCGAGCCTCGCAAAAACCAATGGTAGCCAGCCATTCGGCCTGTGGCGGACTTTACTCTCATTTTCGCGCAAAGCCGGATGAGGTTGTGAAGGCGATCTGCGACACAGATGGGTACATTGGTATCTGTGTGATCCCACGCTTTCTGGGGGGCGACGGCGATATTCTTTCGTTCCTAAACCAGGTTGATTACGCAGTGAAAAAATTCGGTGCCGAGCACGTGGCCATCGGCACGGATATCGCACATGTTTCCGCTAACGAAGAAGCGCAGCGCGCGAAAATCCCTAAACGTACCACGCCCAACCCTAAGGCTGCTCTTGGAAGCGAGCGCTGGGAGCACCTCTGGCCGGAGGACAATTTTGTGCCAAAGCCGCATGCAGAGAAGAGTCTTGCTTGGACAAATTGGCCTCTCTTCACGGTGGGCATGGTCCAGCGCGGCCACAAAGAGGAGGATATACGCAAGGTTCTCGGGAAAAATGTGCTGCGCGTCCTCTCGGCAAGTCAGATTTCGTAACCCCTCCCCTGTTAAAAATGAAACACCCCGCACCTTTCCAATCTACCACGCTCATCTTTCACATGCTTCTCGCCAGTCTCATTGCCGAGCGCGCATCGGCGAAAGATTCGGATCCGGCGCCCGCCTCGTTTGAGTGGGTGAGCGGCGGCGGTTCTCTGGGAAGCGACAAAACAAGGGCAATCACGGTGGATCCCGCCGGCAACGTGTACATCGCGGGCGAGATCTCTGGGGCCGCGGAGTTCGGCAAGCACTCAGTCGAGTCGCGTGGAAAGATGGATGTCTTGGTGGCGAAACTGTCTTCAAGTGGAGAGTTCCTGTGGGCAAAATCCTTTGGCGGATCAGAGACCGACCGCGCTTATGGAGTCGCTGCGGACGCCCAGGGCAATGTCTACGTATCCGGACACTTTCAGAGCACGGACATGAAGTTCAACAACGCTCCCCAAATCAACAACGGGGACTACGACTTTTTTGTACTCAAACTGGACCCTGCGGGGGAACTGCTTTGGGGCCGGACCTCTGGCGGCGCGGGTTATGACTACGCGCATGCCATTGCGCTCGACAGCAAGGGGGACGTCGTTGTCACTGGCGCAATCGTAGGCGAAGTCCACTTGGGACCAAGCACGCTGAACGCGGCTTCAAAGGACCGCTCGATTTTTGTTGCGAAGTACTCCAACAACGGAGCGTTGAAATGGGCACGGGGCACCACCGGAGTAAGTGGTGGCGCAAACGGAGTCGGAATTGACTCCATGGATCAGATCTATGTGGGAGGAGCTTTCAGCGGCCAGGGCTCTTTTGATTCCGTTGTGTTGGACGGAGCCAAGAGCTCCTGCGGGGTGGTGCTGAAAATGACGAGTGAAGGAGCCGGGGTGAAAGCGGCCATATTTCCGGGCACCTCACCGACAGTGCATGAAATTGCGGTGGATGGCGCCGGTCGTTTGTGGGCGGCAGGCATGTTCAAGCACAACATACGGATTGGCGACCAGGCTCTGACCAGTTCCGGACCGAGCAACAGCGACGGGTTCTGCGCATCGTTGGACAAGGATCTGAAAGTCAGTTGGGTGCGCGGACTCCACGGCGAAGGCGTTGACTATTGTTTGGGAGTCACAACGGATGGCCGCGGGCGGGCATTTTTCACTGGCGAATTCAGCGGCGCAGCAGCGCTGGACGGCAAGCCCCTGCAGAGCACCGGAGCGACGGATGTGTTCGCTGCAGCGTTCGATCTACATGGTGGGCTGGAATGGGTGGAGCGCTGCGGGTCTGAAAAAGGCGACAACGCCTACACCATTGCGTGGCACAAGTCGGACTTCCTTGTCTTGGGCGGAGCGTGCACGGCTGTCGCAAACTTTGGCAGTAAAACAATGAATTCGGCGCGCGGTGCTGAGGCTTACGCTGCCAAAATGGTCTTACGTCGCTGAAGAGCGGTAGCCGCAGGTTTTGATTCAAACGCCTCCGCATTTTTAAAGATTCAGTGCGTGGGCTCCCTGCTGGCAGCCATTTTCAGGCTCGAACGTTTGGTCCGGCCGGCGTAATCCCCGGCTGAAACAAGCTCTGCTTATTACACGATGCTGCTGCAAGCACAGGGTCGACTCGCAGACTTTATGCTCGGGGCGCTCAAAGGCAGCTCGTACGATTCAGGCGTTTTTGTTCCCCTCGGAAATCGAAATCTGGCAAAAGACTAGTCAACAGAAACAGTAAACCTCTCCGTCCTTAAAGACATGAGCGGGATACCCCTCCCCTGTCATGAACCCTGAAACGCCGCCCCCTACTTGTGCTCCCGATCCAATCGGCGGAACAAAAAAGCGGTGTTCCTATTGGTTGACCCGCTTTGTGTTGCTCCGGCTTTTGGGCCTCGTCTATCTCACTGCATTTCTCGTCGCTGCGCACCAAATTGTCCCTTTGATTGGCCATGACGGGCTGCTTCCAGCGGATGCCTTTCTCAAAAAAGTCGAGTTGTACTTTGGCTCACCTGGAGCGGGCTTTCAGAAGCTTCCCAGCATTTTCTGGTGGAGGGTGACAGACACCTGGTTGACAAATGCTGCGTGGATCGGAGTAGCCCTTTCGGCTCTTGTTACATGCGGGTACGCGAACTCGCTTATCATGCTTGTACTCTGGGCGCTTTACATGTCGTTCGTACATGTTGGCCAGCTTTGGTACGGTTACGGATGGGAGACGCAGTTGTTGGAAACCGGGTTCATCGCGGTGTTCCTCTGCCCGCTTCTGGATCCGCGCCCCTTTCCCCGAATGCCTGCGCCCGCCGCAACGCTTTGGATATACCGCTGGCTGATTTTCCGGATCATGCTCGGTGCAGGAATGATCAAGATCCGCGGCGACGAATGCTGGAGGGATCTGACCGCGCTGATCTACCATTACGAAACGCAGCCCGTTCCGAATCCCCTTAGCCGGTTCCTGCATTTCGCCCCGCCTTGGGTGCATCATCTTGGAGTGATCTGGAATCACTTTAGCGAACTCGTAGTACCCTGGTTTGCTTTCTCCCCGAAAGTTACGAGAAACGCAGCTGGCATTCTGATGACGCTCTTCATGATTGCCCTCATTTTTAGCGGCAATCTTTCTTTTTTGAACTGGCTCACGATCGTCCCGTGTCTGGCATGCATAGACGATTCAGTTTGGAGAAAGATGCTGCCCGCGAGGCTCACGCAGAGGGCCGAGATGGCCGAAAAGGCTGATTCTCTTGGCAGTCACTCCAAATACCCAACCATCGCGAGCGGGTTGTTTTTAATGATCGTAGCTTGGTTGAGCGTCCAGCCCGTGCAAAACCTGTTTTCTTCAAAACAGGCGATGAACGCCTCATTTGACACCCTTCATCTCGTCAATACCTACGGTGCTTTCGGCACGATTGGACGCGAACGTTACGAGATTATTTTCGAAGGAACTGACGATCGTTCTCCCAGCGAATCTGCCAGCTGGATCGAGTATGAGTTCAAGGTGAAGCCTGGGGATCCAGCGCGCCGCCCGTCCTTTATCAGCCCTTACCATCATCGACTGGACTGGCAGATCTGGTTTGCCGCAATCCCAAGCGTGCACTACGACATCCGCACGATGCCAACTCCACAAAACTATCCCTGGGTGGTGCACTTTGTCTGGAAGTTGCTGCACAACCATTCAGGGACTCTAAGTTTGCTCGCGAACAACCCCTTCCCTGAACGCCCGCCCCGCTACGTACGCGCCGTTTTATACCGCTACAAGTTTGCCAACCCAGCTGCAGAAGCCGGAAATTGGTGGATCCGCGAGCGCGTTGGGATGTGGCTGCAGCCCGTTTCACTTTATACCCCGGAATTCCGCCGGTTTCTCGAGGCGAACGGCATGGTTGCAAAAGATGCCG
>CAMDSZ010000279.1 GCA_945906945.1 Akkermansia muciniphila
TCCAAAGAGCTGGGTTTCGAACTCGCTCGCCGCGTAGTTTTCGTCAAGCTGGATCCACTGACAGAGCGCTCCCGATACGCTTCTCAAGCTTCTGGTTGAAGTTTACTAACTCGGCGTTCGCGGAATTTTACCGCGGAATTTCCACCAGCCGTTCGTCACGAGTAGCAACGTCGCGCTGTGCTAACACACTTTCAGTTTGAAAGAAAAACGCTTCGGGTATCTGGGGGCCTTGTTGCGCCGCGGAAACGACTCCTGCATCTTCGCACTATCGCCGGATACGCCGGCTGATCGGCTGAGGACGATCAGTTTTGCATGCCGTTTTTTTCGAGGATCCTTTGCAGGTTTTTGACAATCGCAAGCTTGGTCTCCTCGGGTGTCTCGGCGCCTTGCACAAAGGCGTGGATTTGTTCCGGTGTGACTGCGCCGCTGCGCAGGATGAGTGTGGCGCCTTCAAGGTCTTTTTTGCGGCCGGTCTCCAGCTTGTTGTAAACAAGATCCAGCGGATGCAGCACGCGAATGGTCAGCAAGGGGTGGGGGAGGATGAGGGATCTTTCCATCCAGCCGCGGGGCTGCGTGAGCAGGACCCACGTGCCAAGCCGCTCAACGTAAAATCCGTGGCTGCCTTCAAATGGGCTTCCCTCGCCAACAGATGCGATCACCTCGTCTAGAAAACAGTTCTCCGCATCGGGTGTGAACAAGTCGATGTCATCGGTGAGCATTTCATCCAGCGCGGGCACCGATTGGGCGGTGGAAGCCATGCCGAGGATGAAGATATGGGACTGTCCGGTAATCTGCGCCACTGCCTCAGCGGCCTCAATCAGATCGCTTTGGGTGATGCGCTTCATAAATGGAAAGGGCGTTGCCGAATGGGTGGCATGAGTTGCGTTGCTGCACGCGTGCGTCTTCGCGCAAGAGTTGTTTTGCGGCAATTTCCGGCGGGCCGCTTAGGAGTCGCGCCCAGGCACGGTATCTTGGAAGGTTTCCGCATCTTTGAATCTGGCGAGCAAGGGTCTCTCTCGCCGACTTTAGGGTCTCTTCGGCGCAATGAACGATGGCCCATGCGATTTTCTGGCGGATTTGACGGGTTGCCCTCTGGTGCACGGCCAGCGCGATCCGCTTATGCTTGAGTTTTGTCTCATGCAGCAGGGTGAGTCGGCTGGGTGTGACTTTTTTCATCAGACTAGGGGGCGTCATAGGGAGCCTTCAGACCGTTCTGAGTAACGCTTTACAGGATAACGCATCCTACAGTTCAGTTCCACAACCAAACGGGGCTCTTCGTTATGAGCCGTATCGGATGGCACGCGACACAACGGTGGACGCAGTTCGACTCCGGACTCATACGCCGATTGAGCCGCGCTGGATCTGCCCTGTTTTGATCTGGCATGCCGCGGTGAGCACAGCCTCGGCGGTTTGTTGCAGTGTCGGGATCCACCCAAAAGGGCTAGGGCTATTTAGGTTGAACGGCATGAATTCTTGAATCGCGTCGGTGAGACGCAATTTGCCGAAGAATTCCACCAGGCTGATGAGGCCGCCGAATGGGGTGATGGGCTTTGAAGTGCCGCGAAAATGAACTTGGGAGAGCCGAAAAGGGAGAGAACTTTTGAGAGCATTGTTTTGTGCGCAAGCTGAGGTTGCATTTGTGTTGCAACTGTTTTCAGACAAATTATTTCGTACTAGGCGATGCCTTTTCTAATTTCAGAGTTCAGGTTGAAAGCATCGGGGGGCAACAGGCTTGTTACCTGGGAGCGCGCAGTCCCAGCGTGCGCTTGCGCCTCCCTAGATCGGGATGGGGTGGACATCGAGATGGGGTGGACATCGAGATGGGGTGGAGGACTTTTCTGTTGGGCCACATTTGCAGGGCAATCCACGTCTGGGCGCAGCTGGGGCTACGCGCTCCCAGGGGTTGGCGATGGAGCGCTTTTTTGAAAATGTGGATGCTCTGCGCCCCAAGGCCGAGCTCTCACCGAAGTTTCGATAAGTTCGCACCTCCGGCGCTTTGGAGACAGCAACTGAATTTGTGAACTATTGGATCAGACCTGATAGACCTTACTATCCACTAAGCTTGGGCATTCTGCAGCGCTTGCGCCGCCCGGTGGCGCGCAGCGATCCGACGGGCGATTTCGTCGGCAATTACGCCCACCAAAATCACCGCACCGATAATCGCAAACTCCACGTTGTTGCGCGTGGTCACCAGCGTGATCATGTTCCGCAACACCTGCATCAGCGTCGCCCCCACCAAAACTCCGGCGATCGAGCCCTCGCCGCCCCTGAGGCTGCATCCACCCAAAACCGCTGCTGCGATGGCGTACAATTCGTAGAAATTACCAAAATCCACCGGCTGCGCCGAATTCACATCCAGCACGAAAAGCACCCCGCCCAAGCCCGCCAGTCCCGAGCTCACCACGTACGCCAAAACGGTCATGCGCTCCGTCGGTATCCCGCTGTAGGTCGCCGCCTGGGGATTGCGCCCCAGAGCGAGCAGATAGCGACCGAAGATCGTCCGATTCAAAAACACCGCCGCTACAATCGCCACCACTCCCAAAAACAACAGCGGCGCCGGCAGGTCGAAGCCGGGCAGAAAGGGCAGCTTCCATGTTGCAAGAAGCCGAAGCGACTTGAATTCGTTCCCGAACCCCACTGTTTGATCTCCAGTGAATCCGCGCGCGATTCCGCGGTACAGCAGCAGCCCGCACAAAGTCACGATGAACGGCTGGATGCGCAGCTTTGTGATCAGCAGTCCGTGAAAGAGTCCGATCGCGAGTGCGAGCGCGAGAACCGTCGGCAGCGCGATGATCAGCGGCCAGTGGTGCACGGTCAGCAGCCACGGAAGCGCGCAGCCCACCAGACACACCACCGATCCAAGCGAAAGGTCAATCCCGCCGGTGATGATGACAAACGCGACACCGATGCTCAGGATCCCGAACAACGCAGAGCGGCGCAAAACGTTCTCCACGTTGTACGCGCTCAAAAAGCTGTCCGAGAGGGAGGCGGTCACCAGGCACACCACCAAAAGCAGTCCGAGAATTCCGAAGATTTTTTTCATATCAAGACAGGGTTGGAGAGATTTTGCGTTCGGCTCCGGTTGCAAGCTGCATCACCGCTTCTTCGCTTAATTCCGAGCGCAGCAGCTCTCCGCTCAGCCGCCCCTCGTGTAGTACAAGAGTGCGGTCCGACATTCCGAGAATCTCCTCCAGGTCACTCGAAACAAACAGCACGGCGACTCCGCTCGCAGCCAGTTCCTCCATCAATCGGTAAATCTCCTGCTTGGCGCCGATGTCCACGCCGCGCGTTGGCTCGTCCAGCAGCAGCACCTTCGGGCGGGTCGCAAGCCATTTGCCGATCACCACCTTTTGCTGGTTGCCGCCAGAAAGGAATTGGACGGGCTGCTCGGTGTTCGGCGTCTTGATGCGCATCGCGGGAATCATCTCCTCGCACAAAGCGCGCTCCTTGGCGCGGCCCAAGAAGCCCCAGCTCTGGTCTCGCTCGAGCGTGGCGAGACTCAGGTTTTCGCGAACACCCATCTCCAGCACGAGCCCGTCGTGTTTACGGTCCTCGGGCACGAGCGCAAGCCCCGCCTTGATCGCGCCCCGTGGTGAATCGTATTTCACCGTCTCTCCAGCAACCAACACCTCGCCCGCAAGCGGCGGCGTGATGCCAAACAACGCCTCCAGCACCTCCGTGCGTCCCGCTCCAACCAACCCCGCCATCCCGACCACTTCCCCTGCGCGGATGCTGAAATTCACCGTCTGTTTCGGGTGTGCCCGTGTGCGCAGCTCGCACACCTCCAACGCCACCTGTCCCTTGGGATGCACTTGATGCGGATAAAACTGCGAGAGGTCCCGCCCCACCATCAGCTTCACCATCGCGCCATGCGAAATTTCCGTGCGCGCCAAGTGCCCGGCGTTTTCGCCATCCCGCAGCACTTCCACCCGGTCGGCCAGCCCGTGCACCTCGCCCAACCGGTGGGAGATGTAAACAATACCCACGCCCTTTGCTCGCAATTCGCCGATGAGCCGCAGCAGGTTCTGGGCTTCGTGTCCGGAGAGGCTCGAAGTCGGTTCGTCCATGATCAGCACCCGCGCATGGATGGAAAGCGCCTTCGCTATTTCCACGAGCTGCTGCTGGCCAATCGTCAGATCACTCACCAGTGTGTCCGGACGGACCGCCAGTCCTACCTGTTCGAGTACCCGGGCCGCTTCGCGGGTGATCCGTGCCGAGTCAATGAGCCCGAAGCGCCGCGGCTCGCGGCCAAGGAAAATATTGGCGCCTACATCCAGCGTTTCCGCCAGATTCAGCTCCTGATGAATGAGCGCGATCCCAAGCGAAAGCGCCTCCTGCACCGAACCGATGCGGCGCGCCTTTCCGTCCACCAAGAGTTCTCCTGAATCGGGGCCCTGCACGCCTGCGAGGATTTTCATCAGCGTGCTCTTGCCTGCCCCGTTTTCACCGATCACCGCGAGCACCTCGCCGGGATGCACCGCAAGGCTAACCCCTTTCAGGGCGCGAACCCCTCCGAAGGACTTGAGGACATTGCGGGCTTCCAGCAGTGGCACGGACATCTGGGATGATAGGGATAGCTGAGTTTGCCGGGGCCGCCGGGGTTGGGGCGGAGGGAATGTCTGGAATTGGCAACGAGCGGGACGGAGATGTGTGATGGGGCTGAGCAGGCCTCGTAGGCGGGCTCCCGCGTGGGAGGGCTATTTAGCGGCGCCAAGCCGTGCTTTGAGTTCAGCCTGGAACTCGTTCACATTGTCCTTACGGATTTTTTTTGCGGGAATATCGATGAATTTTTCGCCCGGCAGCGGCTTGCCCGCGAGGATGCCGGTGAGCATTTCCACGGACTTATAGCCGTACATGTACGGGTCCTGCACCACCGTGCCCTGTACCGTCCCTTTGGCGATGCCATCTAGAGTCGCGTCGTCCTCGTCGAAGGCGACCAGCTTGACGGTGCCAAGCTTGTTGGCCTGCTGAAGCGCTTCCAGGATTAGCGGCGGGTTGTAGGCGAACAGCCCAACCATGCAACCGATGTCTGGGAACTTCGCGAGTGTATCCTCGGCGTTGGCCTTCCCTTTCGCGCGGTCAAACTGGTCGGTCAGCGTGCCTAGGATTTTGTATCCGTTCCCTTCCAGCACCTCGGAGGGATTGTCGAAATGATCGCTGTTGTCCGGGCGTCCAAGAATTGCGTCGATGACGCCCTGCCTGCGGCGCTTTGAATTGTCCTGCTCGAGGCGCCCGATGAAGAGCATGATGGATCCGCCTTTTGGCAACGCTTCCTTTACGATCTCACCGCAAAGACGGCCCGCTTTGTAGTTGTCCATGCCAATGTACAGCAGTCGTTCGCTTTGGGGCGCATCGGAGTCGTGCGTGATCACCTTGGCGCGCTTGGACGCCTGGTTGATCAAGTCCGTTTGGTTGGTGGGATCAATCGGGGAAATTGCGATCCCGTCCACTCCGCGCGTAAGCAGATCCTCAACGATGCGCTTCTGGTCGCTGATTCCTTCCGCAGGCATCAGTGTTTCAGCGTTCACGTTCAAATCACGGGATGCCGCTTTGACGCCTGCGGCAGCGATGGTCCAGAACGAGGCCACGCCGTTGGTGACGAAT
>CAMDSZ010000280.1 GCA_945906945.1 Akkermansia muciniphila
TGCGGCGATTGATTCCACACTGCGTCGCCTTGTTGCTGATGGAACAATTCGCCGTCTTTCCCGCGGTCTCTACGATTACCCAATCCACGATCCGCAACTCGGAGCCATCGCACCTTCCGCCGATGCAATCGCTCGTGCGCTTGTGACTCGGGACGCGATCCGTCTCCAACCTTCCGGTGCTTACGCGGCAAACGTGCTTGGGCTTTCCGAACAGGTGCCTTCACGCATCGTGTTCCTCACGGACGGTCCGGCTCGCAAGGTGAAGCTTGGGAAACGCGAAATCCATCTTCAACACACGACACCCCGCAACATGGCGACAGCAGGCCGCGAGAGCGGGACCATTATTCAAGCCCTCCGTTACCTCGGCCAAAATCAGATGAATGATCAGGTGATGGCTACGATTAAACGATACATTGGAGAGGCTGATCGTTCGGCCATCCAGAAGGATTTGCGCCATGCCCCCGCTTGGATTGCGGACCTTTTACTCCCGCTTACCAAGGCGACTTCTTAATTCGTGAATACTTTCCTCTAAATTCTAGCGGCTCTTCGTCTGAACGCCTTTCGGCAGGTGGATGAAACCATGGGGCTCCAGGCTGTCAGTGTGGAAAAGGACTTCTGGGTTTGCCGGACCTTACGGGAGCTTTTCGCACTCCCTGGAATTGGGGAACACATCACATTCAAAGGAGGCACTTCGCTTTCGAAAGCGTGGAAACTGATTGAGCGCTTCTCTGAGGATATCGATCTCGTTGTGGATAAAGAAGCACTTGGCTTTGGCGGAGATGCCGCGCCGGACAAGGCTTCTAGTAACAAACAACGCAAAGTTCGATTGGACTCCCTGATGGATGCCTGTCAGGCATGGGTGCAGGGTACCCTTCAACCTGCACTTGCCGCGCGTATCGAGAGCACGCTTGGCCCTACGGATTGGATTTTGGAAGTCGATCCAGACATGGACGACGGTCAGTGTTTGCTCTTCCATTACCCATCCGTGTTTTCGCCTGAGACGGCAGGTTATGTCCGTCCAGTAGTGAAGATCGAATTGGGCGCCCGTTCTGATGATTGGCCGCATGAGACGCGAGCCATTCAGCCTTATGTGATCGAGCAATTCCCTGCGTTAGATTCAGATGCCACGTGTTTGGTTCGGGTGCTTGCGGTGGAGCGAACGTTTTGGGAGAAGGCATGTCTCCTTCACGAAGAGACTTTTCGTCCTGCGGACAAGCCGAGGAAGTCGCGGATGGCCCGACACTATTACGATCTTTGGTGCCTGCTTCGTACCGGAATTGGTGCGAAAGCGATGGCGCAACCGGAGCTTTTCAAACGTGTGGCCGAACATCGGGAAATTTTCTTCCGCTACTCGTGGGTGGATTACACAACACACAAACCCGGTACATTTCGTCTGAGCCCTCCAGACGACCATCTTCCCGTGTGGATGGCCGACTACAAAGCAATGCAGGGCCACATGTTTTTTGGTCCCACGCCTTCCTTTGAGGAAATGATGATCGCCGTTAGCCGGTTCGAACAAATGTTCAATGCGACCGCGAACGGATAGCTTCAGCAACCCTTGTGACACCCTTCAAAAACTCCCCGCGAGCAGTCATAAGTCGCACAAATTTCATTGCCGTTATTGCCAATAAGACCAAAACAGGGGGCTGCGAGGGGTTGCGGAGGGACACGTAAAGTCCTGCAATTCAACGAAACCATGAAAATTACTCTGAGCCAATCAGGGTTTGTAATCAGCAGGTTGTCGGTTCGAGTCCGACTGCCGGCTCCCTCTCTTAGAGGGACTTATGGAAGTAGGTGGGCCTCACTTTGCAATGCGAGTGCCACCTCATTGCCACCTTTTCAATGCAAGCCCAGTCAAAGCCGTGGAATTTTTGCCGATGATTCCGAGTTCCTCGTCGCCCGCGTCCTTGCTTCAATCCCCCATAGGCACTACGTCCTCGTACTGCCGAAGATGCTCCGCGCTTATTTCCAAAGGCATCGTCCTCTCCTGAAACATCTCTGCACCGCGGCCCATCAGAGCCTCACCTTTTATCTCCGTTCCGCACCCGGTAAATCCAAGGCGCATCCAGCTATCTCGGATTTTTCCCAGTGCCTTACAAAGCGAGATTACTCATTGGGTGGGCACAGCTGAAAACTCAACCCCCAGCTTGACGGCCTGAGTTTTGAAAGGGCGATGGCTCGGAATAAACACCCTCAGCTTATACTTGTCCCCACGAAGGCGGTTCTCCCATTAGGGCGTCCCCCTCTCAAGCCGCGCGCGAGCTGCGGGGTGGAGTAAACAATTTTTACAATTTGAACCTACCCACGATGAACCTACCCCCCGATAAAATAACCGCCCATGCCACAGAATCGTCCTGAAGCAGTCGTCATCATCGGTAGCGGCGTTATCGGCCTTACGCACGCGCTCACTGCGCACGAGGCAGGCTGCAAGGTCACTGTTATTGAACGCAACACGCGTCCGCTGGGCGCTTCGATCCGCAACTTCGGAACCATCTGGCCCATCGGACTTGCCTTCGGGCCGGAACGCGAGCAGGCGTTGCTTGGCTCAAAGCGGTGGCGCGAAGTTTCAAAGAGGATCGGTTTTGCCGCTGATCCGTGCGGCTCGCTCAGCGTTGCTTATCGCGATGAAGCGTGGAGTGTGCTGTGCGAGTTTTCCGCACAACAGGCGGCAGCCGAAGCTGGCTTTGAATTGCTTTCTCCCGACGATGCCGTTCGCCGCTATCCGTTGGTCAATCCTGTCGGCCTGCGTGGTGCCGTGTTCAGTCCCCACGAAATCTGCCTTCGCTCCGCCGATGCGCTCACTGGGTTGGTTCACCATTTGCAATCCTTGGGCGTAGACTTCGAGTTTGAGACCTGCGCGATTAAGGTTCATGAGGATGCTGTGGAGGTGGCCGACGGCCGTGTTTTTAAGTTCGACCGCTGCGTCATCGCTGCGGGCGAGGAAATGCGCATCCTTTTCCCCGAACAACTCGCTAAGGCCAGTATCCGTCCCTGCCGTCTGCAGATGATGCGCAGCGAACCATTCCCACAGCGGCTCGGCGCCATCATGGTGAGCGACCTCACACTCGCACACTATCCGGCTTTCAAGGAGTGTCCTTCGATGACCGCCTTGCAGCAATCGCTCGATGCGACCGCCTCTGAGTTTCAGGAATGGGGCGTCCATGTCATCGCAGCGCAGCATTCGGACAATTCGTTCACGCTCGGCGATTCGCACGAATACGGACCTGACTTCACGCCAGAACACTGGGCGCATGTGGATGAACTCGTGCTCAAAAACCTGGCCACGTTCACGCGCCTGCCCGGACTAAAGATCGCGTCCAACTGGCAGGGCGTTTATTTGAAAAGTACGGTGGGGAAAACTCAGGTCGTTCTCCAACCTCGCGAGCGCGTTACTATGGTCACCGCCATGGGCGGCCTCGGGATGACGCTTTCGTGGGGACTCGCGGAACAGACCGTTGCCTCGTGGAGTCTCTCATCCTCACCTCCCGCACTCACACTATGAAAATCAAACTCATCGTCTTCGACTGGGCCGGCACGCTGATTGACTTCGGCTGCCGAGCACCGCTCGGCGCTTTCGTGGACGCCTTCGCCGCTGCGGGGTTGCCCATCAGCGAAGAAGTCGCGCGCAAGCCGATGGGCGCGCACAAGCGCGATCACGCGAGAGAGATACTGCATGAACCCGACATCGCCGCGCGCGTCCGCCACGACTTGCATCGCGAACCGGACGAGTCGCTCGTAAACGAAATATACGGCGACTTCACTGCGCGTTTGCTCAAGGTCCTCCCCGCGCACACCGCACCGATTCCCGGAGCCGTCGAGATGCTCGCCGCGCTGCGTGAGCAAGGTATCGCCATCGGCAGCACCACTGGTTACACGCGCTTAATGATGGACATCGTCGAACCGCTCGTTCGCGTCGCTGGCATCGCGCCTGATGCTCTCATTTGCGCCGATGAAGTTCCGCAAGCCCGCCCTGCACCGTGGGCTTGCTTTCGTCTCGCCGAGCGCTTCAATGCTTATCCAATGTCATGCTGCGTGAAGGTCGGTGACACACCCGCCGACATGGCGGAAGGCGTGAACGCAGGCATGGTGACCATCGGTGTCAGCGAGACAGGCAACGAAGTGGGATTGAGTGAGGAGGCGTTCGCAGCGCTGCCCGAGGGCGAACGCAGCGAACACGTGGCGGCGGCGGCGCGCAGACTTACCGATGCCGGTGCAAACTTTGTGCTGCGCAGCGTGGTTGAGTTGCCTGCGTGGCTTTACCGATGGCAATCAAAATGAACCCGCGCGCAGCCATCTTCGATCGCGCCGGTTCGCCGTTTCGCATCGCGAAGATGGCTTTGCCGTCGTCCTTGAATGAGGGCGAGGTGCTCGTCGAGGTGTTGATAGCGACGATTTGCGGCTCAGACCAACACACCCACTCCGGTAAACGTCTGGAGCCTACGCCCTGCGTTCTTGGTCACGAAGGCGTTGGCCGCGTGATCGCTGCTGGAGTCGGACGCGAAGATTGGATGGCGAAGCGCGTTACATGGTCCTCGGCGGCGAGTTGCGGCACCTGCGCCGCCTGCACGAAATGGAATCTGCCGCAGAAGTGCGAGCATGTTTTCAAATACGGCCACGTGAGCCTGCAGGAGGCGAGCGGACTGCACGGCACTTATGCCACGCACATCCTGCTGCGGGCGGGAACGCATCTTGTGGAGGTGCCCGAGGGCATTGCAGATGCAGTGGCTGCGTCGGCGAATTGTTCGCTCGCGACGATGGTAAATGTCACCGAACAACTCCCGGCACCTTGCGATGTCGCCGTCATACAGGGCGCTGGTTTGCTTGGGCTGCATGGCTGTGCGCTACTACGGGCCGCAGGTGTCGGGCGCGTGATCGTGGTAGACACAGATGAGGCGCGACTGGGTCGCGTGGCTGACTTTGGCGGTGAGCCGAGGCACAGCGGGGACGTCCACCCTCAGAGCGCGGATTTGGTCATCGAGACCGCCGGTGTGCCGGACATCGTCAGTGAAGGCCTGCGGATGTTGCGACCCGGCGGGCACTATCTTTTTGTTGGCATGGTGCATCCCGACTCCGCGCTCAATATCACCGGCGAAGCGATCATCCGCGGCTGCGTAAGCCTGCGCGGTTTTCACAACTATGCACCGCGTCACCTCGACCTTGCGGTCGCATTCCTCAGGGAATCATCACTTCCTTGGCTCTCACTGGTAAGTCCACCTTTGCCGCTAGAGCGATTGGATGAAGGCTTCGCACTCGCCGCGACGCGACGCTGGGCGCGGGTAGCGGTGAGCATGCGCCAGTCATGAAAAACGCAAGCAAAGTACTTTGCACGTCCGTTCACGCCTCACCCCATGAATCCAAAATCTCTCGACGAAGTCCTCGCTACCTATCGCGAACACGGCCATCGTCACTACGGCGAGGACGTGACTGAGCTTCAGCATGCGCTGCAATGCGCCACCTTCCCGCAGCAGGCAGGGGAACGCCTGCTCATCGTGGCTGCGGCGCTGCTGCATGACTACGGGCACCTTATTTGCCACCAACTCGGCGAGGACACCGCGGAGCACGGCGTCGATGCGCGTCACGAACACTTTGGCTACCGCAAGCT
>CAMDSZ010000281.1 GCA_945906945.1 Akkermansia muciniphila
AACACAAAAAACCGAAACCACACAGACTGCCACCTTCAGAAAAGTCACTAGCCACTTTTACAGAAAAAAATTTGCGCTGCCCCCGGCCGTAGATTCTAGCCGCTTTGTTGACGGCACACCGAGACGACTCAGCAAAGAAAACTGGCGCCAAAAACCGTTGTCAATGCGCAGAATGTGGCTAGATTTTCTCCTGCCTCCCAATGAAAGATCAAGCCAAACTCCTCAGGAATCTCAAGTCCACTTGCCGAGCGATCCGAGGCACTGATGGGTTTACCCTCATTGAACTTTTGGTTGTCATCACGATTTTAGGGATTCTCATGAGCCTTGGGGTCTCAGGGGCATCAGCGATCCGCAACCAAGCAAAGAACGCTCAGGCGCGCAACGATTGCGCCGGTTTATCGACAGCCATCAAAGCATTTTACAGCGACTATTCGCGGTACCCGACCGCTAGGCGGGATGACGTGGCCCTTGAGCCTGGAACCACGCCGGAAGGTAATTCTGAGGTGATCGGAGCACTGACGGCCACCGATGCAACATTGAATCCCCGCCAGGTAATGTACTACGAAAATAAAATGGCGAAAAAAGGGAAAAGTGGTTCCGGCTACACGGGCGGATTAGCGGAGGGCGCTTTATTTGACCCTTGGGGTAGCACCTACGGGATTTTGATGGATGGAAACTACGATGGCAAGCTGGAGTACGGCGGATCAGCGTTGAAGCTACCCGAGGAGGCCAAGTCAATTTCTGGAGGCGTGGGGGTTTTTTCGCTTGGCAACGACAAGGAGAAGGGCATCCTTTCGTGGCAGTAGCGCAGGTCGAACGTGCAGGGTAAATATTAGTACGGTTCGCCAGTTAAACGTTCATACGTTGCGGGTGTAGTTCAATGGTAGAACGGCAGCTTCCCAAGCTGCATACGAGGGTTCGATTCCCTTCACCCGCTCCACTTTCAAGTGGGCAAAAACTCCTCTTTAAACTGTTGTTTTCAACACTTTAAGCACGTGCCATTGAAAACCGCAGAGTGACCCGCAATTCACCGGAGTGACCCGAAGTTTGTCAGGAATTGTCAGGAAAAACGACACTGCAGTCGTCATTCCAAGCTAAATCATCCTTCAGCGACAGTTCGCCAATTTCGGCTGCCACATCGCGAGAAAACCCGACTGCCTGCTGGGTATCTTCGGGCACTCCGTATCGGGCCTTCATTACTTTAGAAAACTTCCATAAGTCATTGACAGCTGTGTTGATGCGCCCCTTCTCAAAGCCAACAAACACAGAGTGAAGGACATCAGCGGTGAACTTGGCGACAACCCGCGTGTCAATTTGCCTAACCGGTTTGACTGCAAGTTGCCTGTAAAAGTTGTAAAACTCTTCAGTGAAGGGCGTTACATTATCATGACCTAAGATTGGCGCTCCGGGGTCGGCTGCCATAAGCCAATCTTCAGAAACACCAGTTGCATGTGAGACCTTGCGCGCTGTCTTAGGGGTGATTGAGCGAATCCCCGCTGAAGCCTTCTTAACCCAGGACACGGAGCACTGGACGGTGGCAGCAAATATCTCCTCTCTTCCCTCGTAGGGACCGAGAGCGCGCCGCAGTACGGCAAGTGTTGTGTTTTTTTTACGCGTCACGTGCGCCTTTCTATCAACACCTCGAACTTCCGCAAGCTTTGTGAACGAAAAATGTGAACTTTAAACTAAGCTCTGCGCCATTCTAGGGTTCTTTAAGTGTCAACTCGTGTGTCCTTTTACAATGAACTATCAACCAGAAACAATTTACACGCCAGCCGAAGCGGCGACTTTGCTCGGCATTTCACGAAGAACTGTGTGGCGGAAGTGCCGGGAGGGACAACTCCCCCATCTCCGGTATTCAAAACGCTGCATCCGTATCCGAACCAGTGATATCGAACGGTTCAAGCGAGCTACCCAACGCAACTAACCGAATTACGGCCAGCATCCCTTTCACAAAACCAAAAACCCTGCGAGCTCCACGCAGGTACTCAATCTGGAGTAATCAGCGACACCATCATTATGACAACGAAAGACATCACTCCCACCATCGAACTACGCTTAGGAGAACCTCAGGTGGCTTGCCCTTATCAAAGCCGCAACCAGCCACTCACCGAGAAAGAAGACAGCGGAGCCATTGCAGTGGCCCCGCTTTCAATCCCAGTTTCAGTGGACGACACCTCACTGGCTTCTGAACTGGTACAAGCCGAGCTGGACGAATGCAACTTAAACAAATCCATGAGTGGCGCTCAGGTGCCATTACCCAACATGGTCTGTACCCAAAAAGCCGGAAGTATGGATGCGGGACGAGGCGAACAAGCCCTTAACTCCGCCTCCACGATTAAAGGACAGCCAATCGGTTCCTATCCCATCCTGCGCGAATTGAGAGCGCTCCTCGCATGCGAGGCACCTGTATCCCAGAGACACGAGACCGACTCTCCGGATAGATTGGATTCTGGACCGTCGCTCCTAGGGAGCACACGAATGATGCGATTCAGAAACCATGCCGACAAGGGCGGTGAAACAATTCACCTCGCCGATTTTGTTAAGGAAATACAACAGCCTTCAGCGCGGGTTAATTCGCTAATAGCATCGATTCGAACAGCTTACCGAACGGCTGGTGGTGGTTTAAATGGGAAGAGTGCGATTCGAAGTCTGAAGTCTGAATTGCCTGCTGTGACGTTCAGCGCTATTGGCGATCGCCTCAACCCAAGTGAAGCGACAGGACTACTCGCGATTGACCTCGATGCTCTAGGATCTGGATTACAAACGCTGCGCTTAAAGCTTGAGCGCGACCCGCATGTAGTCACGGTCTTTACTTCACCATCAGGTGACGGCCTGAAGCCTGTTTTCAGGGTGCCTTTTTCGAGAGGCATACAGACTGACATGAGGCGACAGCATCGCCGCAGTTTCAAGGCAGTAGAAGCTTACGTGCGCTCAAAATTTGGCGCGCAAGCTGATCCTGCAGCATCTGATTTACTGCGCCTTTGCTATCTTTCACATGACCCCGACTGCTCTATCAACGAGCACGCACTCCCGCTGGATGTTGATCGTCATTTCCCTGCAGACGATGACGACCCGGACAACTGTAGTGCCGATCCCATGAGCAGGGAGGGTTGTGATGTTCGAGTAGCAACTCCAAAGGAGTGTGTAGTAGAGGCGCTTTTGCGGAGTATTCCGCCAAGGCCCGATTACTCAGACTGGCTCAAAATAAGCGCAAGTGTACGCAACTCACTGGGGAGTAATGAAAGCGCAATTAGGTTACTCTCAGCCTGGTCTCCAGAGGAGTGCCAGGGGGAGTATGCGCTGCTATTAGATTCGTCACCTTTTGCGCGCATTGGTTTTGGTACGCTGGTCTATCATGCCAAAAAACATGGGTTTAATGGTGTGATCGCTGACTTTTTTTACGCAGGAAAGTCTGGGTACTTTATGAAATCCGCGAACGATTTCATACCCCTCACGAGAGAGACAGACGTGGTGAAACATCTCCGACTCTATGGTGTTGATCCAAAATCCGAAGACTGTCCAACGTGTCGAATTAGATTGGAGCAGCATGTGTCGTTTGTAGGGGAGATTGCGGGCTACCGTAAAGGAGTTCACTCGTTCAATGGCGACAAATTTCTGGTCACGAAAGGACCCACGATAATTGAAGCTCGACCAGGAGATGGTAGCTTTGTGCGTGATTTTGTCGTGAAATTGCTGGGAGGCAGCGACCAACCGCAATACCGGAACTTCCTAGCGTGGCTCCAGCGTGCGCGTAGGGCTGTGCTATCAGGGAAAAGAAATCAGCTGCCTGCTCTGGTCGTCGCGGGTGACGCTGGCCATGGAAAAAGTCTTCTCGTAGAAATCGTGAAACTTTCTCTTGGGGGGCGTTCTGCGAGTGCTTACAAATACCTCAGCGGACAGACGCGTTTTAACAGCGACCTTGCGCGAGCTGAACTGTTGACGGTGGATGACGATGCTGCAGCAAGAGACCGTTCTGCCAGAACGGAGTTCGCTCAGTTCATCAAGGCCACCCTTTTTGCCGGAAGTGTGTCTGTAGAGGGTAAGGGCACAAACTCGATCCAGTGCGCGCCTGTGCAAGCGTTAATAATCGCAGTCAACAGTAATCCACCACATCACCTGCGAGTCTTGCCAGAGCTCGACAGAACTGTTGCGGATAAGATTATCCTCCTTAAAACATCTGCATCTCCTTTGCCTGAGGATCTCGCGGGCAACATACCGCTGATCAGGGAAAAAGTCGTCGACGCGTTGCCTGGCTTTCTTAAAGAGCTGGACGACCTCGATCTCGCTGAATGGAAAGATCCAAAGACAGGGCGACTTGTTTGCCATTGGGATGAAGAGCTTGTCCGTCTCATTCAGGGACTGTCTCCCGAAGAAAAACTGCTGGAGATTTTCTACGGGGAAAATCTGTGTTTTGAAGTGTCAGATCGAGGCGAGAGGGGATGGCGGGGAACAGCGAGTCAATTGCAGGCGAAGCTGACCGACCAGATGAAAGACAACGCTCATGCAGCCCGAAGTTTGCTGTCGTGGCCTGGCGCATGCGGAACTTATCTAAGCAAGCTTGCCGACGATGGCACAGGAAGAGTTCGCAGGCTGGGTCTGACCCAAGAAACCCGAGTGCAGGAGTACTGGATAGGGGGTCCGATTCCAATTTGAGGAGGGTGAGGAGTGTCCAACCCACTTCTTAAAGGGAAAGAAGAAAGGGGGGTATAATGTATACGAACAACCCGCCGGAAGTCTCCTCACCCTCCTCACCCGCCCCCCACATTCGGGCACATCACTCCCCACAAGTTTGACAGGGCGTCTGTAGCCCACACACACCTCCGAAAATCCCAGCAAAACGCAGTCACAAGTTCAACAAATCCAGTTATAAACAACAAAAAATATGGCAATTATTAAACCCTCACTCGTCTTCGAAGGCAGCTACTTAGGCGATCGAAATGACCCGCAACCCGGACATTACGCGGCCAAACTGCACTCAGCTCAGGTTACCCCTAACTCTAACAAATCCTACGTGCTGGAGTGGTTCCTTACGAACCATCAATCAACAAACTACAGATGGATTGCGCGGCAATGGTTCCCGCTCAAAAACCCAGGTATTTTGAGCAGCATGCTGTTGTCGTGGAAAAAGAAAATGTGGAAACATCTCGGAGTGGATGACCAAGAACGGCTTCAGCAACTGAAGCGATGGATTGGTGACGAGGCTGATGTCCGTGTGGACTTCTTAGAATCTTCAAAGAGCCGCCTCATCGTTGTCGGCGAGGTTTGGCCCTCTGGTAGCGTCCCCAAAAACCTCATGCCCCCACATCGAGAGGACGAAGGTTACCTGTAGAATCGGTCTCAGCCGAGATGACGAACGGCTAACCTACAAAGCGGTGCCTGAGTACCTAACAGACAACGGCACCGCTTTCCACTGCCCCCGATGCATCACCCCCTCTGGCAGTCAGAGAACACATGTTCTATGTGTTCCATGTGTTCCTGCCCGCCAACCAATGATCGCAATTTGCGTAGCGGGGACATCGTAAACCGTGAAAAAATGATCAGCCATTTTTCAGTCCCCCCGGCCGAGTCAAAGCGAGCGGTGAATCCCCTGGC
>CAMDSZ010000282.1 GCA_945906945.1 Akkermansia muciniphila
AAAACGCCCTGCCGCCACTGTTCGCCAACCTGTTCAGCCAGCGGGGCCACGACAAACCTCAACAGTCCAAAGTCGCCAAGCGTGACCTGGGCATCCTGCAACGCTGACTCCAATCCGCGGGTGTCAAAATCTGAAACTGCTTCGAGGCATTTTAGACGAAAAGGTTCGCCAATTTCACTTCGAATATCCCGAGGCGCCCGTGAGGAGCGTGACTCCCTTGCTCCCTCCTTGTCTGGCCGCGAATACTCAGTGGGGGCATCGGGCTCCACGAATGCGGCAGGTGAGGCGGAAAGGATTTCCAACAATTTGACGTTGCTCAGCTTGGCGATTTTTCCGATCCCATGGCCGAGTTTTGAGACGTCCGCAAGCAAGCTCAGGCGGCGAATGTCGGCCTCGGAGTATAGCCGATGTCTGCCGGATGAGCGGGACGGAACGATTGCTTGATGGCGAGTCTCCCAGGCTCGGATTGTGTGCGTTGATAGCCCCGTTCGCGTGGCTGCGGTATGGATCGAGGCGATCGCCGGCATGGTTGTGATCTTAAAGGGAGATCGTTTGTGTTCAAGTTTTGTTTAAATTTCGGAGATATTGCGGGCGATACACTTGACGAAACCTAGACGGCGAGTGAATCTCGCATGTGTGCCGGTATGGTAGTTTGCGATGGGATGCGCTCTCTTTTTGCAACCTGTAGCCAAACTGTTGCCGACCAAAGGGCAGGGTAAACCCATCACAAGCTGGTATCGTGTCTCTTTTGCTGCGGAGCGGTTTGATTATCGATTCTATCACAAGGATTCACTCACTCTTAAACGTCACCTCATGAGTTTCTTTTCTCCAAACATCGGTACCATCGGACGACTGGTCCGTGGCGCGTGCGGTCTCGGATGCGGCGCTGCCGCCTGGTTTCTTCGTGAAAACACGTTTGTGGCTGTGACGTTGGCGGGCAGCTGTGTCTTCATGTTGTTTGAAGCGTTCAAGGGCTGGTGCGTTGCCCGGGCATGCGGGTTAAAGACCCCTCTCTAAACTTCTTTCACTCCCCTAAAATCAAGCAAACCCCGAAACACTCGAATGGCTAAACAAAAGAAAGTAGTCGTAGTAGGTGCCGGTCCCGGAGGATTAGCTGTGGCGATTCAGCTCGCGGTTGCCGGTGCACGGGTCGTCGTGCTCGAGCGCATGGGAACCGTTGGAGGTCGTACTTCATCGATCGAAGAGGATGGTTTCCGTTTTGATCTTGGACCGACCTTCTTTCTATACCCGCAGATTCTCGATAAAATTCTGCGCACGGCCGGCACAAGTTTGAGAGAGGAAGTGGAGATGGTCCGGCTCGACCCCCAATACCGCATCCAATTCTCCGACGGGTCTCGCATCGACGCGACCCCGCGGGCGGAATCAATGGAGGCTCAGATCGCTTCCCTCTGTCCGCGAGACGCGGCCGGGTTCAAAAGGTTCATTGCGGATAACCGCGAAAAATTTGGGAGCATTCGTTCGTGCTTGGAGCGTCCATTTCTGGGGTGGGGAAGCCTTCTGGCGAAAGAGGTGCTGGCCTCCGCGCCTCACATTCGTCCATGGGAGTCGGTGGACGGTTACTTGCACCGTTTCTTCTCTGACGAGCGGGTGCGTCTCGCGTTCAGTTTCCAGAGCAAGTATTTGGGCATGTCACCGTTTCGGTGTCCCAGTTTATTCAGTATTTTGAGTTACCTCGAATACGAGTACGGGGTGTGGCATCCAATGGGGGGATGCGGCGAAGTGAGCCAAGCGATGGCGCGCGTGGCGCAGCGTCTCGGGGTTGAAATCAGGCTTAATGAGCCCGTCACTTCTTTTGATTTTGCCGGACGCCGAGTGGTCGGTGCTCGGACTGCCCTCTCTCGGTACGAGGCAGATGCCGTTGTAACCAATGCTGATTTTGCGCATGCCATGTGCTCTCTTGTTCCGAATGAAAAAAGGGAGCGC
This sequence comes from Akkermansia muciniphila, assembly GCA_945906945.1. GTDB lineage: Bacteria > Verrucomicrobiota > Verrucomicrobiia > Chthoniobacterales > Chthoniobacteraceae > Chth-196. Next base: position 1,945 of record CAMDSZ010000282.1, read on the forward strand.
TGGACGGATGCAAAACTCGAGTCCAAGCAGTTCTCCTGCTCCACCTTTATGCTTTATTTGGGGGTGGACGGTGGATTCGAGGGGATGCCCCATCACTCCATCCAGATCTCCTCTGATTACCGCCGCAATTTGAGTGAAATCGAGGATCTCAAGGTTCTGCCGACTGATCCCTCCTTCTACGTTCAGAACGCATGCGTGACCGATACTTCGCTTGCGCCCGAGGGGCAGAGCGCCATGTATTTGCTTGCGCCGGTTCCGCACCGCACGGCCAACATCGACTGGAAGAGAGAGGCTCCTGGATTCAGGGAGATGCTACTCAGGAAGGCGGAGGCCGCGGGTTTCAAGGGGATTTCGAAGGCGATTCGCTATGAGAAAATGGTCACTCCCGCTGACTGGGAATCCCAGTACGCCATCCACAAAGGAGCAACCTTCAATCTGGCACATTCACTCACCCAAATGCTTCACTTCCGGCCTAGAAACCGGTTTGAAGATGTTGATGGAATGTATTTGGTCGGTGGGGGGACTCATCCCGGGAGCGGGCTTCCGGTGATTTACGAGGGGGCGCGAATCACAGCCCGTTTAATGTGTGAAGATTTCGGGTTGGCGTTCCCCGGTGAGTCCGGTTCGGATCTAGCTGGGGGTTTATCGCAAGTAAATCCCGGGGATCGGATTGAGGAGTGGGGGGCAATTGCCGCAAAGGAACCCGCTAATCGGTGGGCGGCGGGGCGGTAATCGCGAACCCGAGTTAATGTTAACCCTGCAGCTCTGCTTTTATTGCTAGATATTTTCGTTAACTTTATTATGGTTTCACCGAGGGTATCTGTTCAGCCGCTACCAGCCGCCGCCTCGTTGAGAGGATCACTCGCGTCCGGGGGGACCGCGGATGGTTCTTTTCGCGGGGCGTCGGCTCGTGGCGGCTTTGGTGGCTGCGGTGGTTGCGCGTTACTTCAGGTGGCGTGGGATGACTCAGTGGGAGCCAAACTATTAGGTGAGACGCAGTCATTCCAATGGAGCTGCCGCGGAGGGCGCGGCCAGGTTCACGGGTTGAGGCCTACGGCCGAGTCCATGGAGCGGGGAAATCGGAGGCTTTTTGGGAGCGCTCATAACCGAGGATGCGTCGTGCATCGCGGGGTGTTCCTGAAGGTGCTAGGATTGACCGGTTGGCGTTTATGATACCGGCTTCTTTCTCAAGCGCGGTAGCGAGTGGACAGCCGGTGTTTAGAAGCATGAATTATAGAATGTTTGCCGACAGACACTTCGAAGGGATCTCCCACGTGGTCGCGTTCGCCCGGGCCGTTCAGAAAATGTGGGGGATGCATCCAATCGCCGAGCGGCTTGAGATTTTGCGCCGGATCCGCTCGCTTCTATCCGAGCGAGCGGGCGATCTGGCGGTTGAAGCTTCGGGACCTCAGCATTCTGTTTATGAGGCGTTGGCCGCTGAGGTTTTGCCCCTGCTGGAGGCTTGCCGGTTTTTAGAGCGCAACGCACGGGGCATTCTTGCGACGAAGCATTTGGGGGCAGAAGGGAGGCCCGTATGGATCGGGAAAGTGGAGACAGAAGTCAGCCGTGAGCCTCTTGGGGTGGTGGGGGTGATTTCCCCTTCGAACTACCCGTTGTTTTTGGGAGCAGTGCAGGTGGTGCAGGCGCTAGTGGCTGGAAATGCCGTCTTATGGAAGCCTGCGCGGGGTTGCGCAGCGGTTGCGCAATCCTTTGCCGCGATTGTTGTGGAGTGTGGGTTTCCGAGGGGAATCCTCCATGTGCTCTCCGACTCTGATGAGGCGGGCAGGGAGTTGACCGAGCAGAACTTGGACAAGGTTTTTTTCACGGGCAGCTACGATGTCGGTACCCAGGTGACCGCCGCGCTCGGCCAGCACGCAGTTCCGGTGGTTGCGGAGTTGTCCGGATGCGACGCGATGTTTGTGCGAGAGGATGCCGAGATGGAAAGGGTTGGCGCGGCGTTACGATTCGGGCTGGGGTTCAACGGCAGCCGCACCTGCATTGCTCCGCGGAGGGTGTTTGTCGCGCGCAAGGTTGCCGTTGAATTTGAGCGGGTCTTGAAAGAATCTCTCGCCTCGCTTCCTCGCTTGCCAATTGCGGAAAGGGATCGGGTGCGCGTTGCCGCCCTGCTAGCCCGGGCGAAAGGCGCTGAGACAAGGTTTTTGAGCGGTGCTGACGGGGGTGATATCCATCATCCGGCCGCCCCGATTGTGGCGTTTGTGGACGCTCAGACGGCACCGATTTTTGAGGGGGATTTCTTTTTCCCGATTATTAGCGTTAGGGTTGTCGAAGATGATTTTGAGGCAATCCGGGCCGATGAAATGTGCCCTTACGCATTGGGCGCGACGATTTTCAGCCAGAGTCAAGCCGCTGCGAGGCACCTAGCGTCGAACATCCGTGCCGGCTCCATTGTGATTAACGATCTGATAGTACCCACGGCTGACCCTCGGATTCCATTTGGAGGGAGCATGCGCAGTGGTTACGGAGTGACGCGTGGCGCAGAAGGGCTGCTCGAGATGACGCGCCCCAAGGTACTACAGACAAGGCGGGGGGGGATTCCGCCGCATTTGTCGGGTCAGGAGCCGTCCCCTGGACTTTTGCTCGCGCTGGTCCGTTTGTTGCATAGCGGCACTTTTTTGAAGAAGGCCCGAGCGCTCTCGCATTTGGCAAAGCTCGGATTCCGCCAATGGCGTCAGATGAATTCGCAGAAAAGGCTACTAACCAAAAAAACGCAGGGCTGAATGATTAATTCTCAACGGAGGTGTAATGTATGACGAACCATGACTCGCAAACGGTGGTGGTGATTGGTGCAGGATTGGGCGGACTTGCCTCAGCCTGCACTCTGGCAGCCCGTGGATACCGAGTCCGGGTATTCGAAACCAATTCCTGGGTAGGGGGTAAGGCCGCGGTGCATCGGGATAAGGGTTTTCGCTTCGACATGGGGCCGACGATTGTGACGGTGCCCTCGGTGTTGCGACGAATTTTTGGCGAAGCCGGTCGGCCGCTGGAGTCAGCGTTGAATCTTGTTAAACTCGACCCGCAGTGGCGCAGTTTTTTTGAAGATGGCTCCACGCTCGACCTAGTTGCGGACGGCGGCGAGATGTCGAAAAGGATCGAGGCTTTTGCGCCCGGTTCTGGAGGGGGAGAGGGATTTAGGCATTTTCTTGAGCTCTCAAAAAAGCAGTCGGAAATTTCAGAGCGCGTTTTTTTCTGGAAGCCGGTCGGGGGATTCAGAGACATGTTCAAGCCCCAGGAAATGTTCACTGCGGGCTCGCTGATGGATGTGTTTTCCATCCGGCTTGGGCGCACGGTTTCAGGGCTGCTGAGGTCTTACGTTTCTGACGAGCGCGTGGCGCAGATGTTGGATCATTTTACGCAGTATGTGGGTTCGTGTCCGGAGCAGTCGCCAGCAGTGCTTTGCGGGATAGCGCATATGCAGTCCAACGAGGGTGTCTCCTATCCGATAGGCGGTACGGCAGCGGTTCCCGAGGCCCTCAGAAAGCTTGCGGTGGAACTCGGTGTGGAGATTCACACCAACACGAGTGTGCGGCGGATTCTGGTCGAAGGTGGGCGGGCCGTCGGCGTCGAAACCGGTGATGGTGAGCGCGTGCAAGCTGGGGCCGTGGTGTCCAATCGGGACAC